>NZ_JAUEIQ010000009.1:0-124557 GCF_030385545.1 Collinsella ihumii | reverse complement strand
CTCCACCCTCGGATTTCTAAGAGCCTCTACTTCGGTAGGGGCTCTTTTCATTAGCGCCCTAGGGGGATCGAACCCCGTTCGGGGCGCGGAGCGTGTGAACGGCGGAGCCGTTCACCGCGCAGCGCGCGAGGCCGCGAGAGCGGCCGAAGCGGGTGCGGTCGCGCAGGCGACCGCGGATCCCCCTCGTCTCCACCCTCGAATTACTAAGAGCCTCTACCTCGGTAGGGGCTCTTTTCGTTACCGCCCTCGGTGGATCGAACCCCGTTCGGGGCGCGGGCGCGACCGCAAGCCCGGGCGCAAGCATCTCACACGCGCACAAGTTCGCCCCAATAGACAACCCGCGCATTCCGTTAACGGCAAAGTGTTCGTTCGTGCGAACGGAGTTTGCTATGCTTCTTCCAGACAAGAGAGCGGTCGCGCATGTTCGTGGCGGCCGTAAGGGGGAAGGCATCATGAAATACATGACGGTGAGCGAGGCCGCGCGCCGATGGGGTGTGTCCGAGCGGCTCGTGCAACGCTATTGCGCCCAGGGCCGCATCGATGGGGCTGAGCGCTTCTCCCGCACCTGGCGCATCCCCGAGGGCACGGTAAAGCCAGGAGACCCGCGCAGCGCCTCGACCGACCCGCAACCCGTGCCCAAACGTCGAACCCCGAGCACGTGCTCCAACCTCATGCCTCTGATGAACGCTCCGTTCAAACCCGGCCACGCGCGCTCATATGCAGACTCTCTCGAAGCGGGGGAGCGCCGGGACGTCGCGCTCGCCGAGCTCGCCTACTTTACCGGGGACGCCAGGCGCGCAGCCGAGCTCGCCCGCAAGAACCTTTCATCTCCAGATCTCGAAATCAGGCTTTCGTGCTGCTTGATCTTCTCGTATGCAAGCCTTGCGCTGGGGGAGATCGATGAGGCGCGAACCGTCTTGGAGCACGCGATGAAATCTCTGGCCGCAAGCAAGGAGAAAGGCCAGGACGGATCTTTGAGCGCCACGGCCGCCTTCATCACGCGGACCGCCTGCGTCTTGCTGCACCTTCCCGACCCGGAGGGACTTCCCTCCGCCCGCGAAACGCTTCCGCTTCTCCCGTCCGGTCTGCGCATGTTTTCCTGCTATGTCGAAGCACACCGGCTCTACCTGGACGGCCAGTACGAGACAAGTCTCGGTCTTGCCCTCGGAGCATTTGCCATGATGGACGAGGTCTATCCCATTCCGGCCATCTACCTGCACCTTATCGCCGTCATGGACCTCATGGCCCTACGTCGCGTCGAGGATGCGAAGCGTCATCTGCTTGCCGCATGGAACCTTGCCCGACCCGACGACCTCATCGAACCGCTGGGCGAGCATCACGGCCTGCTGGGCGGGATGCTCGAAGCGGTCATCAAACCCTCTTGGCCGGATGACTTCCGGCGCATCATCGAGATCACCTACCGCTTCTCCGCCGGCTGGAGACGGATCCACAACCCGGATACCGGTGATAAGGTGGCGGACAACCTCACGACCACGGAGTTCGCTGCGGCCATGCTCGCAGCGCGCGGCTGGACCAATCAGGAGATAGCAGAGCATCTGGGCGTTTCCCCCAACACGGTGAAGAGCTTCATCTCAATCGTATTGAGAAAGCTCGGCGTCAAAAGGCGTCAAGACCTCGCCGCCCACCTCCTCCGCTAGCGACGAATGCAAATCGGGGACGTACCTTCTGCGTGCATTTGTGCACGCAGAAGGTACGTCCCCGATTTGCACTACCGACGGTACGCTACAGGCACGCCGCCCGAGAAGCTGCCTAGGCCGTTTGTCCGGCAGATTGCGCCACAACCGACCCACCCATTTTTCTTCTCAAATGGGTGATGGAGGATTCTTCCAGATATGAAAATATTGTTGAGGAGCCCAGCGCTGCAGTCGGGCTGCGCGGGGCCTCCCGTCATATCGACACGGAAGGAGTAACCCATGAGAAAACGGTTCCTCGGATTGCTCAGCGTGCTGTGCGCCCTGGTTCTTGCAGTCGGCTTCATGCCGGCTCACGCGCAAGCAGCAGAAGCGGAGAGCTATGTCGCGCTCGGCGACAGCATCTCCACCGGCTACGGCCTGGCCGACCCCGCCACTGAGGGCTTTGTGAGCCTCGTTGCCGATCAGCAGGGGTATGACACCACCAACCTCGCTGTCGACGGCGCCGCATCCTATGAGGTGCTGGCCCTTGTCACCGACATTGAAAACGCCTCGTACTCTGCGATTGCCGGAGCCGACGTCATCACCATCTCCGTTGGCGGCAACGATCTGCTTAACGCCCTGTATATGTATCTTGCCGACCAGTACAGCACCATGCTCGGCGTGCCCGTCACCCCTGAGCTGATCGCAACCGCCCTTGCCGCCGAGGACCCCGATCCCGACATGGTCGAAGCGCTGCTCCCCCTTATCGAGCAGTTCGCAGCCTCTCAGCAGGCTGCCGACGCGCTTGCATCGTTCTCCCAGAACCTCACCGGTATCATCGGTGCGCTCAAAACGGCGAATCCCGATGCGACCATCCTGGTGCTCAATCAGTACAATCCCTTCAGCTTCATCGATAACCCCGACGTCGCACCCGTCAACACCGCTTTCGAGACAGCTGCGAACGCCCTGAACGGCATCATCTCCGCCGGAGCCGGCTCGAGCACGTACACCGTAGTCGACGTGTACGGAGTCCTGAGCGAAGCCCAGAACAATCCGTTCAACGCGTCGTTCGCCTCCATGACCGACTTCAATCTGGACATCCACCCCAACGCTTACGGCCATCAGCTCATCGCCGCAGCCGTGAATGCCGTCATCGATATCCTCACGCCTGAAGATCCCGATCCGGAGCCCGGTGTCGGCTTTGTCGATGTCCCCGAAGGCGAATGGTTCTATAACGCCGTCATGTGGGCCGCAGCCACCGGAACCATGACCGGTTATGACGACGGCTCCAACACCTTCGGCCCCAACAACCCCATGACCCGTGCCGAGATGGCAACGGTGCTCCACCGCATCGCTGGTGAACCTGCCGTCGACACCTCCATCCTGCCCGACGACTGCGACCCTGAGGAATGGTACGCCGCACCCGTAGCCTGGGCGCTCACCGTCCACGTATTCAACGGCTATGACGACGGCACCTTCGGCCCCGACGCGTGGCTCACGCGCGAGCAGGCCGCATGCGTCCTGATGAACGCCGCGGCGATACTCGGCGTCGATGTGACCCCGCGCACGGATCTCAGCGCCTTCCCTGACGCGGACGCCGTGTCCGACTGGGCGTCCGACTCCCTGTCCTGGGCCGTGGCCTCCCACATCATCAACGGCTATGAGCTCGAAGATGGCACCCGTGAACTCCAGCCCGGTCGTGCCTGCACCCGTGCGGAGCTTGCAGGCCTCATGATGAACCTGCTCGCCGGCGAGTAACGTCTCTACCAACGCCATATTGCGATTCCGCCGCCCCGATCGAGCTGTCCGGTCGGGGCGGCTTTTATATCGACGACATGAAGCTTAACCATACCCGTGCCAACAGGGGGTCAATGACACATAGTGGGCAATTTAGCACGCTAAAGGAAGTCCGTAGAAGCTGTTAGCGTGCCATTTTGCCCACTTTGTGTCATTGACCCCCTTTTCGCCTTTCACAGCATCACCCATAACAATTGATAAACGGGTGATGCGCAAATGCGTTGTGGGCGTGAAAATGTTACCGACAATCACCATGTTCGAGGGGGATGACGAAATGGGCATGTCGATACGCAGAATCATTCGTACGCTCGCCATTGTGCTGACGATGATCGTCTGTGTTCCGAACCTTGCGTTTGCCGCAGACGGCTCCGACAAAGGGTACACCGTCTCAACCGACTGGGTCTCGGGCACCACAACGTATTCGTTTACCCGAACTGAAGATGTCAATTCAGTCGTTGCAGATCTCGAAGGTGATTCGATCCTTGACTTCACAAAACTCAATGAGTTTTCCGAAGACACTCTGTATGTGACTGTCAGACCGCAGGCTGCGGATTCAACGGTTACGGTCGTAGGCAATCCGAACGTCACGAATAGGGTGTCCCTTACCGTTGAAGGTTGTAACACCCGCCTCATCTTGAAAGATTTCAACAACTCCGCCAATATTAACTTCAGAGACGCGACAGGCACACTCTCACTGGTATACGACGGCATGTGTGCGATTGACCAGCTGGTTGTTGACCCAGCCTGTGACTCCCTGAATATCTCCGCCTCCAGCCAGATCGCGCATCTCGACCTCTGGTTCATTAATGACGAGATCGATTTGACCTTGTCAGGCAGCATTACGCTCAAGGGGTCGATTACGTGCGACAAACTCACCGTTCACGATGCGGCGATCGAGTGCTCAGAGACCGATGTAAGCAACGACTATCGGAACTTCATCGCCAACCAGATCCATATCGAAGATTCATCGATTGACGGCATCAGCTCGATTACCTCATTTGACTACCTGACAAGCGATGAATCTCGGGACGAACTCTCCACGTCGTCCATCGCCATCAAGAACTCGACGATAGCGTTCAACGCGAACGTGTTCGAGGGGAACGCCGGAACCGCGGTCTTGGGCAACTCGCACACCATCAACATCGAGGGCAGCACGGTATACGGAATCAACGCGAACCTCACCGGATGCCTCGGAGGAACCTTCCAGGAGATCATCATCAAAGACTCTGAGGTTCATGCAAAGAGCAAGAGATCCGCGGCAATAGGCCCGAGCGATTCGCTGTACGGCCGATATGAAGATATGGGCATCGAGAACCCGTCCATCATAATCGAGAACAGCGTTGTCGAGGCGGCAAGCACGTATGGCTCAGCCATCGGCATGCCTTGGATCAATCCGAGCAATTCGACAGCGATAGACGACGCGTGTCATCTCAGCATTTCTATCTCCGGATCGAGCAACGTCACCGCGACGAGTATCGCATCCGCTGCCATCGGATCGGGGGCGGAAGTTTATACGAACAAGGTGCCTGAAGACGGCGTCGAGATTGAGGTGGGCGCCGGAGATATCACATGGGGAGGGACTTCGAGCCTGAGCCTGCTCAGTTCGATGCTGGATCTCTTCGGTATCAACAGCGCGTCGAAAGCTGAAACCCATATCGTTGAGGCTTCCGGTCTGCGCGATGAGTGCTCGGTCACCATTTCCGGTACGCCGATCATCAACGCGAAGTCGGGTTCCATGGCCATCTATGCGGGTACGGTGTCGTCTTCCGACACCAACGTGGTCCAGACGACGATGGTGCTCGCAGACGCCTCCGGAACGTACGCGCCGTACGCAATGGAGACTCCTGGGGCCGTGACGACCTCAAACGGAAGCAAGATCGGCGAGCTCGGCTACGGGTACGCATCTGTGGCCACAACGGATATCGGCGCCCAGGTTGGAGCTCTGTACTATGCTGGCGAACCGCTGACGAATGTCGACACTGGCGACAAAGATTTTGCCATTACCGAATCGGGCGTCGAAAGCTTCTACGCTACTCCCACAGTTGACATTTCGGGCAGCATCGCGCTGACGGATGCCAGCGGCACAGCCCTTGAGGGCACCGTCACACCAGGTACGACGCTTAAGGTCGACCTGAGTGGATTGATACCGTCTCAAGCAGCACAGACTGCGTATGACGGATCTTATAATGGCCTGACGTTTACGTGGTATCGCAACGGGCAGCCCATCAACGGCGCGCTGAAAAACACCTACTCGCTGACAGATGGCGACAAGGACGCCATCATCAACTGCGTTGTTTCCGGCACAGGTTTCTTTAAGGGCAGCGTCACGAGCGAGGCGGTTGTTGTATCGGGCGAAACGGCGGTTGCCGCCCCGAAGCTCGCAAGCCGCACCACGACCAGCATCACGCTTCAGGACGCTGGCGAAGGCTATGAGTACCAACTCGTAGGGGAGAACTCCGCTTGGCAGGCGAGCGCCACGTTCAATAACCTGGAGCCGGGGTCTTCGTACGTCTTTGTCCAGAGAGATTCGACAAGCAAAGCGCTCAGCACTCCCGTCACCTTCATGACGGTGTCTGAGTCTCCCAGCAAATCTGCCTTCACCATTGATTATATACGCGAGGCTCTGTCGTTCCCCGCCGGTGTCAACCTTTATGCAGACAGAGATTGCACCAATCAGCTGAACGAGAACTCGTCCAAGCTCAGCATCAGCATCTCCGATCTGATCAGCGACACCCCAACGAGCGTCTATGCACGGTATGCGACGGCGGACCCTACCGATTTGCAGTCCGTGACCGAAGTCGACATTCCCGCGCGCCCAGAAGGGCCCACTCTTGACGCAGCAGGCATCACGGTCACTTCGACAAGCATCTCCTTCACCGGCGATTCAGACGTATCATATCGCCTGCTAGCGAATGGCGCAGAAGTCAAACGCATCGATGCAGATGGAGCCCGTGCCATCACGTTCGACAACCTCGAGCCTTCTACGACCTACACGCTCCAGGCACGCCGCGAGGCCAACAACGCTGGTTACGGAAGCTTCCGTTCAGCCATCTCCTCGATCGATATCACCACGACCGCTGCTGCTCCCGAGGCGCCCGCGCTCTCTGCCAGCGCACGGCGTGACGGAGAAGGATACGAGTCGGTTACCGTCGGCTTCTCGTGGACGATAGCCAACACGAACGGCGCCACCATCGACGGCTATACGATTCTCGCTAAGCAGACTGGCAGCACCGATAATCCCATCACGATCGACACCGTCGATGCCGACAAATCGACATACGAAACGAATACGGCAACAATCACCGAGCTCGTACCCGGACAGACCTACGAGTTCTGGCTGCAGGCAGCATGGAGCGCCAGCGATTCCGCAGAGAACGGCACCATCGAGTCCAACCAGGTGACCATCACCCTTCCCAACCTGCTGCCCGATCCAAGCGAGTTCACGATCGGCTACGCCGCAGAAACGCTCACGGTTCCCGAAGGCGTGAACCTGTATGCTGATAGCGCCTGCTCCGAGCAGATCACACTCGATGAACATCACACCGCATCGATCACAGCCTACATCGCGCAAGCCACCGAGACTCCGAACAGTCTCTATGCCCGCTATGCATCATCCGGCGGAGACACCGAGGCCGTGACCGAGATCGAGATTCCTAAACGTCGCTTGGTCTCTCTGGATAAACCTATCGATCTGGCCGTCTCATACAACTCCATCCGCATCGTGGATTGGGCAAGCGATAAGGCTGAATACGAGCTGAAGCGTGGCGACGACACTGTCGAACCAACGAGACAGACATCCGATGAAAACCGCATCAACATCACATGGGACGGGCTTGAACATAGCACCACGTACATCCTCCACAAGCGCGTTGAGGCCGTTGAGGCAACCGGGGACAACATAGGCTCATTCGCCGCAGAGACGTCGCGTGACATCACAACAAGTCAGGCGGTGGCCTCAACTGGCCACATCATGATTCCCGCCGGCCCATCCGTTTCACGCCAATACGATCTGACAAGCCTGCTGAACGGCGCGGCCATCTCTTCGGTGAATAAGACGAACGATCCGAGCAGCATCCTAAGCTTCTTCGGCACGGTCCCTCAAAATCAATCCGCCATCACCCTGAAACTCTGGACCACAGAGGTGGGGCAGACTGCCACCATCCGCGTTGAAGCTCAGCAACCTAACGAAGGAGACTATCTCTTCCTCGACATCACGATCGAAGCGGTCGACGCGCTTGCCGAATCCGGTGACGGTACCCTCTGGGTACGCTCGGCATTGGACGACGCGCAACAGGAACAAGTCGAGCAGGCAATCGGCATCACACCAGACGGCAATACGTCTCTTGAGGCCGCTTTTGCGCTCTCACCGATGAACCCTGTCGGCGGCGCGGAGATCACCGATGCAGCGGCGCAAGCCATAGTATTCGAGTTTCCCAGCGACTCGGGAATCAAGCCTGGAACCTACTCCGTCTACCGCATCGACCCCGATTCGCACAGTGCCACCAAGATCGACGCAACGAAATCTGATTCCTCGGTGACGTTTACGACTGAGGGCTCTTCCGCGTGGTATGCGATCGCATACACCGCACCCGAACCGACCTCGCACACCATCGTCGTCGAGCAAACCGAAAACGGTACTGTATCCGTCGTGCAGAATGCCATCGTCGGAGAAACCATCACCGTGAAGCCGAGTCCAACGCAAGGCTTTAATCTGGACGCGCTCGCCATCACGAGCAACGGCACCAACGTGTCCGCAACGCCCAATTCCGACGGCACTTACACCTTCACCATGCCCGATGCCGACGTGCGCATTGTAACCACGTTCACCGCCATTACCCCCGACGCTCCGACCCTGAACGCTCAGGTAGGGGAGGAGCCGGGCGCAATCGACGTCACCTGGACCCAGTCGACAGACAACGGCGCCGTGATCACCAGCTATTCGCTGGCCGTCACATCCAATGACGGACAGCACGTCGAGGGATCTCCCTTTGCCATCAAGCCCGATCAGTCGAGCTATCAGCTGACGGGACTCACCCAAGGCGCAAGCTACACGCTCCAGCTGACCTCGTACAACCACGATGCCTCGGCGATCTCTAACGCGGTATCGATCGACCTCCCCGAACCGGAAAAACCCGAATACACGGTAAACATCGCCGAGGGAATCGAAAACGGTTCCATCGCCGTCAGCCCCACAAAGGCGCAAGAAGGCGCCGTCGTGACCATCACCGCCTCGCCGGCCGAAGGCTACGAGCTCGATTCCGTCAGCGTCACCGATGTAAACGGGACATCTGTCACAACGGCAAAACAGGAAGATGGCACGATCACCTTCCAGATGCCCGCATCCAACGTCAACGTGACGGCGGCATTCAAGCAGGTCGAAACAGGGGAGGACATCGACGACAAGGATCTGAACGGCCAGCTCGATAAGGCGCTGGATGAAGCTGACGGACAGGAGAACGTCGACGCCATCTCGCTTAAGGCGGGCACCTATGAGCTCACCGGTGACCTGTCGATCGGCAGCATCGCAGACGCACATGACGTCAAGCTCATGACCAATACCCTGTATATCGGCACCGACACGACTCCCGCGACGGTCTACCTCGATCTTTGCGGATACTCCCTCGACGCCGACACCTGCGCGATCATCGTCACCGAGGGCTCGACGCTCAACCTCTACGACTCGGGCGGTTCGGCTACGGGCGATGACGTCCGCATTGGCACCATCAGCGGCAAGACGGGCCTTTCCTACACGGAAGACGGCAAAACCTACACCTATGCCGGAGGCGTGGGCGTCTACGGCACATTCAACATGTACGGCGGGCAGATTTCCGGCAACACGGCCACGGGCGATGAGGGCTACGGCGGAGGCGTCTACGTCTTCGGTGGCGGCAAGTTCAACATGTACGGGGGAGAGATCTCTGGCAACTCCGCCTCTACCAACGGCGGTGGTGTCGCCGTTCGCTCAGCCGACGATTCGGCTCCGGCACCGAACCCGATGAAGGTCGGAGATGCTGAGATCAACGATTGGGAGACTGTCGATGGCGGAGACATCACCGCTGAGATGTCGGTCGACATCGCCCTCATGAGCACGCCGGATACCGCATCGTTCGACAGCTCCGATGGAACGTTCAACCTGTACGGCGGCACCATATCGAACAACCAGGCTCCTGTGGGCGCTGGCGTGCATGCCGGCGGCACGGTCACCGTCAACGCCGACACGACCTCCCCTCAAGCCATCACCGTCTCTGCGAACAAGAACGACAACCTCTACGTACCTGCAGAGAAAACAATCGACCTTAAAGGAGCACCCGTATCAGGAACCGATATCGGCGTGACCATGGAGAACGGCTCAGGCACGTTCGCCGATTCTGACGCAGACACCGCCCGCAACGCGCTCGCAAGCTTTACGAGCGACAATGGGTCCTATTATGTGACATCGCAAAGCGACGGGCTCGCCTTGGTTGTCGTTCCTCCTCCGACATATGAACCCGACATCGAGATTCCCGGCGGAGGCGGCTCCGTCACCATCGATCCCCGGTATCCGATCGAAGGCGACAAGGTCACCATCACCCCCGTGCCCGACGAGGGGATGACGGTCGACAAGGTCACCGTCGTGGACCGTGACGGAGAGCCGATTGATCTCGTCGACAACGGCGACGGGACGTGGACCTATGCGCAGCCTGCAGACCAGGTGACGATCACCGTGACGTTCGTGTGCGACGGCGGCCCCTTGTGCTCGTCAGCCCATCTGGAAGATGTCGACCAGAGCCTGTGGTACCACCTGTCTATCGACTGGGCCGTCACCACGGGAACGCTTGTCGGTTACGATGACGGCACGTTCGGTCCCGACAACCCCATCACGCGCGCCGAGATGGCAACCGTGCTATGGCGCATCTCCGATGAACCTCAGAGGACCTACGACCTGCCGGAAGACTGCGATCCTGAAGCGTTCTACGCCGAGGCGGTCGCATGGGCGCTTGCCGAGGAGGTGTTCCATGGATACGGTGACGGATCGACGTTCGGACCCGACGACCCGCTCACCCGCGAACAGGCGGCCTGCGTGCTCAAGAACTCCGCTGACAGGCTCGGTATCGACACATCAGCCCGTGCCGACTTGTCTGGATATCCGGATGCGGAAGAGGTCTCCGAATGGGCAGAGGAATCTCTTGCATGGGCGGTAGCGAGCGACATCCTTCACGGCTTTGAGCTCGAAGACGGCACGCGCGAGATTCAGCCGCTGCGGGCCTGCACGCGCGCAGAGATGGCTGCGCTCCTGATGAACCTCTCCGAAAAGGCATAACGCCTAGGAGAATACAGGCCGTTTGACCGATGTGCGCCCGAGGCTTTCCCTCGGGCGCTTTTCGTACGCCCCTACATATGCGTTCATTCTTGAGGAAGTTGGCGCATCGAGCAGAGGACTCCTGAGCACACGCCGAAGGGCCAAGATTTCATGTACGAAAAGAGCCGCACTGCAGCAGGTTGCGTCCGAAACGAATGAAGAAGTCGTAGTATCCGCCCATGTGCAAAATGGCGCCCCGATAAAAGGTTTAACAAGGTGCGCGGGAGCCCCGTTTTGAATTTGGTATCAAATCGCGGGAAATAAGGACCGTTCGAGGGCGGAACAATGGCCTTTCCCGGGGCATCCGCAATCGGCAGTGCAAAGAAACTGTAGGTCACAGGCTTGTCAGATGTGGCCGTATTCCATTCATACTTTCCGATTTGATACCAAATTCATCTTCATGATATACCGACCCCCTCGTTCCTGGAGTATTGCAGTGAGGTTTCCCACCGATGACATACCGCGGAGCGACAAGCCGACCGTACGGAGTAGGCGTAACCTCGCGGAGAGGGATAAGCTGGCATAAGAAAAGCCCCGCAGGTGCGGGGCGTAAGTCCTGATGGGTGGGCCCAGCAGGATTCGAACCTGCAACCCAGGGATTATGAGTCCCCTGCGCTAACCGTTGCGCCATGAGCCCGTGGAATGCAAGGGACATAGTAGCATAAAACGACAGAAAGGGTTCTAGGCCTCAAGCTTTCGGTAGTAGGAATCCGCCGTGTACAGGGCGGCGACGGGATTGTGCCCGAGCACGCGGTCCTTGACCACGACGGTGGTGCACAGCGCATCGGAATAGCGATAGAACAGGCTGTCATGACCGACACAGAGCCCCACGACCAGATTGAGATCGGTCTTCTCCTTATTGAGCAGCTTCGCCTGCAGGATGGGATTGCACATGCTTGGACCGACTTCGGTGCAATACGCGGGAATCCCAATCGACTCCTTCGGTTGGGCGCCCGCCTTGCAGGCCACACCCACCACCTCGAAGCCGTGTCGGCGCAGGATCCTGGCCAAGATGCGGCTCTCGGCAAGCAGCCCCACGCACGTCGCGATACCGAGCTTGCGGGCCCCGATCTTCTCGGCGAACGTCATGGTCTCCTCGATGCGCGTGAAGCGGCAGTAGTGCTCGGCCTCCACCTCTGCGGACGCCACCGCGACCTTGTTGATGAGCTCGTCCTCATACTGGGCCATGGCATCGGCGAGCACGTCTTCGTCCATATGGGTCGTGAGGCAGAATTGCGGGTAGGTGCCCTGCATCCTGCTGCAATTCTTGACCACGCAATCGATGCACGAACGCCTGATATCGCCCATAGACCCTCCGACCTGCGAAGATGAACAAATTGTGAGACGAATCGCCCCAACGACCAAAATTATAGTTGGCGAGGCCGACATTGTGTGTTAGTATCTTCTTCGCCGAAAGGCACACGGGCGTTTGGCTCAGGGGTAGAGCACATCCTTCACACGGATGGGGTCACAAGTTCAAATCTTGTAACGCCCACCATCGAATCTCAAGGGCTGCAGGCAACTGCAGCCCTTTTGCTTTGCATAAAGGACATGAGCATGATTCTTCTGGTCGATAAGGTCGAAAAGAGCTTCGGAGCCCGCACGCTGTTCTCGGGCGCATCCTTCCAGATCAACGCGGGGGAGCGCTACGCGCTTGTCGGACCCAACGGCGCCGGCAAGACCACGATGCTCAAGATCATCATGGGCATTGACTCACCGGATACGGGCACCGTCACGTATGCCAAGGACGTCAACGTGGGCTACCTGGAGCAGGAGACCAAGCTCGCTTCCGACAAGCCCATTATCAACGAGGTCATGGACGCTGCCATCGAGATCCGCGCAATGGGGGAGCGCGCCGAGGAGCTTCAGGTGAAGATCGCCGAGGCCGACCCCGACGACGAGAACCTCGAGGCCATGCTCGTAGAATACGGTCAGGTCCAGGACCGCTTCGAGCATCTCGGCGGGTACGAGCTCGAGAGCAACGCGCGCCAGATTCTCGCGGGCCTCGGGTTCAAGCCCGAGGGCTTCAGCCGCGCCTGCTCGGACTTTTCTGGCGGATGGCAGATGCGCATCGCGCTCGCCAAGCTCTTCCTGCGTCGCCCCGACCTGCTGCTGCTCGACGAGCCCACCAACCATCTCGACCTCGAGAGCGTCCAATGGCTCCGCGGCTTCATCGCCTCCTATGAGGGGGCCGTCCTCATCGTGTCCCACGACCGCGCGTTCATGGACGCCTGCGTCGACCACGTGGCCGCCCTCGAGAACCGCCGCGTCACGACCTATACCGGCAACTACAGCGCCTACCTCAAGCAGCGTGAGGACAACCTCGAGCAGATGCGCGCCAAGCGCGCCGCCCAGGAGCGCGAAATCGCCCATATGCAGGTCTTCGTGGATAAGTTCCGCTACAAGCCGACCAAGGCGGCACAGGCCCAGGAGCGCATGCGCCGCATCGAGCAGATCAAAAGCGAGCTCGTCATCCTGCCCGAGGGGCATAAGCACGTGGACTTCAAGTTCCCCGACCCCCCGCGTTCCGGCGACCTGGTCACCGCGCTCGAGAACGTCTCGAAGAGCTACGAGGACAAGCACGTCTACGACGGCATCGACCTCAAGCTGTATCGCGGCGACCACGTGGCGCTCGTCGGCCCGAACGGCGCCGGCAAGTCGACCCTGCTCAAGATGATCGCCGGCGTGGAGCAGCCCACGTCGGGCACCCGTGAGCTCGGTTTGCACGTCGGCGTCGCCTACTATGCCCAGCATCAACTCGAGGGCCTGAAGGAGAGCAACACCGTCCTGCAGGAGATCGACTCGGTCGCCCCCACGTGGACCACCCCTCAGCAGCGCAGCCTGCTTGGAGCCTTCCTGTTCTCCGGAGAGGATGTCGACAAGAGGGTCGGCGTGCTGTCCGGCGGAGAGCGCGCACGACTGGCGCTCGCGAAGATGCTCGTCGCGCCCGAGGCGCTTCTGTGCCTGGACGAGCCCACGAACCATCTCGACATCGACTCGGTCGACATGCTCGAGAACGCGCTCAAGAACTTCCCCGGCACCATCGTGCTCATCAGCCACGACGAGCATCTCGTGCGCGCCGTGGCGAACCGCGTGGTCGATATCCGAGACGGCAAGATGACCGTCTACGACGGCGATTACGACTACTACCTGTACAAGCGCGAGGACCTTGCCCAGCGCGCAGCGCTTGCGGCCGAGGCCGCTTCCGCCCCCGCGGCCAAGTCCCAGGCGCCCTCCCATGAGGGCGGCCGAACGCTGCGCCGCACGCACGAGGCGCCAACGCAGGCCAAGCCGGAGGCGGCAGGCAAAAAGACGCGCGAGCAGAAGCGCGCTGAGGCCGAGGCGCGCGCAGCGCTCAACAAGCGCCTGAAGAAGACCAAGGACCGCCTGCGCGAGGTCGAGAAGCTCCTTGACACCAAGCGCGCACGCTATGATGAGCTCATGGAGTTGATGGCGTCTGAGGAGCTTTATGCCGATCAGGCGAAATTCTCCAACGCACTTGCGGAATACAATGCCCTGAAGAAGGAAATCCCGCCGTTGGAGGACGAGTGGCTCGAACTCTCGACGACGATCGAAGAGGAGACCGCACGTGCAACTGCGTAGAGCCGCAGCAATCGCCCTGAACGTCATGGCTGTGGCGTTCAGGGTTCTCGGCATCGTCTTCGGGGCGCTTACGGTCCTTCTGTGCTTTCCGAGCATGGCCCAGCGCCTGAACATCGCAGGATTCGTGCTCGACCTTTCGCACGCGCTCCCCGACATCATCGAGGGCTACGGGCTTGTCACCTCGCCGTTCGGCGGCGTGTTCCGCCTCGATTTCGCGCTCGCCATGGTCGGCCTGCTCGTGCTCGACTACGCGTGCCAGCGCATCGCCTATACGCTTCAGACTCGGCTCTAGGACGCACATGCTCAACCTGAACTACATATTCTACCTGCTCACCTCGGCTGCGGCCCTCATCATCGGCATCGTGATCCACGAGAGCGCGCATGCGCTGGCAGCCTATCTGCTGGGTGACAGGACCGCCCGTTCGCGGGGGCGCATCTCGCTCAACCCGCTCAACCACATCGACCCGTTCGGCACCGTGCTGCTGCCGCTGATCATGCTCGTCGCCGGCGGTCCCATCTTCGCGTTCGCCAAACCGGTGCCGGTCTATCTGGGAAACCTCAAGAATCCCAAGCGCGATGAGGTCGCCGTAGCGCTAGCGGGGCCCGTCTCCAACGTGTTGCTTGCCGGGGTCGGCGCGGTGCTGTTGCGCCTCGTGGTGTCAAACGGTGACGCGGTAATCGGGTTCATGGGGGAGAACGTCCTGTACCTCACAAACTTCCTGACTACGTTCATGTCGGTCAACCTGTCGCTCGCCTTCTTCAACCTCATCCCGTTGCCGCCGCTCGACGGTTCATCAATCCTCGTGCTGTTCCTGCGCGGTCGCGCGCTGCAGACCTACTACCGCATCCAGCAGTACGCCATGCCGATTCTCCTCATCGTGCTCTACGTGCTGCCGACGGTGCTGAATATCGATTTGGTCTCGATGTACTTCCGACTGACGCTGTACCCCGTCTACGACCTGCTTCTGTCCTTCGCGCTGGGGGCATGACCGAGATCACGACCGACGCGACAGCGGTGGATCGGGTTTCAGCTTTTCCCGAGGATGCTCACATTGAGGACTGTCTCCGTCTATCTGGCTGAGATAAAATGAATCCATCTGCGTCGTTTGGTCGGATTGGGGGGATGGATTGTCGTACCGCGTGAGCACGCAGGCATATTCAGGCCCCTTCGACCTGCTGCTTCAGCTCGTTTCGCGCCAGAAGGTGGACATCGGCTCCATCTCCATCACCGAGGTCGCCGAACAGTACCTCGCCGAGGTCGAACGCCTTCAGGCACTCGACCTCGATGTGGCAAGCGACTTTCTGCTCGTCGCAGCGACCCTGCTCGACATCAAGGCCGCATCGCTCGTCCCGGAAGACGACGCGCCGCGCCGCACCTCAGATGACGACGAGCTCGATGAATATGCCGACCTTGACGGCGACGCCATGCGCGAGATCCTGATCGCGCGGCTCATCGCATACAAGCAGTTCCGCAGCGCCGCAGCCGCCCTCGGCGCGCGCATGGAGGCCGAAAGCCGCATGCACCCTCGCGTGGCGGGACCCGACCCCGAGTTTCTGAATCTCGTGCCGGACTATCTGGCGGGCATCACGCTGCGCGGGCTCGCGGTCATCTGCGCAGACCTCGACGGGCGGCGCGAGACGTTCCTGCTCGAGGCCGAGCATGTGGCTCCCCATCGGGTGCCCCTGGAGCTCACCGTCGCGTCGGTCGACCGCGTGACCATCTCGCGACCCCATATGACCTTCCGGGATCTGCTCGACGGCGAGGCCACCGCCGAGCAGATCGTCGCGACGTTCCTGGCGATCCTCGAGCTTGCCAAGCGCGGCTCCATCCAGCTCGCCCAAGATGAGAACTTCGGCACGATCACCATCGACCGCGTCGAAGGCGCCCCGGCGTATCATCCCGGAGACGCCCTGATGATTGAGGAGGGCTGACATGAACGATCTTGAGACGCTTGAGCCGTCGTCGCTGAAGGGCGCGCTCGAGGCGCTGCTGCTCGTATCGAGCGATCCGGTGAGCGCGAGCGCCCTGGGCTCCGCGCTCGGTATCACGCCCGGCGAGGCCGCATCGCTTCTCGCCGAGCTCAAAGTGGAATACGAGGAGGCCAACCGCGGCTTCCAGCTGCGCGAGGTCGCAGGAGGCTGGCGCCTGTTCACGCACCCCGCCTTCCATGACCAGGTCGAAAGCTTCGTGATGTCATGGGACACCCAGAAGCTCTCCCAGGCGGCCCTCGAGACGCTCGCGGTCATCGCCTACCACCAGCCGGTCACCCGCGAGATGGTCAAGGGCATCCGCGGCGTCAACTCCGACGGCGTCATCTCGTCGCTGGTTGACAAGGGGCTCGTGCGCGAGATGGGGCGCGACCCGCAGCGCGGCCAGGCGATCATCTACGGAACCACCACCACGTTTCTCGAGAAGTTCGGCCTGCGCAGCATCCGCGACCTTCCGGACCTGGAGCAGTTCGCTCCCGACGAGCAGACGCGTCAGTTCATCCGCGAGCGGCTGTCGGGCCGCTCCATCTCCTCTACGCTCGAGGAGGCGACCGAGGAGCTCGACGAGGAGCGCGACCTCATGGAGCCGGACGCAGAGTCGGAGGACGACGACCTGTACATCATCGGAAACGCATCGGACGACTACGATGACTGAGACCCGCGAGCTTCCACCCATCGATCCCAAGACCGGCGAGATGATCGTCCCCATGCGCCTGCAGCGCTTCCTTGCGCGCTCGGGCGTGGCGAGCCGCCGCGGATCGGAGGACCTCATGACCGCCGGCCGCGTGACGGTGAACGGGGAGGTCGTCACGCAGCTCGGCAGCAAGGTCGATCCCGCACGCGACGTCGTCGCGGTCGACGGCGTGCGCGTGTCGCTCAACGAGCGCCCGACCTACCTGATGCTCTACAAGCCAGCCGGCTACCTCACGACCATGAGCGACCCGCAGGGCCGCCCATGCGTGGAGGAGCTCGTGCCGACCGACCGCTACCCGGGACTGTACCCGGTCGGACGGCTGGACAAGGACACCACCGGCCTTTTGCTGTTCACGACCGACGGGGATATGGGCCAGCGCCTGCTGCATCCCTCCATGCACGTAGAGAAGACCTACCTCGCCCTCGTCGACGGGCGGATGAGCGATGTGCAGCTGAACCCCCTGCGCCGCGGCATCATGCTCGACGACGGGCCGTGCCAGCCGGCGCGCTGCCGCATCCTGGACGGGCGCGAGGCGCTCGTCGTCGCGCCCGATGGCATCCCGCACGGCACGACCGCCGTCGAAGTCATCATCCGAGAGGGCCGCAAGAACCAGGTGAAGCGCATGCTCGGCAAGATCCATCATCCCGTGCTGCGCCTGCACCGCTCGCGCTTCGGCCCGCTCGAGCTTACGGACATCCAACCGGGATCCTGGCGCCTTTTGACCGACCAGGAGGTCCAGAAGCTGACCGACGCCAGCTCCAAGCGCCGAAAGGCAGGCGCCGGCACGAACGAAGCGTCTGGCGGACGCGCAAAGAACACGAGAAAGGTTCATGCATGATCATCGCGATCGACGGGCCCGCGGGCTCGGGAAAATCGACCATCGCCGACATCCTCGCCGAGCGCTTCGGCTTCACCAAGCTCGACACCGGCGCCATGTACCGCACGGTTGCGTTCACCTGCGCCGACCGCGGCATCGATCTCGATGACGAGACGGCGGTCGAGCATCTGGCGGGGAAACTCGACATCGCGTTTGCCGGCGACTCGTGCCCGCTGCGCGTGTTCGCCGACGGCCGCGACGTGACCCGTGAGATCCGCACGCCCCAGACGGACCGCATCGTCTCGAAGGTCGCGGCGTATCCGGGCGTCCGCAGCGCCCTGCTCGGCTGCCAGCGCTCCTTTGCCGAGGGCCGCGACGTCGTCGCCGAGGGCCGCGATATCGGGACGGTCGTGTTCCCCCATGCGGACCTCAAGATCTTTCTGACCGCCGACCCGCGCGAGCGCGCCCGCCGCCGCGTGCTCCAGCGCCATCCCGAGGGGACCGGCGGGGTCGATATCGACCGAGAGGTCGAGCAGACCCTTGCCGACCTGCTGCGTCGCGACGAGATCGACTCCCACCGGGCCACAGCCCCGCTCAAGCCGGCAGCCGACGCCGTGCACATCGACTCGACCGCCCACACCATCGACCAGATCGTCGACAAGATCGTCGCGCTCGCCGACGCCAGGAGGTAGTGATGAAGCTTCTCGACTATAAGACCGAGGACTACTACGACAACGCCATGCGCGACTACCCGCTCATCATGCGCGGGGGATACAGCGTGATCCTCGCGATCCTGTACGCGTTCTCGTGCGTCATGTGGCGCACCCGCATGGAGAACGCCGAGAAGGTTCTGTCCGGCCGCGATACGGGGTCGGTGGTGATCAGCAACCACACCTCCATGGCCGAGGTCGTGGTCATCGTCACCTGGTACTGGGCCCGCAAGCGCCGCCTGCGCCCCATCTTCAAGTCCGAGTTCAACCATAACGGCATCGTGCGCTGGTTCTTCGCCCGCGTCGGCGGCATCCCCGTCGACCGCGGCACCGCGGACATGAAGTCACTGCGCCGAGCGAGCCATGCGCTCCAGCGCGGCGAGGACATCCTCATCTTCCCGGAGGGCACGCGCATCCGCACCGACGACCAGCCGGTCGAGGTCCACGGCGGCTTCGCCATCATCGCCCAGATGGCCAAGGCCCCGGTCGTCCCCATGGCGGTGTGCGGCTTCCGCGACATCACGCCCAAGGGCAAGCACCTCATGCGCCCCGTGACGTGCTGGATGCGTACCGGGGACGCCCTGTCCCTCGATGACGCGCCGAAAGAGCTCAAGCGCCGCGAGCGCACCCAGTGGGTCGAGGACGCGGCCATCGAGCGCATGTACGCCATCCGGGACGCCCTGCGCCGCGAGCACCCGGGGAGGCGCTAGGCCATGGCACGCATCGAGATCGCCGCGCACGCCGGCGTCTGCTACGGCGTCGAGCGCGCCCTGTCCATGGCCGCCGACGCCGCGACGTCGGCTCCCGCCCCCGTCCACACGCTGGGACCGCTCATCCACAACCCGCTGGTCGTCAAAGAGCTCGAGGCCCAGGGCGTTGGCCTCGCCGAGACGCTCGACGACGCCTCGTCCGGCTCCATCATCATCCGCGCGCACGGCGTCGTCCCTGCGGTCATCGAGCAGGCGCGCGCCCGCGACCTGACCGTCCTGGACGCCACCTGCCCCTATGTCAAGCGTGTCCACGCGGCGGCCGAGAAGCTCGTGCGCGAGGGCTACCAGCTCATCGTCGTGGGGGAGAGCGGTCACCCCGAGGTCGAGGGCATCATGGGCCACGCAGACGGGGCCGCCCGCGTCGTCTCGTGCGCCGAAGACCTCGTCGGGCTCGAGATCTCCCAGCGCGTGGGCGTCGTCGTGCAGACCACCCAGACCCAAGCCACCCTCGCAGACGTCGTCAGCGCCCTGCTGACGAGAGCATCCGAGGTCCGCGTCATCAACACCATCTGCAGCGCCACGCAGGAGCGGCAGCAGGCCGCCTCGGAGCTCGCCTCGCGCGCCGACGTCATGATCGTCGTCGGCGGCAAGAACTCCGGCAACACGCGCCGCCTGGCCCAGATCTGCACCGAGCGGTGCGAGCGCACGCATCACGTCGAGGATGCCTGCGAGATCGACCCGGCGTGGTTTACGGGCGCTGGGCTCATCGGCATCACGGCCGGGGCCTCCACCCCGGCCTCCCATATCGAGCGCGCCGCCAAGGCCATCATGGAGACCACGGGGGCCGTCGATGCCCGCTGAGATGCGCACCGCTCAAGAACCGGTCACCGGGGCGCCGACGGTCGCAGACTACGCCGGCACGGTCGCCAACTACGCCCCCACCGAACACGCGGACGGCCACGGCGCCCTCGTGACCGCCGTGGCGTCCGAGTCGCCCGCAGACGACGCGGGCATCGAACCCGGCATGCGCGTGCTTACGGTCAACGGCCAGGATCTGACCGACATGATCGTGTGGATGTGGGAGACCGATGACGACGCGGTCGACCTAACGGTCCTCGACCCGAGCGACGACACCGTGTGCGCGACCACGCTCGAGCGCTTCGAAGACGAAGACTGGGGCCTCGAGTTCGACGGCGCGGTGTTCGACGGCATGAGGACCTGCGTCAACGCCTGCGTGTTCTGCTTCATGACGATGCTGCCCGCCGACAGCCGAAAGAGCCTGTCGATCCGTGACGACGACTACCGGCTCTCGTTTCTGCAGGGCAATTTCGTGACGCTCACGAACATGACCGACGACGACGTCGAAAACGTCATCGGCCGCTGCCTGTCGCCCATGAACGTGTCGCTCCACGCGGTGACCCCCGACGTGCGCCGGCGCATCATGGGCAAGAACGCCGCACGCGGCATGGAGGTGCTCGGGCGCCTCATGGACGCGGGCATCGAGATCCATGCGCAGATCGTGCTGTGCCCCGGCATCAACGACGGCGACGAGCTCGACCGCACCCTCGCGTTTTGCGAGGAGCATCCGCAGATCACGAGCCTGGGCATCGTGCCGCTCGGCTTCACCAAGCACCAGAACCGCTTCACCACGTCGTACTCCGACGACCCGGACGCCGCGCGCGCCGTCATCGAGCACGTGCGCCCCTACCAGGAGCGGGCCTTCCGGCGCTTCGGCCGGCACACCTTCCAGATGTCCGACGAGTTCTACCTGGACGCCGGCGTCGATGTGCCCGCTGCGGACTGGTACGACGGCTACCCGCAGTACTACGACGGCATCGGCATGATCCGCAGCTATCTCGACGACACGGCCGCAGCCCTGGGCGATCTCGCCGACGTGCTCGGCCGCATCCGCCGCATGCTCGCCGAGCGCTCGCGTACGCTCTGCGTCGTCTCGGGTACGTCTGCCGCCGACACCGTCCGCGGCTTCGTCGAGGATCCCGCCCTCGGAGGCCGCATCATACCCATAAAGAACAGGTATTTCGGCGGCAACGTCGATGTAACCGGGCTGATCTGCGGCTGTGACCTGCTTGAACAGCTCTCCGATTCGCTTGACGGCGATATACTGATTCTGCCAAGCGTCATGTTCAACGCGGACGGCATGACGCTTGACGGGTATCATCAAGATACGTTGATACGCGAGCTCGATCGTCGCGGGGCAGAGGTACTTGTCGCCTCGACCATGCCGTTCGAACTCGTGAGGTCCCTCGAAACCGCGCTCGAATCCCCCGAGCCCTAAGTGTCAAGGAGCAGCACCTATGAAGCCTGTAGTTGCCGTTGTCGGCCGCCCCAACGTCGGCAAGTCGACCCTTGTCAACCGCATAGCCCAGACCTCCGACGCCATCGTGCACGAAAGCCGCGGCGTCACCCGCGATCGCTCCTACTACGACGCCGAGTGGAACGGCCGCGACTTCACCCTCGTCGACACCGGCGGCATCGAGCCCCTCAAGAGCGACGACGTCTTCTCCGTACCCATTCGCGACCAGGCGCTCGCCGCCGCCGAGGAGGCCTGCGCCGTGCTGTTCGTCGTGGACGGCACCACGGGCGTCACCGAGGAGGACGAATCGGTCGCGCGCATGCTCAAGCGCTCCAAGAAGCCCGTCTTCCTGCTGGTCAACAAGCTCGATAACCCCGACCGCGAGGAAGAGCGCCTGTGGGAGTTCTACTCGCTCGGCGTGGGCGACCCGCTGCCCATCTCCGCGCTGCACGGACACGGAACCGGCGATCTGCTCGACGAGGTCGTCGCCCTGTTCCCCGATGAATCCGAGCTCGAAGACGAGGAGAAGCCCGACAACATGCTCTCCATCGCCATCATCGGCCGTCCGAACGCCGGAAAGTCCTCGCTGTTCAACAAGATGATCGGCTCCGACCGCTCCATCGTCTCCGACGTCGCCGGCACCACGCGCGACGCCATCGACACGGTCGTCGAGCGCTCCGGCACGTTCTACCGCATGGTCGACACCGCCGGCATCCGAAAGAAGAGCACGGTCTACGAGAACATCGAGTACTACTCCATGGTCCGCGGCCTGCGCGCGATCGACCGCGCCGACGTCGCCCTGCTCGTGATCGATTCGTCCACCGGCATGACCGAGCAGGACCAGAAGGTCGCGAACCTCGCCATCGAGCGCGGCTGCGCGCTCGTGATCCTGCTCAACAAGTGGGACCTTCTCACCGACGACAACGCGCGCGAGCACGTCATGGAATCCGTCGACCGCAGGCTGACGCTCGCCCCGTGGGCAAGCGTCCTGCGCATCTCCGCGCTGACCGGCCGCTCGGTCGAGAAGATCTGGGCGCTCGCCGACGCCGCGGCCGCCTCCCGCTCCACGCGCATCACCACCTCCGCGCTCAACAAGCTGCTGACCGACATGCGCGAGTTCGGCCACACCGTCGTGGACGGCAAGCGCCGCCTCCGCATGCACTACGTGACCCAGACCGGCATCGAGCCCCCGACCTTCACGTTCTTCGTGAATCACCCCGACCTGGTGAGCGACTCCTATCGCCGCTATATCGAGAACCGCATGCGCGACGCCTTCGGCTTCAAGGGCACGCCCATCCGCCTGCGCTTCCGCAGCAAGGAACAGCGCGAGAAGGGGGAGAAGTGATGGGCGGCGTATCGTTCGGTTCCCTCTACCTGCCCGCTGGCGACGAGGCCGCCCTGTTCTCCCTCGTCGCGTGCATGGTCGTCTCCTATTTCATCTGCGGCATCCCCTTCGGCCTCATCTTGGGCCGCTTCATGGGGCATGTGGATATCCGCAAGTCCGGGTCGGGCAACATCGGCACGACGAACGCCCTGCGCGTCGCGGGGCCCAAGGTTGCCGCGGCGACGCTTCTGTTCGACGTGCTCAAGGGCGTCGTGTGCATCAACGCGTCCCGCAGCGTGATCGGCTCTGCACTCGCCGGCACGACGTCGCTTGAAGCGGGGGGAGGCGCCGACTGGATGGTCGCGCTCGTGGCGCTCGCCTGCCTGTACGGCCACATCTTCTCTCCCTACCTCAAGTTCCACGGCGGCAAGGGCATCGCGACCGGCGTGGGCATCCTGTTCGGCTTCTTCTGGCCGCTCGCCCTCGTCCACCTCACCATCTTCATCGTGCTCGTCGCGATCACCAAGTACGTGTCCGTGGGCTCCATCGCGACGGCTGCCGTCGTGCCCGTCACCGTGTTTATCGCCTTCCCGTCCATGAGCCCGCTCTCGCTCGCCATCTGGGCGCTTTTGGGCTGGACCGTCGTATGGGCCCACCGTTCCAACATAAAGAAGCTGCGCGCGGGCAACGAGAACAAGCTCTCGTTTTCGAAGCGCGCCGACAAGAAGGATTAGCTCCTCATGAAGATCACCGTCATCGGTTCCGGTTCCTGGGGCACCGCCATCGCCGGTCAAGCCGCCGCCCACGTCGATGAAGTCTGCGTCTGGTCGTTCGGCGGCGAGGCCGTCGAGGGCATCAACGGGCAACATCGCAACAACATCTACCTGACCGACTACGTGCTTCCCGACAATGTCTGGGCGACCGCGTCCTATGAGGAGGCGATTGGAGGCGCCGACGGGATCATCCTCGCGGTCCCCTCGGCCTTCCTCCGCTCGGTGCTCGAGGGCGCCGCCCCCTTCATCAAGCCCGAAACCCCCGTCCTCACGCTGACCAAGGGCATCGAGGACGGCACCGGCTACCTCATGAGCGAACTCGTCGCCGACTGCATCGGGGCGCCCGAGCGCATCGGCGTGCTCGCCGGACCGAATCACGCCGAGGAGGTCTGCCGCGGCTGCCTTTCCGCCGCCGTGATCGCCGCCGAGGACCCTGCCGTCGCCGAGTTCTTCAAGACCGTGCTGCTGTCCGACCACTTCCGCATCTATGTCGGCAGCGACCTCATCGGCGTCGAGATGTGCTCCGCCGTCAAGAACGTCATCGCCATCGTCTGCGGCTATCTGGCCGGCATGGGCTACGGCGACAACACGCTCGCGCTCGTCATGACGCGCGGCATCGCCGAGATCAGCCGGCTCGTCCACGCGCGCGGCGGATCCCCGATCACCTGCATGGGCCTCGCCGGCATGGGCGACCTCGTGGTCACCTGCACCTCGCACCACTCGCGCAACCGCACCTTCGGCGAGTCCCTGGCGCACGGGGGCACGCTCGAGGAGTACCAGAAGCGCACGCACATGGTCGTCGAGGGCGCCGCGGCCGCAAAAAGCGTCGCGCAGCTCGCCCGCAACATCGGTGTTGACGCGCCCATCACGTTCGCGCTCGAAAAGGTGCTCTGGCAAGGCGTTTCCAAGGAGACCGTCTTCAACGAGCTCATCGACCGATTCCCGACCGAAGAGTTCTACGGAATGGACGACTAGAAAGGCATGCCCATGCTCGACCGCGTCAAAGTTTCCCCCTCCGTGCTCGCAGCCGATTTCACGCAGCTCCATGCCGAACTCGACCGCTTGAGCGATGCCGACTACATTCATTTCGACGTCATGGACGGGCATTTCGTCCCCAACCACTCGTTCGGCCCCCACATCCTCATGGCCGTCAAGCGCAGCACCGATGCGTTGCTCGACGTCCACCTCATGGTCACGAATCCCGATGAGGTGATCGACTGGTACGTCGACGCCGGCGCCGACATCGTGTCCGTGCACCTCGAGGCTGCCGACGACCTTCCCGCGATCATCAACCGCCTGCACGAGCGCGGCGCCCTTGCCGGCGTGGTCATCAACCCGCCCACGCCCGTGCAGGAGCTCGAGGGCGTCATCGACCTCGTCGACATCGTGCTCATCATGAGCGTGAATCCGGGATTCGGGGGGCAGAGCTTCATTGAAGGCACCTACGACAAGGTCCGCGAGCTGCGCCGTATGTGCGAGCGCCACGGCGTCGACCCGCTCATCGAGGTCGATGGCGGCGTGACCCTCTCCAACGCCCGCGCGCTCGGAGAGGCCGGCGCCACGGTCCTGGTTGCGGGATCCGCCGTATTCAAAGCGGAAGATCCCTCGATGATCGTGCGCGAGCTGCGCGAGCTCGGCACCATCGGCATGCAGGCGAGGGAAGGCTGACGCATTGACGACGATCGCAGCCCAACCCGTCAACCTCGATTACGCCGCCTCGACGCCCATGCGCCCCGAGGCGGTTGCCGCCCAGGCGGCCTACGACGCGTCTCCGATCGCGGGCGCGAACCCCAACTCGCTTCATCGTCTGGGCCGCGAGGCCGCCTTGGCCCTTGAGGGCGCGCGGCGCGACCTTGCACGCACGCTCGGAGCCCGCGTGCGCGCAAGCGAGGTCATCTTCACCGCCGGGGGGACCGAATCCGATCAGCTCGCCCTGCTCGGTATCGCCGAGGGGGCACGCGAGCGCGACCGAGCCCGCACCCGTGTCGTCGTGAGCGCCATCGAGCACGACGCGATCCTCGATAACCTGCCGTTGCTGCGCGCGGCGGGGTTTTCCGTCGACCTCGTCAAGCCGACCGCAGCGGGGCGCATCGAGCCCGAGGCCCTCGAGGGGCTGCTCGGACCCGACGTCGCGCTCGTCTCGATCATGCTCGCCAACAACGAGACCGGTGTCGTGCAGCCGATCAGCGAGCTTGCACGCGTCGCCCATGCCCATGGCGCCCTGTTCCACACCGATGCCATCCAGGGTTATCTCCACATCCCCTTCGATGTGGCCGACCTTGGGGTCGATGCGCTCAGCATCGCGGGCCACAAGATCGGAGGCCCGGTCTGCACAGGCGCCCTGTACCTCAAGACCCGCACACCCCTGAGGCCCCGCGTCTTCGGCGGGGGGCAGGAATCGGGCCGACGCGCCGGAACGCAGGACGTGCGGTCCGTGCTCGCCCTCGCAGCGGCGGCCTGCGCCGTCTACCCCCATATCGAGGAGGACCGTGCGCGCCTGTCCGCGCTCTCCGATTCGCTCTACGAGCGCCTGTGCGCCCACTCGCGCGTCCAGGCGACGATGGGGGACTGGCGGGCGGTAGACCGCCTTCCGGGCATCGTCTCCGTCACGGTGGACGGAATAGATTCCGAGGAGCTCGTCTTGCATCTCGACGCCGCGGGGTTCGAGGTCTCGGGCGGCTCCGCCTGCTCGAGCGGGAGCCTCGACGCCAGCCATGTGCTGAGCGCCATGGGGATCGCGCGCGAGCGCGCGCTCGGGTCCTTGCGGGTCTCGTTCGACGACCGCGTGGACCCCGATGACCTGACCCGATTCGCAGACGCCTTCGACGAGCTGATAGGGTGATCGATATGCTGGTACGAGACCTGGAGCGGGCGCTGTTCGACCGCTTTCCCGCACAGGATGCCGAATCCTGGGACCATGTGGGGCTTTCGGTCGGCGACCCCGAGGCTGCCGTCACGGGAGTCGCGGTGGCCCTCGACGCGACCGAGCGAAACGTGCGCGCAGCCGCCGACAGGGGAGCCAACGTGCTGCTTACGCACCATCCCGTCTACATCAAGGCGCCGGATGCCTTCACGCCCGCAGACGCGATGCGCCCCTCGAGCTCTGCGGCGATCTACACGGCGGCGCGGCTCGGCGTGAGCATCCTGTCGTTCCACACGAACCTCGACCGCTCGCATGAGGTGCGCGAGCTGCTGCCCTCCCTCGTGGGGATGCAGGCCGCCTCCTCTCTTGAGTATCCCGGCGACCCGACCGCACGCGGGCTGGGATCGATCTGCACGTGCGCTCCGCGCACCCTAGGCGAGCTCGCCGCCGCCTGCGCCGGCGCATTCGGCGGGGCGCCGCGCGTATGGGGCGACCCCGACGTCGCGGTGGAGCGCGTCGCCTTCCTCGGCGGATCTCTCGGCTCGTTCGGAGAGGACGCCATGAGATGGGATGCCCAGGCTATCGTGTGCGGCGAGGGCGGCTACCATGTCTGCCAGGACCTCGCCATTCGCGGCTGCGGCGTGATCCTGCTCGGCCACGACCGCTCCGAGGACCCGTTTGCCGCTATCTTGATGAACGCTGCGATCTCTGCTGGTGTAGACGACGCGGTACTGCATAGAATAGGTCTTCCGCATCAATGGTGGACCGTATCGACAAAAGAACAGGAGCGCTCATGAGCGTCGGATCAACCCTTCTCAAGCTTCAGGAACTCGACCTTTCCCTCGAGCGCGACCGCAAGGCGCTCGCCGAGATGCCTGAGATCGCCGAGCTCGCCAAGAAGCGCCGCGCCTACCAGAAGCTCAAGGCGGACGCGACGAAGCTCTATGCGCAGCGCAAGGATCTCGAGACCTATCTCAAGGAACTCGACGACCAGGAGATGGACGCCAACGACGACATCCGCATCGCGCAGCGCAACGTCGACTCCTCCGATTACCGATCCGTCCAGCAGCTCGAACTCGAGCTCTCGGACCTCGCCAAGAAGCTCGAGCGCATCGCCTTCGACCGCAAGGACTACGAGGCCAAGCTCGCCGAGCTCAAGAAGAAGGAGGACTACCTCGCCGAGTACACGGCGAAGTTCGAGGCATCCGTGATCGCCGACACCAAGCGCGCACGCGAGAAGGCGGGATCCCTCAAGGACGCCATCGACGCCTCCGAGCACCAGCGCGCCTCGCTGCTGAACACGCTCGACGCCGGGACCCGTTCCTCCTACGAGGCTGCCGCGAAGCGCTTCCGCGGCCTGGGCGTCGAGCGTCTCGAGGGAAACGTTCCGACCGTCTGCCGCATGACGCTGCAGGCATCGTCCCTGGACGCGCTCAAGCATGCAGGCGATGTCGCCGAGTGCCCCTACTGCCACCGCATCCTCATCCTGAGCGAAGACGGTGAGGAGTGATGGCCGAAGCGGCAGCCCAGCCCTGCGTCCTGCTCTGCGTGACGGGATGCATCGCGGCGTATAAATCCTGCGAGATCACCCGACAGCTGCAGAAGCGCGGCATGCGCGTGAAGGTCCTCATGACCGAGCACGCCACGAAGTTCGTGGGACCCACGACGTTTCGCGCCCTCACGCACGAGAAGGTCGCCGTCGGCCTGTTCGACGACCCCGAGGACCCCATCCATCACATCTCGCTCGCCCAGGAGACCGACCTCGTGCTCGTGGCACCCGCGACGGCCAACATCATCGCCAAGATGGCACATGGCATCGCCGACGACCTTATGTCCACGACGCTGCTCGCCACCCGCGCACCCATCGTCGTGGCGCCTGCCATGAACGTCGGGATGTGGGAGGCAAGCGCCACGCAGGAGAACGTGGAGGTGCTCCGTCGGCGCGGTGTGCACGTCATAGCTCCGGACTCCGGATATCTCGCCTGCGGCGATGTCGGGGGAGGCCGCCTGCCCGAGCCTTCGCACATAGCCGATATGGTGGAAGCCGTCCTCGGGGCACACGGCCCCCTGGCGGGCAAGCGTGTGCTCATCACGGCAGGCGGCACCCATGAGGCGATCGATCCGGTGCGCTATATCGGCAACCGCTCGAGCGGCAAGATGGGTGTGGCCCTGGCGCGCGCCGCGGTGAATCTGGGTGCTGAGGTGACCCTGGTGCTCGGCCCCGCAACTGCCGCCGTTCCGGCGTCGGTTCCCACCGTGCGCGTAGAGAGCGCCGCGCAGATGCTCGAGGCGGCCCGGTGCGCCTTCGAGGATGCCGATATCGCGATCTGCGCTGCAGCTGTCGCCGACTACACCCCGGTCCATCCCGCCGACCACAAGCTCAAGAAGGCATACGAACGGCTCGACGTCGTCGAGCTGACCGAGACGGAAGACATCCTCGCCACGCTTGCGGCGAACAAGGGGGAGCGCATCGTTATCGGCTTTGCCGCGGAGACGGACAACGTCGTCGCCTATGCCCAAGACAAGCTCGCCCGCAAGGACTGCGACGCAATCGTCGCCAACGACGTCAGCCGTGCGGACTCAGGCTTCGGCACCGACACGAACAAAGCCTGGTGGATCACAAGGGGAACGATCGAGGAGCTGCCTTGCATGAGCAAAGACGACCTCGCTCGGAAGATCCTGCTCAACGCATGCGGTTTGGACGCCTGATTTGAAGGGTTTCTTAGCATGAAATCGGGTATAGTGCCGGAATCCTCGGCACTATACCCTAATATTTGTATATAGTATTTATTTGTTTGTATTTTACTCTATTACATCAACAGAAATCGGACTTATGGGTACATCATACTGAGCCAGCCCAGCATACCGTCTTCTCAATAACTTATTACGTATACACCAGTATGTTGTACATTGTTCCAATACAGGTCTACTTGGCGTACGCTCAAATATGTACCCAAAAGTCCTTTTTTCTTTTCCTGCCGGCGCCTTAGCGACATCCTCGCACCGATTCTCGGCTCGTTCTGCACGAAATACCCAAAAGCAAGCCCATCTGATGTCGATATGACTCCAAATAGCTCGTGATGGCCACGCCCTTGCACGAACAAGCCGCGCAATATCCTCATCGTTGTTGCGCTACGACTCACCCCTAAGCAGTGCTAGATTCAAAGAGAGTCCACCAACCCGCTGCGATATGTCCTTCCGATCCCGGCAGGAGCACCATCACAACTGCGCGGTACCGTTTGCCGAATTCCCCATCCCGTTCATTCTCTATTTCCTGCATCCATTCGGCCGTCTTATGGCGCCCGCCACGCGCCATGGGATACTAATCGACATACATGCCGGATGCGGGATGGCCGGCAGGGGAGCCAGGAAAGGAATCGCAAATGCTGCATTTGAACGGCGCATGGCGCAACCAAACAACGGGCCTGATCGTACGCGGCGCGCTCGCGCTCGGCATCGCGACGACAGCGCTGGGCGCCATGGCGGCGCCGGCACGCGCGCTCGACACAGACGACCTCGGCTACGCGAAAGCCCACGAGGCGTACAACTTCACCTCCGAAAACTCGACCATCCGCCTTCAGACGGCATCCGAGGTCCTGCCCGACACGTTCGACCTGCGCGACCGCGGCGTGGTGACGCCGGTCAAGCTCCAGAACCCCTGGGGCACCTGCTGGGGATTCGCCGCCATCGCCGCCTCCGAGACGAGCCTGCTCTCCGAGCTGGGAACCACCTATGCGGACACCGGCCTCGACTTCTCCGAGCGCCACCTTGCCTACTTCATGGCCACCCATCTACCGGATGATGACGCGACAGATGAGAGCTACGATGGCCAGGGTGGGGAGGGCGGATACAACGCGCTGACCGAGACCGACGACGTTCCCAACCCGGAGTTTGCCGAGCAGACCCTGGGATACTCGCTTGAGAACGCGGTTTACAACTACGGTGGCTACGTCGCCTATGCGACCTCGCTATTCTCCAGTGGCATCGGGCCCGTCGAAGAATGGATGGCTCCCTACAGGAACGACGAGGGCATCGTCTATGATGACATGTTCTGGTCGCCGGCAGGCACCTGGACGCTTGACGAAGCCCTGCGCGCAGGATCGTCCGCCGCTCTCGAGGAGTCGTTCATCCTGCCCTCGCCCGCAACGTTCGACGAGAACGACGCCTATATGTACGACGAGAACGCGACGGCCGCCATCAAAGAGCAGATCTTTGAAGGACGCGCCGTCTCGATCTCGTTCTGCGCCGACGCGTCCAAGCCCGGCGAGGTCTCCGAGGACGCCTACATCAACACCGAAACGTGGGCGCACTACACCTACCACCCGGCCATGACAAACCACGCCGTGACCATCGTGGGCTGGGACGACGGCTATTCCAAGGAGAACTTCAATGCCGAGCACCAGCCGCCGGCAGACGGCGCCTGGATCGTGAAGAATAGCTGGGGTGCCGAAAGCAACGAGTTCCCCAACAAATCCAACTTCGGCGACGACGGCTATTTCTATCTGTCCTACTACGACCAGAGCATCTCAGTTATCGAGGCGTTCGACTACGATGTGGATGGCCGGGAGACCGACAAGAACGGCACCTACATCGTCAACCAATACGACTACATGCCAACGAATATATCCCTCAATGATATGTACGAGGATATCGCCCACACGGCAAACGTTTTCACGGCGGAGGACGGCCAAAGGCTCACAAGCCTGTCCTGCGAGACGGCGCAACCTGGCACGACGGTGACCTACGAGGTCTACCGCTTGGCCGACGGCGCCACCGATCCGACGGACGGCGAGCTGCTCACCCGCTTCGAGGCGAGCTACGAGTACGGCGGCTACCATCTGGAGATGATCCCTGCTCAGGACCGTGGGAAGATGGGCTTCGCCAAAGGTGACCGCTTCTCGGTGGTCGTTACGATGCGGCTTGCCGACGACACGTATGGCATCCTGTTCCAGGGCTCGCCGGGCAGACAGCTTCGCGACCTCGAGCTTAACGAGCTGCGCATCGTCGAGGATCAGACGCACGCCATCAAAGACCAGGTTATCGAGACCATGCGCTCCGAATACCTCGAGACGCATCCGGAGGCGACGGATGCTGAGGTCTCCGAGTACCTGGCTTCTCAGGAGCAGGCCATCGCCGATAACGTCGAATCGGTCATCCAGACGCAGGTGCCCATCTTCTTCCGCTCGGTCGTCAACGAAGGCGAAAGCTACCTGTACACCGACGGTGCATGGTCCGACCTGGTCGATAAGCTCGCAAGCGACTACCTTCCGATGAGCGACGCGCTCGCCTACGACAACTTCTCGATCAAGGCCTACGCCGACCCATTAGACCACATCTTCACAGACGTGCCCGCTGACGAGTGGTACAGCGCCTGTGTCGAGCGCGCTGCGGACCTCGGACTCATGGGCGGCTATGGGGATGGCACGTTCGGCCCGAACGACACGCTCGCCCGCGAGCAGGCGGCACAGGTCATGTGGAACCTTCTGGGCGAAGACGACACGGACGCGGCCGCAACTGCGCATGTCGACGTCGACCAGGGCGCCTGGTACGCCGACGCGGTCAACTGGGCGGTGGCCAACGATGTCATGGAGGGATACAGCGCATCCGACACGTTCGGCGTGGGCGACGCGCTCACGCGCGAGCAGTTCTGCTCGGTGCTCGCCAAGGCCGTGGGCGCCGACCTCGACGCCCAGTCGACCGAGAGCCTCAACGAGTTCCCCGATGCCGACGGAATCTCCGCATGGGCGCGCACAGCCGTGGCCTGGGCGGTCGACAACGGCGTCATCGACGGGGTGGAGACTGAGGGGGGTCGCGAACTCCAGGCGGCCCGCGAGATGACCCGCGCCGAGATGGCCAAGGTGATGGTCGCCGCCGTCAACGCAGGCATCTTCGCCGAAGGGTAACGTTCCTATCGGGGAGGCGGGGCCTGCGCGCCGTCAAGGCGCCCGGATACCCGCCTTCCCGACATGCCGTAAACTGGCGTATTACTCTGTAAAATGATTTCGCAAAAGAAAAGGCCAGAGTGAAAACCCTGGCCTTGAAGCTTCTGGTCGGGACGACTGGATTCGAACCAGCGACCCCTTGACCCCCAGTCAAGTGCGCTACCAAGCTGCGCCACGTCCCGAAGCAATGCGCTGTCTCGCTGACAGCAAAGAGTACTTTACTCACTTCTTCGGTTCAATGCAAGTACCTTTTTCAAAAAAGTTTTGATCTAGAGGATATGACCGTTTGCAGCCTATACCGAAGCCCCTTCGGAACTCTCGCGAGACCGCGTCCCATCATGCAGGGAAAAGACCGCAAACCCGTGGGTCTATGAGCCTTTTGCATGTTCTTCTGTTAGACAAAGGCGGTTCGGGTATCATTCCTCTAGTTGAGTGCAGGAGTACCATGACGGGGGAGAGACGTGAGCCTCAAGAAAAAGATCAAGAAGGAGCTCATCGGAACATCCGACTACCCTTCGAATAAGATCTTCACGATCTCCAACTTCATCACCTTCACGCGCCTGGTCCTCACCTTCGTTTTCCTGTACCTGTTCATCACGAACGAGAACCGCTACATCGCCCTCATCATCTATGCCATCGCCGCCTCGACCGACTGGCTGGACGGGCAGATCGCCCGCATGACCAAGACGGTCAGCTGGCTCGGCAAGATGATGGACCCCGTGGTCGACCGCGCCTTGCTGTTCACGGGCGTCTTGGGCCTTGTTGGCAGGGGAGAGCTTCCCATCTGGGTCTGCATCCTCATCATCGGGCGCGACGTGTACCTCGCGGGCGGAAACCTCATCGTCCACCGCTACCATCGTCGCCCCATCGACGTGGTCTACACCGGCAAGATCGCAACCGCGCTGCTCATGAGCGGTTTTTCCCTCATGTTGCTCGGCCTGCCCGTAGTCGAGGGACCTCAACTGTTCGATGCGTCGGTCAGCGCGCTCCCCGGTCTGAATGGACAGCCCGTGCCGCTCGGCATCTTCTTCGTCTACGCCGGCTGCGTGTTCTCGCTGATAACCGCCGTCCTGTACACCATCAAGGGCGCGTTCGCGATCAGGCACGCGCTGCAGCACCCCGAGGAAGAGGACATCGATTTCCTGAACCCCGAGATTGATGACTCCGATGAACCGTATGGCGCTGAGGTCGCGCACGGCTCCGGTGGGGTAGAATAGGAAAAGTATTGACCGTTTACTCGATGACGTAGGGAGAAACTATGTCTGATATGATGCGCACTCCGTTTGGTCTCGACCAATCCGGAGATTCGACCTGCGTCTTCCGTATGCCTGTCGATGATGCGACCGTGCCCGACCTCATGAAGAACGTGCAGGCCAACACGCCGGTTCTCACGATCATCAAGGGGCCTCAGACGGGCAACACCTTCGAGCTCGAGGGTGCAGAGACCACCATCGGTCGCGACCCGTCCAACGGCATCTTCCTGAACGACATGACCGTATCGCGCGCCCACGCCAAGATCATCCGCAATGCCGCCGGCGTCCTGATCGAGGACCTCGGTTCGCTCAACGGCACTTGGGTCGATGGTGCCATCGTCAACTCCGCGCCGCTTCATGACGGCTCCTCGGTTCAGATCGGCACGTTCACGCTGATCTACCATGAAAGCCAGACGGAGCGCATCGAAACCGGTGAGTAGCGGTGGCTGAGCGCAGTTACCTCAGCATCGGCCAGGTCGTCAACTATCTTCGTGGCGCGTATCCCGACCTTTCGAATTCCAAGATTCGCTTCTTGGAGGACGAGGGGCTCATCACGCCGCACCGTACACCCAAGGGCTATCGCCAGTACTCCAAAGAGGATGTCGACCGTCTGGAGGTCATCTTGCATCTCCAGAAGACCCGCTACATGCCGCTGAACGTCATCAAGCAGAAGCTGGACAGCGCCACCGACCTCTCGACGCTTGCCTATGAGGTCGGCCTGCTGTCCGATCTTCCCATGAAGTCGGAGCCTCGTGAGACCCAGCAGAAGCTCCACCCGATCGAGGACATCCCCGACCTCCTCGGAGTCGAGATCTCCTTCATCCGGGCGCTTGCCGACAACGACCTGATCCGACTCATCCGCAGCCCGCAGAACCGCGAGCTCGTCGACGGTCGCGACTTCAAGATCATCCGCCTGTGCTCCGAGCTCAACAGGTTCCATATCGAGCCGCGCAACCTTCGCCAGTACGTGGTGTCCGCTAACCGCGAGTCCTCGATGTTCGAGCAGGTGCTCATCAGCATGATCAGCTCGGACGACTCCGACGACGAGCGCAACAAGAAGCTCGAGCGAGCGTTCAACAAGCTGCACGACCTGACCGACGGCGTGCACACCGCGCTGCTCAAGAACCGCGTGTTCGAGTCGCTGAACGCTGTGGTCGAGGACGCAGACCTCGACTCCATCGACGACGAGATCACGCGCGCAGAAGCCGCCAAGCAGGCCGAATCGGTCTCGACGCAGGCGAGCTCCACGGGCGTCAAGCCGCTGCCTCAGCAGCGCACCACGAGAAAGCCCCGAGCATAAAGCCCGTTTTTGGCCCCGAAGACCATCGCGTCCTCGGGGCCTGCTTTTTAGCCCTCATACCCCGCAAAAGTCAGATAGCTCATCAGAAACACCTTCGACGCGAAGGCCGCGGCAGCGCTGCGCACCAGCAGCGACTCGCGCGTCACGAGGGACGCCGTATCCCTGCGCATGCCGTCTTGACGTGAAAACGCGCTATCCACCGCGTTGTTGATCTCCGCGGACACGTAGTCGAACGCGACATCGATCGGATAGGTGACCTTCTGGATGCGGAACAGGCGAGCGATGGCATCGATCGGCAGAAACTGCTTGAAGATGCAGATCGTAAGCAGGCGGGCGATCTGCTCGCGCCCGTACAGCTTTTTGACCGGGGCGGGAACGAGCCGCTGCTTCACATAGTTGTTGACCATAGAAGGCGTGAGCCAGGGACCGTCGGAACAGCCCGAGAGGGGGGCGAGCACCTGCTCGATGTACTCGATGACCTGGTCGCGATACAACTCGACGTTGGGAAGCTCATCGTAGCGGGGCATATGGAAATGCTTTGCAGCGCATGCGACGTCAGACGTCAAAAACGCATCGGGGAGAACCGTCGGCGACACATCCTGCTGCGTGATGCGCTCACACGAGTCTAACATGGGAATGATCGTGACGTGCTGCTCCATAGAGCGCCCCCAATCTTGCTGTTTTCTAGAAGTATAGCGACTCACATGGTCTTTACGACCAAACAACCTAGTTTTCAAAACTATTAGGAGGGGAGTGCCCTATACTGGAGGGGCAGGAGCTATCGAAAGGATGTCTCATGACTTGGGCGATCGTCGCTGACTCGAGTTGCAACCTCAGGGGCTGGAAGCCATCGGCTCCTGATACCACGTTCACGTCCGTTCCGCTGACCATCCATGTCGGCGGAGAGGAGTTCGTCGATGACGAACAGCTCGATGTATCCGAACTCAACCGCAAGGTTGCCGAATCCAACGAGTCGTCATCCAGTTCCTGCCCAAGCGTCGGTGTGTGGGCCGAAGAGTTCCGCCGTGCCGACAATGTCATCGCCATCACGATCTCGGCAAACCTTTCCGGCAGCTACGAGGCGGCCTCGACGGCGCGCAACATCGTGCTCGACGAGTACACGCGCGAGCATGCGGGCATCATCTCGGGCAAGAACATCTACATCCTCAACTCGCGTGCCACCGGCGGCAAGATGGAGCTCATCGTCGATCTGCTCGATCGGTACCTGAGCCATCACACGCCGACATTCGAGGAGGTCGTCGAGTATCTCGAGCGCCTTGATGCGTACTCAACCGTGCTCTTTTCGCTGTCAAGCTACGACAACCTCGTCAAAAGCGGCCGCATGCCGCGTCTCGCGGGATCGATTGCAAGCAAGCTCAACATACGCATGCTCGGGACCGCGAGCGCCGAGGGCACGATCAAGATCGTAGGTCCGACACGCGGCGAGAAGAAGACGTACCGCAAGACCGTCGAGTGCATGGCGCAAGACGGCTTCCACGGCGGTCTGGTCTACATCGATCACGTGGACAACGAGCGCGCCGCGCTCGAGCTGAAGAACGCAATCCAGGAGTCTTGGCCCCAGGCTGAGGTCAAGATTCTTCCGTGCGGCGGGCTGTGCTCGTATTACGCAGAGGAATCCGGTCTGATCATCGGCTACGAGTGGGCATAAGCCCATGCAATGGTAGGCACCGCGCATCCGAAGGGGGATACACGGTGCCTCTTTCAGTTCCTATCTACTTGACATAACATGTATTATCAGAAGTTCATACCGAACAAGGGGAGTCGGGCGCGGAAAAGCCCTGCAGCCTGGCCAACCATGCGTCGAGTCCGCACAGTCATCAGGCCGCAGAAACCAACCAGACCATCACGGCGCCGGGTGAACCTAACCCCGAAGCTCCCGAACGTACGCATAGGCCGCCGACCCGGCGATGGCTCCATCTGCCGCCGCGGTCACGACCTGACGAAGCTTCTTCGAGCGCATATCGCCGGCACAGTACAACCCGGGCGTCTTGGTCGCCATGGTCTCATCGGTGACGACACCGCCGTCTTGCGCGATCTCGACCATAGGACGCACCAGATCGACTACCGGGTCGTTTCCCGCGAACACGAAGATGCCGACCGAGCCCTCGGGATACTCTTCGACATAGGTCTCACCCGACACGTTGTCCCTGAACGCGATTCGGGAGATCAGGTGCCCGCCTTCGACGGAATCTATCGAAGTCGAATACTTAACGGAAACGTTGTCGCAGGCCAACAGCTTGTCGACCCGTCCCTGAGGCGCGCGGAACTCGTCACGGCGCAGGACCATCACGACCTCGTCCGCGATATGCGCGAGATACAGGCCCTCCTCGCACGCGGAATTGCCGCCACCGACAACGAACACCTTCTTGTTACGGTAGAACATGCCGTCGCACGTTGCGCAGTATGAGACTCCGCGACCGCGGAACGTATCCTCACCCGTGAACCCGGCGGTACGCGGGACCGCCCCGGTGGCCATAATCAGAACCGGTGCGGCATACGTCTCGGAATCGGTCTTGACGGTGAAGATGCCGTCCTCGCTGCGATCCACGGCGAGCACCATCGCATAGGCGACTTCGACACCCGCCGACTCCGCATGGTCGAGCATCTTCTGCCCGAGCTCAGCGCCAGTGATGTTCGGGATGCCCGGATAGTTGTCGACGATATCCGTCGTCGCGATCTGCCCGCCCGGCATACCCTGCTCGATCACGAGCACCTGCAGGCTAGCGCGCGCGGCATAGAGTCCCGCAGCGCTTCCCGCAGGGCCTCCGCCGATGACGATGGCATCAAATTCACGAGCAGAATCCATGAAATCCTCCTTCAACGGTCACTCGGTCTCCTCATACCCCAAGTTTTTATGTACAAACATGATACAAGGTATTGTCTATCAACCATACCGGCAGCAAACGTGGTCGCATCCGCCTGCACAGCGTACAATAGGACGGAGTTCGCAAAGGAGGCTGCATGTCATCGCAACATATATCCGATACACCAAACGCAGCCCCGACCCCTTCCGACGCTCAGATCGCCATGGCGGCATCCCCCGCCAAGCCCGTGATCACCATCATGCACGCCTCGGTCGGCTCGGGACACCGGGCGGCCGCGCATGCGGTCGCGCAGGCCATCGAGCGCATGCGCGGCACGGACGGCATCCCCGATGACGTCCTCGTCGATGTTATCGACATCCTCGACTTCGGCCGTATCAAGTTTGACGGTAACAAGACCGCCGCCGCATTCACGGGAGCGACGCGCCCCATCTACGATATCACCTGGCGCTACACCCTGACCGGACGCCTCCTGTGGGGCGGCGGCACCGGATGGTCGCGCGTCATGTTCCCTGCCTTCAATGAATATGTTCTCGACAAGCGACCGCTCGCGATCATCGCGACGCATATCACCGCGGCGAACGTCGCCGTCGGCGCCCGCATGATCACCGGTGTGGAATACCCAATCGTCTGCATTCCCACCGATTATGAGATCGAGGGCTGGTGGCCCCACAAGGAGACCGATCTGTTCTGCGTGGCCACCGAGTTCATGGCTGAAACCCTGCGTCCCCGCAAAGTCGAGGAATCCCGCATCGCCATCACAGGCATCCCCGTGCGCGGCGGTTTCGATATAGATTCCGACCCCGTTGAGGACCGCGAGAAGTTTGGATTGCCCAAAGACAAGAAGATCGTCTTGGTCATGGCGGGAGCGAGCCTGCCGCAGCCCTACGTTCGCTTCCGCGCATCCATGGAGCAGACGCTCCCCTTCCTGCGCAGCTTCGAAGACATGCACTTCGTCTTTCTGCCCGGCCGCGACACCGAATACTCCAATCGTCTCAAAACGATCTTTTCGGCCATGGGGCTCGAGAACGTGACCGTCATGGACTACGTCGAGGACATGGCGACGCTGATGCACACGTCCGACCTCGCCATTCTCAAGTCGGGCGGTCTCGCTGTCACCGAATGCCTCTGTGCGCACCTGCCGATGCTGCTCCTCGGGAAATCATACGGCCAGGAGAAGGCGAACACGACCATGCTCACCGGCTTTGGCGCCTGCATGCACGTGACTACGGCACGAGAGCTCATCACGACCCTGAAGCACCTGAACGACAATCCGAGCGCGCTCAGGGCGCTCCTCATCAACGCAGACGCGCTCTGCCATCCCCATGCGGCCGAAGACATCGTGCGCGAGACGATGAAGCTCGTCGGAAAGCCCAAGCGCCGCGAGCGCCATTTCGCCGAATTCTACATCGGAGACAAACCCGCCCACATCCGTTAGCGTTCATTAGCCTTCACCGGGTAACAAAAAAACGGACGCACGCATGCGTCCGTTTCCAAACCAAGTCGAGGCCCATCTAGTGAGAGCCGCTCGACCCGAACCCGCCTGCACCGCGATCGGTCTCATCGAGCTCGTCGACCTCAACAAGATGAACGACGGGAACCTGCTGGATAACCAGCTGCGCGATGCGCTCACCGCGCTCGATGCGAATCGTCTCACGGGGATCGAGATTCACCGCGATAACCTTGATCTCGCCACGATAATGGGCATCGATGAGGCCTGGGGTGTTCGCGATCGAGAGGCCGCGCTTGAGCGCCATGCCACTTCGAGGCTGAACGAAACCGGCGTAGCCGTCAGGAAGCGCGATCGCGATACCCGTGGAGATGAGCACGCGCTCATGAGGCGGGATCTCGACGCTCTCGTTCGCGCGAAGATCCAAGCCCGCATCGCCCTCATATGCATATGTGGGAAGCTCGACCTCGGGGTCAAGTCGCTTGATTGAAACGTTTAGCTCTGCCATGTCATCACCTAATTTTATCTAGCTCTTCAATGAACTCGTCAACGTCCTGGAAGTCGCGGTACACCGACGCGAATCTGATGTAGGCGACCTTGTCGATCTTCTGCAGGCGCTTGAGAACCATGTCGCCGAGCTCGTGAGAGCTGACAGCGGTCAGGGTGCGGCCGCGAAGCTCGCGCTCGATGTCATCGATGATGCCGTTGAGCGCCGAAAGATCGATATCTCGTTTGGAGGTCGCACGCATGAGGCCGACCAGCAGCTTGTTGCGATCAAAAGGTTGAATCGATCCGTCGCTCTTGAGCACCTCGATGGGATCTTCGCACCGTTCGAACGTGGTGAACCGATATCCGCATTTCCGACATTCGCGGCGACGCTTGATGGCGTTCGTGGCCTCTTGGGTACGAGAATCGACTACACGGGTATCGTCAAAGCCGCACTTTGGGCAACGCATGCGACCTCCTCCGTCTCCAAACTGACGATACGAACAAGTCTACCACGGACAAACGGGACACATCGAATCCCCAGTCGCAGGCGCATCGCCGGCCAGAAGACCTCCCGGAAAACAGCAAGGGGGCCATGAAGGCCCCCTTGCGATCATTATGCGGGAACAACCAACGTCGTGCCCGGAGTCAGCGAGCTTGTGGAAAGGTCGTTCCATTCACGCAGGACCGATACGGTGTCTTGGGTACTCAGCCCCTCGATAGCGTGCTCGGAAGCGATGCTCCACAGCGTGTCCCCGGAACCAACGACGAGCTCGGCGCGCTGCTGGGACGCAAGGCCCGTATCGTAGGCGCGCTGTCCGGCGATGAGCGTGCCGAACAGGCAGGCGACCATGATGGCGGCCAGCGCGAAAACGATCATCAGGGTCTTCGGGGCCAGTGCGGAGGCAACGGCGCACTCCTGAGCCTGGTCGCGCGAATCATAGGTGCGCTTATAGCCATCGACAACGGAAAAGCCGGCACGGGGCGTATCAAGGACCAAGGCAAGGTTTCCGTCGGTGTACATACTGGTGCTCATCGATATCTCCTCTCGTCTGACTGACGATAGTAGGTATACCTTCTCGCGCGGACATATTTTGCTGGCGCAAGAACGAGTGTTCGTATATTATTATGTTCGAACAGTTGTTCTTGTCAAGAAAAATGGGAACATTTGTTTGGGTTTTGATTGGAGAGGGACATGGCACGCAAAATCACGAAGCGCCAACAGCAGATCTACGACTTCATACGCGCCTATCAGCAGGAGAAGGGTTATCCCCCCAGTGTGCGCGAGATGGCGGCGGCCGTCGGCCTGTCCTCTCCTTCCACGGTCCACGCCCATCTCTCGGCTCTCGAGGAACGCGGGCTCATTAAGCGCGACAAGACGAAGCCCCGTGCGCTCGAGGTCTTCAACCAGGACGGGTCGGCGAGCGCACTCGCCGAGGTCAAGGAGGTTCCCGACCGCGGGACCATCTCGCTTCCGCTTATCGGGCGCGTTGCGGCCGGCCTGCCCATCCTGGCCGAGCAAAACGTCGAGGACACTTTCACCCTGCCGACCGAGATAGCGACGGATTCAAGCTCCTTCATCCTTGAGGTGCACGGCAACTCCATGATCAACGTCGGCATCTACAACGGCGATTACATCGTGGTCCGCGAGCAGAAGAGCGCCATGAACGGCGAGATCGTCGTGGCGATGATCGATGGCGAGGCGACCGTCAAGACGTTCTACAAGGAGCAGGGACGGGTGCGCCTGCAGCCGGAAAACGATGCCATGGAACCCATCTACGCCACTAATCCCACCATCTTGGGCAAGGTCGTGGCGCTGATGCGTCGCTTCTAGACCGTCTGCGAAAGCACATGGGTAGCAACCAGGCAACTCAGAGAAGGCGTATCGCATTTTTCGATATGCTCAGGGGATTCACCATCATCTCGATGGTGCTGTTCCATGCGGCGTACGATGCCGCCTATATCTACGGCTTCGACATGCCCTGGTTCCAGGGCACGCTGTTCCAGGACATCTGGCGCGCCTCCATCAGCTGGGTCTTCCTTGCGCTCGCCGGCTGGATGACCTCCTGCTCGCGCAACAATCTCAAGCGAGCCGCGGTCTACGGTTCTGCCGCGCTGGTCGTATGGGCGGCAACCACGGTCGCAGCCCTCGACACGCCCGTATCGTTCGGCATCCTGTTCTGCATGGCCGCGAGCACCGCGATCTACGCTGTGCTCGATCCCCTGCTCAAGCGCCTGCACCCAGCCATATCCTGTATCTCCGCCTTCATCCTGTTCCTGCTGACCCTCGATGTCCCCCACCGTCTCTATCAGGTAGAGGGCCTCGCATGGCTCGGATTCCCGGCTGCGGGTTTCACATCGGGAGACTACTACCCCATCGTCCCGTTCACGTTCATGTACCTCGCGGGAGCCTACGCCTCGCAGCTCTTCTCGCGAATTCGCCCCGAGGGCTATCCGGCATGGATGTACGTCGATGCCGCCCCCGCGCTTTCGAGGATTGGAAAGCTGAGCCTGCCGATCTACCTCATCCATCAGCCGCTTCTCATCGTCATCTTCGAGCTTGTCTGCCGATGACGCTGCATCGACCGTCTTATTCGACGGCGTAGCGTTGCAGCCTGGCGGCTATGCGCTCGGGAACCTTCGCAACGATCCGCATGCGGTCTTCCAGGTACTCCTCGGATAGCACCTGGCCCTGCTCGCGCACGACCTTCATGAGCGACCCCTCCCGATACGGGACCTCGGCGCTGATCAGGCGGTCGGATGCCGCGGCCTCGGCAGCAAGCCTGTCAAGAAGCTGCTCAAGCCCCAGTGCGGTCCGAGCGGAGAAGAAGACCGCTTGCGGCATTCGGACGCGCAGGGTCTCGAGCTCGTGGGCGTCGAGCAGATCGGCCTTGTTGTAGACCGTAAGCGAGGGCCGCTCTCCTGCTCCGATTTCCTCCAAGACGCGATCGACGGCTTCAAGATGGCGCTCGCGATCCTCATCGGCGACATCGACCACCTTGAGGATAAGATCCGCCCCGCGCACCTCGGAAAGCGTCGATTTGAACGCCTCCACCAGCCCATGGGGGAGCTTCTGGATGAAGCCCACCGTATCGGTGATCGTGATGGAGCGACCGCCCGGGAGCACGTAGGAGCGCGTGGTGGGATCGAGCGTTGCGAACAGCTTGTCCTCCGAAAGCACCCCCGCACCCGTCAGCGTATTCAAAAGCGTCGACTTGCCGGCATTCGTATAGCCTGCAAGCGCCACGCGGAACGCATCGGACTTGACGCGATGCTTGGATTGGACCTCTCGCCGCTTCTCAAGCTCCTTGAGCTCGCGGCGCAACGCTGAGATGCGATTGCGGATCAATCGCCTGTCGACCTCAAGCTGGCTCTCGCCCTGACCGAACCTGCTTCCGATGCCGCCGCGCGTCTGCTCCTTCGCCAGATGCGACCACATGCCGCGCAGGCGCGGCAGCAGATATTGGAGCTGTGCGAGCTGGACCTGCAGCCGCCCCTCACGCGTCTTGGCGTGCAAGCCGAAGATATCGAGGATGAGCGCCGTGCGATCGATGATCTTCGTCGGCTCACCGATGGTCTTCTCCAGGTGAGACTGCTGCGCCGGAGTGAGATCGTCATCGAAGATGACGACATCGACATCGAGCCGTGAGACAAGGTCTTTGAGCTCCTGCACCTTACCCGATCCGATGAACGACTTCGGCACCGGCCGCTCGAGGCGCTGAGTCAACCTGCCCACCACCTCGGCGCCCGCCGTGCCCGCAAGCCGCTCCAGCTCGTCAAGGGAGCGTTCGACCGGCCAGGCATTCGTGCGCCACTCGACGCCAACGAGCAGCGCGCGTTCAGGTTCAATCGAGGTCGAAAGGAAGGTGAATCGAGCCAAACTCAGCCTCTCTCGTATTCTTCGATGATGCGTTGAGCGGCCTGCTCGACGCCCATCTCGTCCATATCAAGCCAAACGATGCGCCCATCGCGCCTGAACCAGGAAAGCTGGCGCTTGGCATAGCGACGTGAGCGCATCTTGATGGTATCTATCGCCTCGGACATCGTGCAACGATGCTCGAGGGCGTCGATAATCTCCTTGTACCCGATCGCCTGCCGCGAGGTCAATGCGTCCGCAGCACCGTGCGCCACGAGTTCGCGAACCTCATCGACAAGGCCTGCGCGCACCATCTGGTCCACGCGTTCGTCGATGCGGGCGTACAGCCGCTGCCGATCCATGGTCAACGCGAACTGCATGCTTTCGTACCGAGCGCGGGGGCAAGAGAATCCCGAGCTCTGATCGGCATACGACACCCCCTCGTCAAGCATCTCGAGGGCACGGATCGTCCGGCGTACGTTATGGGGATGGATCAAGGCGGCACTGCGCGGGTCGCGCTCGGAAAGCACGGCGTGGATCCCCTCATCGCCCAGCTCCGCGGCCATGGCCTGATACCGCATGCGGGACGAGCTCTCGACATCGCCGCTCGGGAAGTCCATCTCATCGAGGGCGGCTCGGACATAGAGACCCGTCCCGCCGCACAAAATGGGCGCTTTGCCGCAACCGAGCAATCGGTCTATCTCGCGGCGTGCATCGATCTGGTACAGCGCTGCCGAGTAGGCCTCGCAGGGGTCGACGATATCGACGAGCAGCAGCGGGACCCGGCGCTCGGCCACCGGCGTTTTAGCCGTACCGATATCCATGCCCCGATACACCTGCATGGCATCCGCGGAAATGACTTCCGTATCGAGCCGGACGGCAACCTCGTCGGCCACCGCGCTTTTGCCGGACGCCGTGGGACCGACTATTGCGATGACCGGTTTTACCTGCGTCTCTCCCCTGCCGTCACTCATCGCGGAGATCCGACCACCGTTCCAGACAGATACCAGGTGCGCGCTCGATCGACGTCGACGTCGACGATCTTGCCGATAAGCTCGTCCACCGTGTACCCCTCGGGAATCGGAGCGTGAACCGTCTGATTCTTGGGGCTCTTGCCCAGAAGCCTGGTCGCATCCTTTTTCGAGGTGCCCTCGACGAGCATGGGCACAACCGTATGGAGATCGTGCTGGTTGTAGGCGTACGCGCCGTCCTCGATGACCTTCACGAGACGGTTGAAGCGCTCGAGGATGACATCGCGCGGCGTGGGGTCCTCGATGGTCGCCGCCGGCGTGCCCGCTCGCTTAGAGTAGATGAACGTGAACGCATGCGCGTATCCCACCTGCTCCGCCAACGACAGCGTCTGCTCGAAGTCCTCCTCGGTCTCACCCGGGAAACCGACGATGATATCCGTGGAAAGCGCGATGTCGGGTATCCGCTCCCGAACCTGGTCGATGAGCGCGAGGTACTGCTCACGGGTATAGCGGCGGTTCATCAACTTGAGGATGCGGGAGGAACCGGACTGGACCGCCAGATGCAGCTGCGGCATCACCGCGGGAACCTCCGCCATGGCATCGATGGTCTCGGGCAGAAGGTCTTTCGGATGGGACGACGTGAAGAAGATGCGCTCGATACCGGTATCGCCCACCGCGCGCAGCAGCTCCGCAAAACGAGGAGTCCCGAACAGGTCTCGCCCATAGGAGTTCACGTTCTGACCGAGCAGCGTGATCTCGCGCACGCCGATGCGGACGAGCCCCGTGACCTCGTCGACAATCTTCTCGAACGAGCGGCTCTTCTCGCGTCCGCGAACATAGGGGACGATGCAGTAGCTGCAGAAGTTGTTGCAGCCCGTCATGATGGGAACCCAGGCGCGATAGTTCTCAGCGCGGTGCCACGGCATGTCCGTCGCGGCGCCGGAGTCCTTCTCTTCGCAGCGGATGTGGTGGCCGCCCTCAACAAACGCCTGCTCAAGCAGTTCTGCGACATGGGCGATGGACGCCGTGCCGAAGATGACGTCCACGTTATCGAGATTCGTCAACAAGCCGGCACCGTCGCGCTGCGCGATGCAGCCGCCGACCGCGATCACGCGCTTGCCGCCCGGAGGCGCGGGAAGGCTCTTGCAGGAAGAGCACTGACCGTACAGACGGGTGTCTGCCGCCTCGCGCACGCAGCACGTCATGAAGATGACGATGTCCGCCTCGGCGGGCTCAGCCACCTCAAGGCAACCGCACGAATCCAGAAGACCGCTCACGCGCTCCGAATCGTGCATATTCATTTGGCAGCCGAACGTACGGATGAAATAGGTTTTACCGGAAAGAACAGAGGATTGCATACCCTACCCGACTCGAAGATTGTCGTCTGTGAAATCGAAGGTGTCGCCCGCCTGCGCGGAAAGCCGATGCACGTACACCGAGAGCCTGATCGCCGTACGGGATTCACCGTTGATAAGGATATCGGAGAACACCGGAGCGCACGAGATGTCGAACCCGGTGGGAATCAGAAAACCACGAGCGATCGCGATGGCCTTGATCGCCTGGTTCACCGCGCCAGCTCCGACGCATTGCATATTGACGGGCACGCCGTCTTTTACCATACCGGCAATGGCGCCGGCAACCGACGCGGGCGACGACTTGCTCGATACCTTCAGGAACTCCATGCTACATTTCTCCTGCGTGTAGTGCATAATTAAGGCATTATGAAGACTTTATCGTATCGGACCCCCTGATACAAGCGCAAGAGCGGCTATTCCTCCTTGCCGATATCGAACGTGATGGTGATGCGGTCGCGCGTCACCCGGATCTTGGGGTCGTTGACGAGATTCAAATAGTACCGGGACGCGAGCTCGTTGAAATCGCGCTCGACCGCTCGAGAGAACTGGCTCAGGTCCTCGTGGGCGATCTTGAGCCCACGTCTGTCACGCGCCAGATCGACGGGCCCCGCCTGCTTCGGCGCCGCCTTGGTCCGCTCGCGAAGCAGGCGCGCGGAGACGCTGCGGACAGGCTTGATGGTGCCCGCGAGGATGCGGTGCGCCGTGCGCTCGGACACATCGATGCCGATCCCCTTGGCAACGCGCATGAAGTCGGAGGCATCTCCTGCATTCCCCAGACGATCGATGACGGGAAGCTGGTTGGCGTCATCGACGAACAGCAGCGTCGAGGCATCGAGCGAAGAAGAGGCATGGGAGAACAGCGTCGCCGCGATCTCGGCCGGAGAACCGAGGAAGACGTCGCAGCCGTGCAGCTCGCTCAAGGCGAACTCGCATGCCGAGCGAATGATGTTGTGCGGCCCGCGCGTGCAGCTGAAAACCCCCGCGTCATCCTTCTCCGCTAAGGGCCATGTCGACTGGTCGGCGCGCTCGGAGAGCTTATCGGTGTCGACGACCACGCGAATCGCCGAGCCCTTGCCGGGAGCGGAGGTGACGACGTGCGCGGACTCGGCGTTCTGGCGAATGGAGAACAACGCCATGCCGCGCCCGTGGACGCCCCACTGGTCCATCTTCATCGTCTCGAGCTTCGAGGTCACGCGTGCGTCGAAGATGCGCTCATGCATGTCGGACGGAATGCCGGAGCCGTTATCAAGAAAGAGGAGCGTGCGGACACGCTCCTCTTTAGCTGTGGCGACATAGATTTTCGTGGCACCGGCATCGCGCGCGTTGCGAAGCATCTCGATGACGATGTCCTCGACATGCTGGATGTCGTGCTTGGCCTGACGACGCTCAGCCTCGGAGACGCGAAGCTTCACGAAACCCTCGCCGAGATTCTCCTCGACGCGCAGGTTCCCCTCACCGGACATGGAGGCGATAAACGAAATGAGCTCGTTCGCGTCAGACATGGGCGCTACTTGGCGATATCGACGGCGCGGCTCTCGCGGATAACGACGACGCGGACCTGGCCGGGATACTCCATCTCGTCCTCGATCTGATGCGCGATATCATGCGCGAGCACCGTTGCCTGGGCATCGGAGATCTTGTCGGGCTGAACCATGACGTGCACCTCGCGACCGGCCTGCATGGCATAGGTGCGCTCGACGCCGGCATGGGAGTTGGCGATCTCCTCGAGCTTCTCGAGGCGCTTGATGTAGCTTTCAGCGGATTCGCGACGGGCGCCGGGACGGGACGCCGAGATGGCGTCGCCGGCCTGAACAAGGACCGCGAGCACCGAGTTGGGGTCGACATCGCCGTGATGGGCCTCGATGGCGTGCACGATCGCGGGCTTCTCGCCATAGCGGCGGGCGAGATCCGCGCCGATGACCGCATGCGGGCCCTCGACCTCGTGATCGATCGCCTTGCCCAGATCGTGCAGGAGGCCGGCGCGCTTGGCGGCGCGCACGTCGACGCCGAGCTCGGAAGCCATGATGCCGCAGAGCTCGGAGACCTCGATGGAATGCTGCAGCACGTTCTGGCCGAACGAGGTGCGGTAGCGCAGCGCGCCGAGCGTCTTCACGAGCTCGGGGTGCAGATCGTGGATGCCGGTATCGAACGCGGCCTGCTCACCCGCATCACGCACGCGCTGCTGGACGAGATCGGAGGTCTTGCGATACATCTCCTCGATGCGCGCAGGGTGAATGCGGCCGTCTGCAATCAGGTTCTCGAGCGCGACGCGCGCCGTCTCGCGACGGACCGGGTCGAAGCTCGACAGCACGACCGTCTCGGGCGTGTCGTCGATCACAAGGTTGACGCCGGACACCTGCTCGAACGTGCGGATGTTGCGACCCTCGCGACCGATGATGCGACCCTTGAGGTCGTCGGAGGGAATATGCACCGAGGTGACCGTGACCTCGGCGGTGTGATCTGCGGCGCAGCGCTGGATGGCCAGGGAGATGATCTCCTGGGCGGTCTTGTGGCACTCGGCGCGGACCTGCTGCTCGGAGTCGCGGATGATGGCCGCCGCCTCATGGGTCACTTCGCCGCGTACCTTGTCGAGCAGCTCGCGATGGGCGTCCTCGCGGGTGAGCTCCGAGATGCGCTCGAGCTCCGTAGTCTGCTTGGCGACCAGCTGATCGAGCTCACGGGAACGCTTCTCAATCTGGCCCGCCTGGCTCGACAGCTGGTGCTCGCGCTTGTCGAGCGCGTCGTTGCGGCGATCGAGGGATTCCTCGCGCTGCATGACGCGGTTCTCGAGGGCACGAAGCTCGCGCTTGCGCTGCTTCTCCTCGGCCTCGGCCGCCTGCTTGTTCTGAATGATCTCTTCCTTGGCCTCGAGCAGGGCCTCTTTCTTCATCGTTTCCGCAGTACGCTTGGCATCGCCGATCAAGCGCTCCGCCTCCGCGTGAGCCGACTCGATCTTCGAATCGGCCTCTCGCAGGCTTCCGCTCTTGGCGCTGCGCATGGCGATTGCGGCAACGGCAGCCCCGATGAGGAGGCATACAATGCCGATCGCTACTTCCATGCTCAGTTCTCCTTAATCATTACGCATTCTTCAACAGACAAAGCACCGCCCGTGCTGTCACACGGACGGCGAGACATTTGCTAGGGATGAGTCACCCAGTATGAAAGTCGACATTGACAGTACAAATATCAATCTCATCTATGATGAGCGCATATCACATAACAAATGACTTTTTTATCCTACGTTCACTCAGTCGCGATGTCAAACAAGCAGGCGGCGTATGGAAAGGATACATATGTGAGCGGCGGAGGTCACAATACGGCAACGGTCACACGTCGGCTAGGGAAGCATCGATCGATTGCTTTCGCATCGGGCGCCCGCCACGGGGGCGGCCGATGCGAAATGAAAAGATCAATGGTTCCCAAGACGGTCACGAACGGCGTCGGAGGCGATACCGTATGAGAACCCGCGTGTCACGAGGAATCTCACGAGCTTCTCGAACGCCCGCTCGGAAGGAACGGTTTTGCGCTCAAGGGCCGCACGCGCACGGGCGAGGTCGTCCTCCTCGGAAAAGTACCGCTCGGGGTAGCCGGGAACGGCTTCGAGATCGACGCCTTTCCTCACGAGCTCGGCCTCGATGCGCCTGCGTCCCCAGCCGCGGCGCAGGCGCTCCTCGATGAAGTAGCCGGCAAAGCGGCTGTCGTCGACAAAGCGATGGCTTTGGGCGCGGGCGATGGCGGGCTCGATCTCCTCGGTCCGGAACCCGTACGACAAGAGCTTCCGTCTGAGCTCGTCGACCGCATGATCCCTTCGTGAGAGAATCTCTGTGATCATGGCGAAGCACACGCGGCCTTCGAGCGCATGGATAGCATCGAACGCATCATCGACCGGACAAGGGAAAGCGATGCCCGCCTCGTCAAGCACGCGGCCCACGCGGACGGGCACGACGATCTGGCGCTCATCACCGGAGTCGAGCGTAAGCGTGACCTCGGCCATCGGCTTTCGGCCGCACGCCTGAGCCCGGGCACGCGCCGCGGCGTCGGGAAGCCTCACCTCGAGGGCAACGGCCTCGGCGGCCGTCGCGCCCTGTTCCCCCACGGCTACTCCTCAGCGGGACCGGTCGTCAGATCGACGGCCTCCCCCACCGGCTCGTCCTCGAACTCAAGCCCGCAGGAGACGCGCACCTTGTGCTCGATCTCCTCAGCGAGGCCGGGGTTCGTGCGCAGGAACTCCTTGGCGGCTTCGCGACCCTGACCCAAGCGCTCGGTCTCATAGGTGTACCATGCGCCTGATTTGGTCACGATGCCGAAGTCGACGCCCATATCCAGGATAGAGCCTTCTTTGGAGATACCCGTACCGTACATGATGTCGAACTCAGCGGTCCTGAAGGGGGCCGCGACCTTGTTCTTGACGACTTTGCAGCGCACGCGGCTGCCCACGACCTCCTGGCCGTTCTTGATCTGGTCGATGCGGCGGATATCGATACGGACCGACGAGAAGAACTTGAGGGCGCGACCGCCGGTCGTGGTCTCGGGATTTCCGAACATGACGCCGATCTTCTCGCGCAGCTGGTTGATGAAGATGCAGGTCGTACGCGATTTGGCGAGAGAGCCGGCGAGCTTGCGCAGCGCCTGGCTCATGAGGCGCGCCTGCAGGCCAACCGAGGAGTCGCCGATCTCGCCCTCGATCTCGGCGCGGGGCACGAGCGCGGCGACCGAGTCGATGACGACGACGTCGATGGCGCCGGAGCGCACGAGCATGTCGCAGATCTCTAGGGCCTGCTCGCCGGTATCGGGCTGCGAGATGAGCACCTCGTCGATATCGACGCCGATGCGGGCGGCATAGCCGGGATCGAGCGCGTGCTCGGCGTCGATAAACGCCACGACACCGCCAGCCGCCTGCGCTTCAGCGCAGATCTCGAGCGCAAGCGTGGTCTTACCGGAAGACTCGGGTCCATAGATCTCAATGATGCGGCCGCGCGGAACTCCTCCGATACCCAATGCTGCGTCGAGAGCCAGCGCTCCGGTGGGAATCGCTTCGATCTCGAGCTCAGGACCTCCGTCGCCATAGCGCATGATGGCGCCCTTGCCGAACTTCTTCTCGATGTCGGCCTTGGTCAAGTCGATCATCTTGTCGCGTTCTTCGCCGAACGTGCGCTCGTGAATCTGGCGCGCCGGACCTGAACTCTTTGCCATGCGAATCCTCCCTAGAACGTTACCGTCTTGACTATATTCGAACAGCTGTTCGCAGTCAAGAACTGACGAGGATATCCTAGAGTACGACCCTGACGAGATGTCCCGTGTGTCCCGACGGGTCTCCGGCGCGCCCTGCACCAGGTCCGACCGGATTCCAAACCGGCAGCTATGGACCCACATCCACGTGTATTTGACTGTGGGCCTGTATGCTTCGCCGCGCGATGCATCCGCAAAAGGACATGACGGGCCACGCGTATCAAGAGCAGTCAGCTACCTGCTTTCGGCGCATTCGTCCAGACACTCGAGTATGAGCTGCAGCGCCCGTATGGCGGAGCGCATCCGGACGCCGAGACGGTCTCCCTCGAACACCTCGCGCACGGAACGGACGCCCGCATCGCTGGCGATTCCCAGATACACCGTTCCGACGGGGTTCTCCTCGGTCCCACCGGTGGGCCCGGCATAGCCCGTCAGGCTCACCGCGATGTCGGTCGAAAACAGGTTGCGCGCACCCGTCGCCATCTCGCGGGCAACCGGATGCGAGACCTCGGTGAAGCGCTCGAGCGAGTCGCTGCTCACCCCGAGGACCGCATGCTTGATCTCGTTGACGTAGGTGACGGCCCCTCCGCGCAGGATCTCGGAGGCGCCGGGGACGCCCGCGATCGACGAGCAGACCATGCCCGCGGTCAGCGACTCGGCCGAAGCGACGGTGACCCCGCGCTCCGAGCAGCGCGTAACGACCTCATGCGCCATCTCGTCGATCTGGCGCTGCAGTTCCTCATGTCCCCGCATGGACCCGCTCCTTCGCTACGAGAAGATGACCGACCGGCCGTTCCAGAAATACTGGATGCCGGAAACGACGGTGAGCACCACGGCCGCGATCATGAGCGCATCGGAGATGAGCAGAAGCCAGCTTGCGAGCGACGCGGCCAGGCCGATCGCTCCAGCCGCAGCCGACAGGGCGAACGTGAACAGATACGCGCAGATGGCCACCATAGTCACGGCGGTCTTGGCCTTACCGAGCTTGTCAGCGGCGATCACCACGCCGGCCGCGCTCGCGACCATGCGCAGCGCGCTCACCAGAAACTCGCGCACCAGGATGATGAAGACGAACCACAGGTTCACGTAGCCGATGTCCATCAGGAGCAGCAGCGCGGAGAACACGAGCAGCTTGTCCGCGATCGGATCGAGGAACTTACCGAAGTCGGTTATCTCGTGGCGCGAGCGCGCCAGGTACCCGTCGACCTTGTCGGTCAAGCTCAGGACCATATACAGGGCGAACGCCGCGAACGCGAGCCCGACGGAAACCTGTCCGGACCCGTTGTTGTACGACAGGTCGCAAAGCACCATGAACACCGGGATGAACACGATGCGCACGCAGGTCACGATATTCGCCGGGGTCCAGATGCTCGGATGCCCCTCGGGGACGGAGGTGCCAGAAGTACCCATGATTCCTCGCTATTCCACAACATGGCCGACAAGCTCGTAGCAGAAGCTGTCGGTGAACTCTACTTCGAGGATATCCCCCACGGCGGCCTCGCCCGCATCGAGATGGACGGCGCCGTCGCTGTCGGGAGCCTGGAACCAGGCGTGACCGATGAGCTCGTACCCCTCGTCTGTCTGCTCGATGCCGTCGACGATGACCTGCGCGCGCTCGCCGACATGGGATGCCGTCGCGGCGAAGCCCAGAGATTCGGCCAGATCCATCGCGGCCTGGGTGCGCTCGAGCTTCACGTCGTCGTCGATCTGGCCGTCGAGCTTGACCGCGCGCGTCCCCTCCTCGGGAGAAAAGGAGAACACGCTCGTGTAGTCGAACCCGGTGCGGTCCATGAAGGCGAGCATGCGCTCGTGCTCCTCATCGGTCTCGCCGGGGAAGCCGACGAGATACGTGGTGCGGATGACCATGTCGGGAATCTCGCGGCGCAGGCGGGCGAACAGCTCGTCGAGCTCCTCTTCGGAACCGGAGCGGTTCATGGCGGAGAGCACGCGGGAGCTGCAGTGCTGCACGGGGATATCGATATAGGGAAGCACCTCGGGGGTGTCGCGGATCGCGGAGATGAGATCGTCGGTCATGCCCTCGGGCTGCAGGTAGAGGACGCGGATCCAGACGTCATGGGGGCGAACCGCCTCGGCGACGGCGCGCAGCAGCGACGCGAGGTCGTGCGGCCCCTCACCCTCTTCGGCGAGGTCGCGGCCCCAGATGCCCGTATCCTGCCCGATGAGGACGAGCTCCCGCACGCCCTCGGAGACAAGGTCGACGACCTCGTCGCGGATCTCGGACCACGGACGGCTGCGGTAGCGGCCGCGGATATAGGGGATCGCGCAGAAGCTGCAGAACCGGTCGCAGCCGTCGGAGATCTTGACGAAGGCGACAGAGCCCTCGACCGTGCGCTTGACGTCGGGAACATGCGCAGGGACCGCGCGCGTGACGCCCAGCAGGCCGTCGACGACGCCGACGATGCCGTCCTCCTCGTCTGTCCTCACGAACGCGGCGACCTCCGGCAGCTCGGCGGGAAGGTCCGCACCGTAGCGCGAGGGGACGCAGCCGCACATCACGATGGGCAGGCTGCGCACGCCGTCGGCCGCCTCCTCGGCGAGTGCGAGGGTGGCCTCGATGCTCTCCTCGGTCGCGGAGGCAAGAAACGAGCAGGTGTTCACGATGGCGAGGTCGGCCTCCTCCACATCGGGCGCCTCCTCGTAGCCTGCCGCGAGCAGCAGGGAGCGCATCCGGTCGGTATCGACCTCGTTCTTGGCGCACCCGAGCGTGATGAAGTAGACGGCGCCAAAGGCGTCGGCGAATTGTTCGGACATATCCTCGATCCCCTTGATTGCACAAACCCGTACGGCGGGTCCTATCGATAGTTGGTGAACTGGAGCGGCTGGCCGTAGTCCTGGTCGCGCAGGAACTGGATGACCTGCTGCAGCGCATCCTTGGACGGTGAGGTCACGCGCAGCTTGTCCGCCTCGATGGTGACCTTGACCTTGGCCTTGGTGTCCTTGATGTCCTTGTTGATCTTCTTTGCCGTGGGCTGGTCGATGCCCTCGACGATATGGCCGAGCACGCGGACCGTGCCGCCGGATGCCGCCTGCGGAGTATCCCACTTGACCGCAGCCAGATCGATGCCGCGCTTGATCAGCTTCGAGCCGAACAGGTCGATGATCTGGCGGGCGACGAAGTCGGCGGGGGCGTTCACCGTGACGAGCTTGTCGCTTTTGGACAGCGCGATCGTCGCACCGGAGTCCTTGAGGTCGTAGCGCTGGGAGATCTCGCGCGTCGCCTGCTGGAACGCGTTGTCGACCTCCTGCATATCGACCTGCGACACAACGTCGAAGCTGGAATCTTTTGCCATGGAAGGCTCCTTTCGTCTTGCGGCGGCCCGTTATGCAGCTGCCGCAGCGGAATCGTCAGTCGTGGAGGTGCCGTCGGTGGACTCCCCATCCGTCGTGCCCTCGGCATCGGTCGTGGCGGGGGTCTCGGGCTGCGGCACGTTGATCGTCACCTTGCCGACACCCGAGGTGCGGGTATCCCAGTCGACGCTCTCCCCGTTCTTGGTGATCTCGACGTCGCCGGGATGGTCGACGGTGATCTCGATAGAGGACTCGGGCGTGTAGCTCTGCTCGAACGGGCCCGCGGTCTGGGCCGCATACACGCTCACGCCGTCGACGTAGATCTCGAGCCAGGAGGTGACGCCCTCGGGAATCGCGACGGTGACGTTCGTCTCGACCGGTTCGGTGGGAGTCTGCGGGCTCGTCGCGGTGTCGGCGGCGCCGGCATCCGACGAATCGGTGCCCTGGGTGTCGCTATCGGTCGCAGGGGTGTCCGTCGAGTCGTCGCCCGTCGCGTCATCCTCCTCGCCAGTATCGGTCGTCGCGGTCGTCGCGGGGGTTTCAGCCGTTGCGGGATCGGTTGCCGCGGGCGTGGCGGTGCAGCTGCGAACCAGCAGGAAGATCACGAGGATGAGCAGCACCACGATGGCGATCAGGCCGCCGATGATGACGCGCGAGTCGTTGAGGAAGCCGCCGCCCTGGGGCGAGGAGCCGCGACGGGGCGGACGCCCGCCACCGCCACCGCGATTTCCGGAGCCGCGATACCCGGGGCGCGAGGGCCCGCCAGAGCGCTGGGCGAGCTGGCCCGAGCGCGGCGCACCGCCACGCTGGTATGGACCCGCCTGGCGCCCCATATTCGTCGTGCGCGACAGGTTCTGGGGACGATTCATACGAACGGTGCGGTCGGGTGCGCCGCCCGGCTCAGGGGCGCCGTAGCCCCCGCGATCGTATCCGGATGCCCCGAGGTCGCGCCCGTACGCATCGCCCGCAGACAGGTTCGCCGCCCGGCGCTGATTGTCCGCCACGCGCAGCGGCACGTGGCCGGAGGTGGAATCGGACACGTAGCCGGCCTGCGGCGGCCGTTGCGCGAAGCGCGAATTGGGAGCAGGGGGCGTGTCGACCATGAGGTAGCGCCCGCTCATGCTCGCGCTTCGGGGCACAGGGTTCGTCGCCCCCTCGGTGAACTGGCTGCCGGCCGCGCTGCCGCCGCGCTCGTAGACGTACAGCTCGTCGAAGTACGCATTGACCACTTCGCGCGGATTCAGGCCGAGGTAGCGGGCGTAGCTGGCGATCATGCCCTGCGCGTAGCCACGCGGGGGCATCGACGCGAAGTTCCCCGTCTCGAAAAACTCGATGATCTGCGGGCGAATCTTGATGACATTGGCGACCTGCTGGATAGACATACCGAGCTCGCGTCGCCTGTTGAGGAGCATCTCTCCGAATCGACTTGCCATCAGAACCCTCCAAACTCATCCTCATCGGCCATGCGGGCCTCGACGGCCTCGAGCGCGGCCAGACCTTCCTCGTCGAGAAGGACCTCGCGCGGCTTCGATCCGTCGGGTGGACCGACCACGCCCTTCTCCTCAAGCATATCCATAATGCGGCCGGCGCGCGCGTAACCGACCTTGAGCCTACGCTGCAAACCGGAAGTTGAACCCAGCTGGGACTCGACGACGATGCGCGCCGCCTCCCAGATGAGCGGGTCGTCGTCGGACGCCTCCCGGGCGCCGGAGCCCCCGCCCGCGCCGCCGAGGGCAGCCGGGGAGACCGCCGAGAGGATCTCCTCGTGGTAGTCGGCGGGGCTCTGGTCCTTCACGAACTCGACGACCGAGAAGATCTCCTCGTCGGAGACGTAGCAGCCCTGGATGCGCTTGGGCTTGCCCCAGTCGACGCGCGAGAACAGCATGTCACCCTGACCGATCAGCTTCTCGGCGCCCGTCTGGTCCAAGATGACGCGCGAGTCGATGCCCGTGGCGACGGTCAGGCCGATGCGGTTGGTGATGTTCGCCTTGATGAGGCCGGTGACGACGTTCGAGCTCGGACGCTGGGTGGCCACGATCATATGGATGCCCGCGGCACGTCCGAGCTGCGCGATGCGCACGATGGAGGCCTCGACGTCCTTGCCGGCGACCATCATGAGGTCGGAGAGCTCGTCGATGACGATGACGAGATAGGGCATCTTCGCCGGCGGGTTGTCGTATTTCTCGAACTCGCCGGCAGCCTGCTTCTCGTTGAACGTCGAGATCTTGCGCACACCGATGCGCTCGAACACCTTGAGGCGGCGCTCCATCTCCGATACCGCCCACTGCAGGGCGCTCGCCGCCTGCTTGGGCTCGGTCACCACCGGCACGTACAGGTGCGGCAGGCCGTCATAGGGAGCGAACTCGACGCGCTTGGGGTCGATCATGATCAGGCGCACGTCCTCGGGGAACGTCCGCATGAGCAGGCTCATGAGGATGGAGCTGATGACGACGGACTTGCCCGAACCGGTGGTGCCCGCGATCAACAGGTGCGGCATCTTGGCGAGATCGGCGACCATGGGCTGCCCCTCCGCGTCGCGGCCCAGGGCGAACTCGAGCGGACCCCCCTGGACATAGGGTAGGATGTCGCCGAACGCGACCGTCTGGCGCGTGCGGTTGGGAATCTCGATGCCCACGAGCGAGGTGCCCGGAATCGGCGCGAAGATGCGCACCGAATCGGTGGCGAGCGACAGGGCGATGTCGTCCTCGAGGCTGGTGATGCGGCTCACGCGCTCGCCCTCACCGGGTTGCACCTTGAAGGTGGTGACGGTGGGGCCGGCGATCCAACCCACGACGCGAGAGTGCAGGCCGAACTCCTGCAAGGTCGACTGGAGCCCCTCGGCGGTCTGCTCGAGCTCCTTGGACGAGCTGGAGCTGGCCTGCGCCGCGGGGTTGTGGCGGAGCATGGAGACGGGTGGCAGCTGCCTGGTCTCCCCCTCCTCCTCGAGAACCGACGTGGCGGGTGCCGCCGTGCCGTTCGCGGGCAGGGAGCGTGTGGGCGCGGGGCGGCTCTGCGGCGCGGCGGAAGCGGGCGCCGACGCCGCCTGCGATGCCTTGGCAGTAGAGGCGCCGGCAGCGGCCTTGCGCAGGAAGTCGGGCACGGGCTGCGCGGCGATCTCGGCGTCGGGCTCCGGCGCGCTTTCGCGCGTGGACGCCTTCGCGGCACCTTCGGCCTTGGCGACCTTGGCCGCGCGTCGCGCCTCCGCTTTCTCTTCGACCGGCTCGTCCCAGGGCAGAACATCCTGGGGCTCGATCGCGGAATCGGCGTCTTGGACCCTCGCCTCGCTCTTCAGGGCGGAGCGGGCGCCGGAGATGATATCGAGGGCTGACCCTGCGGCCTTGGGCGCGCGTGCGGGCTTCTCGAGGACCTCAGTCTTGGCGGCGGTCGGCGCAAAGCGCTCCTCCACCGGGATCAAGGTGGTCTTTGCCTGCTCGGCCTTCACCTGGGCCGACACGTCGACGAAGGGATCCTCATCGGTATCGGGCTCGTCATCGGCACCGAGCACCGTGGTGGTCTGATTGCCCAGAAACGTGGTCTCGGCGGTCCCGTCGCCATCGAACAGGCGGCCCTGCTTGGGCTTTACCGGGCGCGGCATCTTGCGCGGGGTACGCCTGGCGGGCGCCACGGACGCGGCCTCGCTGTCGCCCCACGGGCTGTCGTTCACGTCGATATGGCGGCGCTGGGCCAAACGCTCCACGCGCTCGGCGGCCGACCGGGCGACATCGCTGATGGAAAACCCGATGATCACGAGACCCAGCACGACGAATCCCACGAGCACCACGTAAGAGATCGCCTTCCCGAGCGCGCCCTGAAGGGTGCTCGCAATGAACGCCCCGAGGTAGCCGCCCGAGGAGGACAGGTTCTGCGGAATGAACATGGCGTCGCTCGACAGCTCGGTACCGGGCACGGCCAGCGACAGCATGGCGACCGCAGAGCAGAAGATGAGCACGGCGCCGGCACAGGTCCTTGCCGACACCGGCGTCGAGCCCTTGATGAAGAGCATGGCCGCGCAGCCGAGCAGAACAAGCGGCAGCAGGTAGCCCCCCAGGCCGAAGCCCAGGTGGTAGAACCCGGCGATGGCGCTGGTGACGGGTGCGCTCGAGGGCGAGACGACGGCGATGAACGAGGCGACGGCCACGACGGCGAGGATCACGCCCGCGATATCGCGGCCGGACCCCTCGCCGAGCAGGGGCGCCACCTCGACGGCCTCGGCGGCACGCCCCTCGTTGGCGCGCAGCCCGGCTGCAGCCTGCGCCGCCTTCGAGCGTCCCTTGGCCGAAGCCTTGCCTTTTGCCTGGCCCTTGCGGGCGTTGTTCGAACCCGTGGCCGCCACGCTAGACCTCCATGACGACCGGGATGATCATCGGGCGCGTGTGCATACGGTTCCAGATGAAGTTGGACAGCGAGTCGCGCACCGCCTTGCGCAGCGCGTCGGTGCCGCTGCTGGTGTAGTTGAACGTGCCCTTCTCGATGACCTTCATGATGGACGCGGAGGCATCCGCCGAGAACTGGTCATCGATGGTGAACGAGACGCCGCGACCGGAGAACTCGATCGCGTCGATCTTCTTGCGCTTGAGCGAGACGATGGCCACGGCGGTCACCATGCCGTCGTTGGCGAGCTTCTGGCGGTCGCGCAGCACGATGGGGTCGGTGTCGCCGATACGCAGGCCGTCGACGTAGACCACGCCGGACTCCACCGACGCGCCGCGCTTGACCACGCCGTTGCGCATCTCGAGGGAGTCGCCGTTGTCGAGGATGAAGATATGGTCGCTCGGAATGCCGACCTTGCGGGCGAGCTCGGCGTGCGCGCGCAGGTGCACGGCCTCACCGTGAACGGGCATGAAGTAGCTCGGCTTGGTCATGGCGAGCATGAGCTTGAGCTCCTCCTGGCTGCCATGGCCCGACACGTGCACGAGCGTGCGGTTCTTGTCGTAGACGTTACAACCGATCTTGGCCAGGCTGTTGACGACCTGCTGGACGCCCTTCTCGTTGCCCGGAATGGGCGTCGCGGAGATGATGACCGTGTCGCCCTCGTGCATGGAGAGCGTCTTGTGCTCGCCGTTCGCCATGCGGGACAGCGCGGAGAGCGGCTCGCCCTGAGAACCCGTGCACATGACCACGATCTGGTCCTCGGGGATGTTGTTGATCTCGTAGGCGTCGATAATGTCCTCTTCGGGGATATCGAGGTAGCCGAGCTCGCGGGCCACGCGGGTGTTGGTGAGCATCGAGCGGCCGGTGACCACGATCTTGCGCCCGCAGGTGCGCGCCGCATCGCAGATCTGCTGTAAGCGGTGGATATGGCTCGAGAAGCTCGCAACGAACACGCGACCGGGCGCGTTCTTGATGGCCGCAAGCAACGACGGGCCGACCTCGGCCTCGGACTTGGTGAAGCCGGGGCGCGTGGCGTTGGTGGAGTCGGACATGAGCAGGTCGATGCCCTGCTTGGCAAAACGGCTGATGGCGGCGTAATCAGGCGTCACGCCGTCGATGGGCGTCTGGTCGAGCTTGAAGTCGCCCGTGTGCATGACCGTGCCCTGGGGCGTGCGGATGAATACGCCGAGCGCACCGGGGATGGAGTGGGTCATCGCGAAGAAATCGAGCTGGATGGAGCCGAGGTTCACATGCGTGCCGCCGTTGACCTCGCGGAACTTAGGGGCACGGATGCGGAACTCGGCGAGCTTGCCCTCGATGAAGCCGAGCGTGAGCTTGCTCGAGAAGATGGGCACCTTGTTGTTGAGATCCTGGAGGAGGTACGGCAGAGAGCCCGTGTGGTCCTCGTGGCCGTGCGTGACCACGATGCCGCGCAGCTTGTCCTCGTGCTCCAGCACATAAGTGTAATCGGGCAGCACCAGGTCGATGCCGGGCTGCGTGTCGTCGGGGAACATGAGGCCCGCGTCGACGAGCACCATGTCCTCGCCGCACTCGAACACCGTCATGTTCTTGCCGATACCGTCAAGGCCGCCCAAGGGGATAATCTTGAGCGGCGCGGGCTTTTTCTTAGTTGTTGCCATGGGGTCGATTAGATCCTTTCTGTCGATCCGAGTATCCAAACGACGGACGCACCGCCGTGACGTTCAAATCCATGCCGCACGTGAGAGCTGCGGCAGGTGCATAGTGATATTGCATTGTACCAATTCGGGGCGCTCCCCATTCGAGCCCAGACGTTATCCCTACACAAAGCGTGGATTTGACAGGACGCACGGATATGGGTTGTTTGGGGACGGGTTCGTTTCAACCCATACGGCGGCCCCTGCGGTCCCCGCGGGCCGGAACGGGAGCGTCCCGTCGCCAGTCGCCCTCAAAAGCGCGATGAAACACAAACCACGGTAGAAAAAGGCGGGCCCCACATACGTGAGGCCCGCCATTACAGCTAACGAAACGGTCAGCGCGGCGCATTAACCCTCGTGATGACGACGCGGGGTGCGGCCGCCGTGGCCGCCGTTGTCGCCCGGGGTGCGACGCGGACGGTCGCCGTGGTCGCGACGCGGACGGCCGGGGCGATCGGAGCGCTCGCGACGGGCACGACCGCCGAAACCGCCGCCGTTCTCGCCGGAGTCATCGCCGGAGCCGGCGGGAGCCTCGGGCTTGTCGAGGCGGTCGAGGGAGATCTTGCCGCGGTCGTCGACCTCGATGACCTTGACCTTGACCTCGTCGCCAACGTTCAGCACATCCTCGACCTTATCGACGCGGCCCTGAGCGACACGGGAGATGTGCAGCAGGCCGTCCTTGCCGGGCAGCAGATTCACGAACGCGCCGAACGGCTGGATGGAGACGACGCGACCCGTGTACTCCTCCCCCACCTCAGGGACCTTGACAATGAGCTGGATGCGCTCGATGGCAGCCTCGACGGAGTCGCCGACACCGCCCACGAACACGGTGCCGTCCTCGTGGATGTCGATGGACGCGCCGGTCTCGTCCTGGATGCCGCGGATGGTCTCTCCGCCCTTTCCGATGACATCGCGGATGTTATCGACCGGGATGGAGATCGAGGTGATGCGGGGCGCGGTCTCGCGCGTGGCCTCGCGCGGCCCGGGGATAACGTCGAGCATCTTGCCGAGGATGAACGCACGACCCTGCTTGGCCTGCTCGAGCGCGGCACGCAGGATGTCGAAGGTGAGACCCGTGGCCTTGTTGTCCATCTGGAGGGCGGTGATGCCGCGCTCGGTGCCGGTGACCTTGAAGTCCATGTCGCCCAGGAAGTCCTCGATACCCTGGATGTCGGACAGGACCACGGTCTTGCCCTCCTCCTGGATGAGGCCCATGGCGATACCGGAAACGGGGCGCTTGATGGGCACGCCGCCGTCCATCAGGGCAAGGCAGCTCGCGCACGTGGAGGCCATCGACGAGGAGCCGTTGGACTCCATGACCTCGGACACCACGCGGATGGCGTAGGGGAACTCGTTCTCATCGGGCAGCACGGGCAGCAGGGCGCGCTCGGCAAGGTTGCCGTGACCGATCTCGCGGCGCTTCGGCGAGCCCATGCGGCCGGTCTCGCCGGTGCAGAACGGCGGGAAGTTGTACTGGTGCATGTAGCGCTTGCCCTCGACCGGCTCGATGGTGTCGAGGCGCTGGCCCTCGTTCAGCATGCCGAGCGACAGCACGGAGAGCACCTGGGTCTGGCCGCGCTGGAACAGACCGGAACCGTGCACGAGCGGCAGGTAGCTGTCCTTGACCATGATCGGGCGGATCTCGTCGGCGGCACGGCCGTCGACGCGCTCGCCGGTCTCGACGACCATGGTGCGCATGGCCTTCTTCTCGAGCTTCTTCAGGTTCACCGGGATCTCGCGCTCCCACTCGAGCTGCTCATCCTCGGTGAACTCGGCGCGGATGCGCTCCTTGAGCTCCTCGACGTGGGCGATGCGGGAGAGCTTGTCGGCATCGGAAAGCGCGGCGTACATCTCGTCGTAATGGGCGAAGATGCGCTCCTCGACCTCGGGGACGGGCTGATCGAGGATGTACTCCTTGGGCTCGATCGGGCCGTTGACGCGCTCCCACTCCTCGACGAACGCGAGCTGGGCGTCGCAGAAGGCGCCGATGGCCTCCTGGCCGAACTCCATGGCGGCCAGCATATCCTCCTCGGTAACCTCCTTGGCGCCGGCCTCGACCATGGAGATGAAGTCGCGCGTACCCGCGAGCTCCAGGTCGAGGTCGGAGTTCTCGCGCTCCTCATAGGTGGGGTTGACGATGAACTCACCGGTCTCGACGTTGCGGCCGATGCGCACGCAGGCGAGCGGTCCCTCGAACGGCACGCCGCCGAGCGTGAGGGAGAGCGAGGCGCCCATGGTGCAGATGACGTCGATGGGGTTCACCTGGTCGGCAACCAGGGAGGTCGCCACGATCTGGACCTCGTTGCGGAAGCCGTCGGGGAAGCTCGGACGGATCGGGCGGTCGATCATGCGCGCGGTGAGCGTGGCCTTCTCGCTGGGACGGCCCTCGCGCTTGAGATAGCCACCGGGGATGCGACCGGCTGCGTACATCTTCTCGTTGAAGTCGACGGTCAGCGGGAAGAAGTCGTAGTTCTTGCGCTCCTTGGAGACGACGACGGTCACGAGCGCGGTGGTGTCGCCCTGCTTGACGAGCGTGGCGCCGGTGGCCTGCTTGGCGAGCTCGCCGCTCTCAAGCGTATAGGTTTTGCCGTACAGCTCAAAGGTTTTGGATACGAGTGACATTTTTCTCCTTCAACTCCGTGGACCCCATTGCCCACGGGACGTCTGGTCCGATACGGGCGGAACCCCCTCGGACGGTGTAGGGACCGCGATTGCTGCCCCCTACATGAAAAGGAGCCCCCGAGGGGGCTCCTGCATGCACGATTCTCTACTGGATGTTGTCGCGGATGCCAAGCGCCTTGATGAGCTCACGGTACTCGAAGATGTCGTTCTTCTTGATGTAGGAGAGCAGACGACGACGGCGACCGACGAGCATGAGCAGGCCGCGGCGGGTGTGGAAGTCCTTCTGGTGGGACTTCATGTGCTCGGTGAGCTCGCGGATGCGCTCGGTGAGGATGGCAACCTGAACCTTGGGGTTGCCGGTGTCGACGGGGCTGTCGCCAAACTGTGCGGTGAGCTCGGCCTTGCGCTCCTTGGAAACGGTCATGATGTACACCTTTCTTCTCACGTACGCCCAGCACTGGGAAACCGCCGGTGCAGCGAATCTCTAAGTGCGGGTAACCAACAGCTGCATATGGTACCACAGCTTTCACGCTCCACCAGAACTGCACGACAATGCGCATGAAACTCTAGGGACAGTCCCTAAAAATTCAGCGTTGCCGGAGCTTGAGCATCCGCGCGACCGATGCCTTGCTGGTTCCGATCGCTTCCGCGATCTGTCGCTGCATAAGCCCCGCGTCCTCCATTGCCAGCGCGAGGTCCACACGACGTGCGTGGGACATATCCTTGATGAGGGCAAGGTCGATGCCACGCTGCCTTGCAATCGCACGGGCAATTCGGCGGGCGTCCTCGTCGGACATGGCGCGCGTTCCCCCAAAACAATATGTGCACGCATCGCGGTCTGCCACGAATCGGGAGAAGCCTTCCGGTCCGTCCAGCATATCCAGGATAAGCCCAGTCGCAGTGATGTTCGCCTCGGACATGTATTCCCGGTAGCTGCTCCACGGATAGATATCCGCAGGCGCCACATGAGCGTTCGCCGGGTTGTTATGGATGTAGCGAACACACTCGAGCAGGTAAGCATCGGTGTCTATGGCCCTGCTCGAAAACCGCCCCTGGAAAAGGTGCCCTATGCGGCCGGTTCGCGCATTGAAATACGCGGCGTAGCCGCCGAGCAGTCGCTTCATGGCTTCGCTCAGCTGTCCATGAAGGTCTTCCAACAGCAGGTGGACATGATTGCTCATGAGGCACCAGGCGATGATGTTGATATCGTACTGAGCACAGCAGTCCTGAAGCAGCTTGAGAAACCGATGCCGGTCGACATCGTCTGAAAAGATGGGCCGCTTGTTGTTGCCGCGTGACACCACATGGTAGAACCCCGACTCCGACCGTACCCGTGCGATTCTATCCATAGCAACTCCTTAAGCTCTTCTACACTGTAGACAATATCTTAATACTATTAGTTGCATAGAATAGATGCAAGACGGAGAGGTGGACTTTTAGGGACAGTCCCCGGGAGTTCACGGTAGAGAAATCCCGGGGACTGTCCCTCAAAAACCGGCTCCAGTGTGCACGATGCTGAACGACTGGCGCGTGTGAAATTCCAGGGACTGTCCCTGGAATTTCACGCTATGCGTCGCTACAGCAGCAGGAAGTAGAGCAAAAAGGCGATCGCCGCGATCCACATGAGCGGGCGGACGTACTGCGAGCGGCCGCTCACCACGGCGACGACGACGTAGGTGATGAAGCCCAGACCGATGCCGTTGGAGATCGAGTACGTGAACGGGATGCCCGCGATGATCATGAACGTCGGGAAACCCTCGAGCACGTCGTTCCACTTGACCATGACCGCATCGCCCATCATGAGGAAGCCGACGAACACGAGCGCGCCGCACGTCGCGGCCGAGCTGATGCAGGAGATAAGCGGCGAGAGGAACGCGGCGAGGATGAACAGGATGCCGGTGAAGACCGAGGTGAGGCCCGTGCGACCGCCGTCGGCGGCGCCCGACGCGGACTCGACGAACGTCGTGATGGACGAGGCGCCCATGATGCCGCCGACCGCGGCGGCAGCGGAGTCGACGATGAGGATCGGCTTGATATCCTCGACCCTTCCGTCATCGGTCAAGAACTCGCCCTGCTTGGCGACGGCCATGGCGGTGCCCATGGTGTCGAAAAAGTCGCTCATCATGAGCGAGAAGGCGAACAGCAGGATCGTCGGGGTGGAGATGGCCTTCACGAGACCCATCACGCCGTCGGAGTCGCTCATGAACGGCGCGCCGAACGTCGAGAAGTCCAACGGGGCGACCAGGCCGGTGGGGATCTGGGTGACGCCCAGCGGGATGCCGCAGACGGCGGCGATCACGATGCCCCACAGCAGCGCGCCCTTGACCTTCACGGAGTACAGGACGACCGTCACCACGATGGAGATGACCCCGACCAGAAACGTCGGGTCGGTCACGTTGCCAAGGGACACGAGCGTGTCGGCGTTGGCCAGGATGATGCCGCCGTCCTTGAGGCCGATCATCGCGATGAACAGGCCGAGGCCGATGGAGATGCCACGGCGCAGCGATACCGGAATGGCCTCCATAATGGCCTCGCGCAGGCCGCAGAGCACGAGCAGCAAAATGGCGATGCCCTCGATGAGGACGACGGCCATGGCGGTCTGCCAGCCAAGGCCCATAGAGCCGCAAAGCGTGTAGGCGACGATCGAGTTGATGCCCATGCCCGAGGCGCAGGCAAGCGGACGGTTCGCGCAGACACCCATCAGGATGGTCATGATGCCCGCGCCGACGCAGGTCGCGGTGACCGCCGCGGCTATGGGCACCCCGCCCGCCTCCAAGATGAGCGGGTTGACCACGATGATGTAGGCCATGGCGAGAAACGTGGTGAGACCCGCGCGCAACTCGGTTGCCACCGAGGACCCGCGGTCACCGATTTTGAAGAACTGATCCATGCTTTCCTCTCCCTCGAAACAGCAAAAGCGCCCACTAGGGACGCTTTATCCACTCTAGCACGCCTTGCAGGAGTTCAAACCTATGAAATACGTCGGCAACCGAACCGAGCGCAACCCCAAACCTGAAATTCTAGGGACTGTCCCTAGAATTTCACAGGGGAATGAAGCGGCGGGCGGCGATGGGCGGCAAGACGATGCCGAGGACGATCCACAATATGGTTCCGGGAAGAGATGACCAGTCCTGCAAGAAAATGAGAAGCGGCAGGCCCGCTATCTCGACGGGCAGGCCCGTGAACCCCAGCAGCGCAAAACCGAGAAGCAGGCCATCTTGCCGCGACCACGTCTCCCTGGTGGGATATCCCTGCGCCTCAAGATCAAACAACCATGACTTGACCGCCCGATAGGCCCTGGACGCAAGCACCAACCCGTAGACGCAAAAGCCCAGCACGACGACGACCAGAAGCCACGTGAAGCCCACGAGGCTCAACGCGCTGACCGGGTCATCGGCCCCGGCGCCGTGGAGCACCGAGTACGCAAGCAAGCCGAACACGACGGTCGTCGCCAAGAACAGAATGATCTGAAAACGGATGACTTTCTTGATCGCCGCCCTCGGTGCATCGCCGAGCGCGCGCCAATACCGCTTGACGGAGCTCATGATGTCCTCCCCTCCCGTTTTCCCAACTCTGCGGCCAAACACCGTAGCGTCACGAGCACCTGAATGAGAATCAGCACTGGACAAATATAAAATCTGACGTCGAAGGAGCGATCAAAAAGATCTATCACCATTCTTACAAGGAAAAAGGGCATAAGCGCGAGAAATGAAAGCGACAGCGGCACCATCGTCTTGAGCGTCGATCTCCCGAAAGCTCTTGTCTGAGGGCTCAGTCCGCAGCGCTGCATCCAATCGGACGCCACCGGCCGCATCCGGCTTGCATAAACCAACGTTACGACAACGCATGCGATCAGCAAGCCGAGCAGCGCAAGGAGAAGCAACCCGCCCGTATCGCTCCACGAGATACGACCCGAATCGACTGCCGCATTCAAGGCTACATCAAGGACACCGCACATGACCGCGCAAGCTGAACCGACGAGCAAGGGCTTTACAACGGCTCTCCTCTCCCGCTCGTCACATGAACGCCAAACGCGAACCATCGAAAGCATCGTGTCCCCCTTTTGCTCGAGCAACACATATATCAGTAATACAACTAGGGACTCTTAGCAGGAGTTTCCCTCGTTACCACGATTGTTTACGCGCACTGTGGAACCAGTCGGCAGGCGGCAGAAAAAAAACCGCGACCGGCAAGGTTGCCGGCCGCGGAATACAACGAAGAAGAGCAACGCGAATCGTCCCGCCCAGATCCTACTTCGGCATCGACCACGCGGTATGGTCGGTGTGGAGAAGCTCCTCGGCGCGCTCGGAGAGCGGATTGCCGAAGAAATCGTCGTAGACGAGCTTCACGCTCGGGTTCTCGTGGGAGAACCTGATGGGCGCCTGTGCGTCAAGGCCCCACAGCACGTCGCCGCGCTCGCCGGCGAGCTCGCAGCCGTCGTGAATGGGCTGGCCGCCGCCGCCCACGCACCCGCCGGGGCACGCCATGATCTCGACGAAGTCGTATGAAACCTCCCCGGCTCGCAGGGCCTCGATAAGCTTGCGGGCGTTGCCCAGACCGTGCGCCACGGCCACGCGCAGCGGGGTGCCGGCCAGATCGAAGGTCTTCTCCTTCCAGCCGTCGAGGCCGCGCACGCCGGAGAACGCGTCGGGATCGGGATTCTCGCCCGTCGCGAGGAAGTAGGCGGAGCGCAGCGCCGCATCCATGACGCCGCCGGTCGCACCGAAGATGACCGCCGCGCCCGTGCCGACGCCGAGCGGCTGATCGAGCTCCTGCTCGGGCAGGGCGCTCGCGTCGATGTGCGACGCGCGGATCATGCGGTCGACCTCGCGCACCGTGAGCACCACGTCGACGTCGGGGTCGCCGGTCTCGCCCACCATGGTCGGCAGCGCGGCCTCGGCCTTCTTGGCCACGCACGGCATGATGGACACGCTGAAGATCTTAGAAGGGTCCACGCCCAGCGCATGGGCATAGTAGGTCTTGGCGACCGCGCCGAACATCTGCTGCGGGGACTTGGACGTCGAGACCTGGTCGAGCAGCTCCGGATAGTGCGACTTGACGTAGCGGATCCATCCGGGGCAGCATGAGGTGAACATCGGGAACTTGATGTCCTCCCCGCCCGGCTCGCTCGCCTTCTTGATTCGCTCGAGCAGCTCGGAGCCCTCTTCCATGATGGTAAGGTCCGCCGAGAAGTTCGTGTCGAACACGTAATCGAAGCCCATGGCACGCAGCGCGCTCGCCAGGCGCTCGACGGTCGCCTGCTCATGGGTGAGGCCGAGCGACTCGCCCCACGAGGTGCGGACCGCCGGGGCGATCTGCACGAGGCAGATCTTCTCCTGGTCCTCCAGGGCGTCGAACACGCGCTCCGTGTCGTCGCGGGCACGCAGCGCGCCGGTCGGACAGTGCGTGATGCACTGGCCGCACAGGGCGCAATCGGTTTGCGAGAGCTCCTTGCCGCCCGCAACGTTCACCGACGCATGGCTCGCGCGGCTCGTGAGGTCCCATACGCCCGTTGCCTGGACCTTCTCGCAGATCTGGATGCAGCGCAGGCACTTGATGCACTTGTCGTTGTTGCGGATGAGCGGGAAGGCGGGATCGGAGCGGAACCCCTCGAGATGCTTGGGATACGGCAGGTCGGTGATTCCCAGGTCGTTCGCGAGGCTCTGCAGCGAGCAGTTGCCCGAACGGGCGCAGCTCGTGCACTCGGAATCATGCTGCGAGAGCAGAAACTCGACGTTCGCCTTGCGCGCGATCCGCGCCTTGCGGCTGTTCGTGTGCACGATCATGCCGTCGAGCACGTAGTTGTTGCATGCGGCCACGAGCTGGTCGATGCCCTCGACCTCGACCACGCACACGCGGCACGCCCCGACCTCGTTGAGGTCGCGCAGATAGCACAGCGTCGGGATCTTGATGCCCACGCTCGCCGCAGCGTCCAGAATCGTCGTGTGCTCGGGCACCTCGACCACGCGGTCGTCGATAATCAGCTTTACCACTGGAAATTCCTCCCCCCACGGAACGCGCCGAAGCCGAAGTGATCGCAGCGCAGGCAGCGCGAAGCCTCCTGGTGCGCTTCCTCCTCGGTAAGACCGATCTCGGCCATCTCGAAGTCGCCGATGCGCTCGGCGGCGTCGCGCTCCTTGAGCTCGCAGCGGCCGCACAGGCGCTTGCCCTTGAACTGGACGGGCGGCAGCTCGACCTCGAGCAGGATCTGATGGTCAAAGCCGAGGTAGCGGTCGATGTTCGCCGCAGCGACCTTGCCGGCGTTGATGGCGCGGATGACGGTCGCGGGCCCGGTCTGGCAATCGCCGCCCGAGTACAGGCCCTCGAATCCGGGCACGGCCCCGTCGGAATCGGTCACGACGCGGCCCCACTTGCACGGCACGCCCATGGCCTCGAACGGAGCGGAATCGATGTCCTGTCCGATGGCCACGATCACGCGGTCGCACGCGATGAGCTGCTCGGGCGCGGCGGCGGCACGAGGGGCCGGGCGCCCACGGCTCGGGGCGCCGATGATCTGCGGCTGCACGACGACGCCGGCGACGCGCCCGGCCTCATCGGTCTCCACGCGGACCGGTGCGTTGAGCTCCATGATCTGGCAGCCCTCCGCCTCGGCGCCCGCGATCTCGGCATCTTGCGCCGTCATGTCGCAGATGCGACGGCGGTAGGCGATGATGACCTTCTCGGCACCCAGGCGGACGCTCGAGCGGGCGACGTCCATCGCGACGTTGCCGCCGCCGATGACCACGACGCGCTCACCGGAGAAGTCGGGCATCTCGCCGTCGCCGATGGCGCGCAGCATCTGCACCGCGGAGACGACGCCCTCGGCATCCTCGCCGGGAAGGCCGAGCTTCTTGTCGTTGTGCGCACCGATGGCAAGGTAGACCGCGTCGAAGTCAGCGCGCATGCGCTCAAGCTCGGCGCCGTCCACCGCGTGCTCGAGCTCCACCTTGATGCCGCAGTCCAGGATCCACTGGATCTCCTGGTCGAGATCCTCGCGCGGAAGGCGGTAGCTCGGAATGCCGTAGCGCAACATACCGCCCAGGTGCTTGCGCTGCTCGAAGATCGTGACATCGTGACCCATGATGGCCAGGTAGTACGCACAGCTGATGCCCGCGGGGCCGCCGCCGATGACGGCGATGCGCCGGCCGGTCTTCTCGGCGATCCACGGACGGTAGTCCGCTTCCATGTGATCGGTGGCGTAACGCTTGAGCGCCAGGATGTTCAGCGGGTCGTCGACGATGCCGCGGCGGCAGTGCATCTCGCACGGGTGCTCGCACACGCGGCCGCAGACGATGGGCAGCGGATTGTCCTTGCGGATGAGCCTGACCGCATCGGTGTAGCGGCCCGCCTCGACAAGCGAGATGTACCCGGGAATGTCGACGTTGGCGGGGCATCCGGCAACGCACGGGACCCGCTCGTTCTCCGCGAACCCGCATGCGTGCTCACGGACGTGATGCTCGAAGTCGTCGCGGAACCCGCGCACGGCCATGAGCGCCATCGAGCCCGCCTCGTAACCGATCGCGCAGTCGCTCGACAGGTAGATCGTGTTCGCGGTCTTTTCGATCAGATCGATCGTCTCGAGCGTAGCGCGATTCTCCAGCACATCCTCGAGCAAATCGGACAGCGCCCTGAGTCCCACGCGGCAAGGCGTGCATTTGCCGCAGCTCTGCGTGGCGCACAGGTTGACGAGCGCTGCGGTGAACTCGACCGGGCACGGCGCGAGCGATCGAGCGGCGAGACGCCGACCGAGTGCATCATGCAGGTCGTCCATGACGGCCTGGGCATGGCTGCGCTCCATGACATGAAGTCGTGCCATAAGTACTCCCCTCTACTATGTACAATAACTTTTTATTGCATTGGAGGTCGTTTTGGCCAGCACAACCCTATGGACGGACGATTCCGTCTCGTAAGCGTTATCGCAGGTAGAATTTTCCGTAGTATTCGTGGAGAGAGCCGTTGGGTATGTGTTGGTTTACTTTGCGATGCACCGAGCTCGAGTTCAGTCTAATATTTTTTTATCATTGTCCAGAGCGGACAAGGCGGCGCGCCCGCTATACGACCAGATGGTGTAGGTCTGCGGATAGCCGAACACCTGGACACCCTCGAACCATTGGAACGCACCCTGGCGCTCGATGCTCCATCCGGGTCGACCCGCGTAGGCGTAACGCTCGCCGTTATCGGACATATGGATCACCGTGACCGGATGCGCGATCTCCTCCTCGATCTTGTCGAGGAAGCGCGCGAGGACCGGGGTGTCGAAAGGGTTGAACAGGTATATGTGGGTATAGGCGCCGAGCGGCTCGTCGAGCACGTTCGCGCATCGTACAGAGAGCTGGGGAAACCGCCCGATCCAAGAGGACGCGCGCGTCACGAGGTCGCCGTCGAGCTCGACGCCGACCGCTGCGCCCGAAAAGCCGCGCGACGCGAAGTACGCGAGGACGCGCCCCGTGCCGCATCCAACGTCGAGAAGCCGCGAGCCTTCGTCGAACGCGAGATGGGAGAACAGCTCGTCGAGCACGAAATACGGCGTAGGCGTCGGCTCGTGAGCCCCCTCGGCGCTGCGGGCGGCAGGACGCGAGCATGCAAGCGACCGACCGCAGGCGGCGATATCGCGCCGCTCGTCCTCGGCAAACAGGCTCTGCTTAGTCCTCATGAAACTTACCCCTTCTGCAGCGATACTCGAACGACCCCAAAGGTAACACCGAACAAGGCCCTTGCGGTGGAACTCGTTGAGGAAAACGCCCTTGCAGGCATCGCCCCGAAGCACCTTGCGGCGTGATTCGCTTCGGGCTTCCACCCGTTGCGGCCAAACTGGCTAAAAAGTTCTGTTTTGCTGTTAGACGAGCCAGACGAAGGAGGTCAATCTGGCTGAGATACTGCCGTCAGCGCCTCAAATGCCCCGAAACGGAACCTGTCAGGGTGGGCAAGCAGCCACAGACGGCGGATCGGGACCCGCCCGCACGGAGTTCGTAACAGCAAAATAGAAATTTCTAGCCACTTTTCCTCAGAGGGCAGCATGGGCCGCGCGCGGCGCGACGAAGCCGACCGGCAGATCCCCGCAAAGGAAACGATGATCAGCGACCCAGCATGAATTCAAGGCACCGCAGGCGCGCATCGAGATGGGTCGCCGCCCACACATGGGCAAGAGCCAGCATGAACGTCGCGGTCATGCCGTCGACAGGGGCCTCGACCAGCTCATCGAACCGCAGCGCCAGCAGCGACTGGAGCCAGCGCACCTGATTGGCGTCGACCTCGTCGGCGCCCGGCACGCTCGAGGCGCACGACGCGCACAGCAGGCCGCCCGCCGAAGCGGAAAAGTAACTCAGCGCAACGTCCCCGCACAGCACGCACGACGAGAGGTCGGGTCGATACCCCTCATGGGAAAGCAGTTTGAACACGAAGGCGGCGACCAGCACATCGAGATGCACAGCGTCGCACGCCTCGTTGCCCACGAGCGAAAGCGCACGCTCCGTGATGGCGAACGTGAACGGATCCTCGGAATCCTCGTAGCTGCAAAGCTTCGCGATCTCGGCGATCGCGCTGGCGGCGCACATGCGCTCATAGGTCGCGCCCGCGCCGAGCGGGGCCGCGAGCAGCTCGGCCTGCGAGACGACATCGAGCGTGCGGCCATGGGCGAGCAGCACATCGACCGTGCAGAACAGCTCGCAGCGCGCCGCCAGGCGGGACCCCGGCTTGCGGGCGCCCTTGGCGACCGCGCGGATCTGACGCCCCTTCTCGGACAGAAGGGTCAAGATCAGATCGGTCTCTTTGAGCTTGACCTTATCGAGCACGACGGCGCGCGTGCGATATGTACGCGATCCCGCCACGAAAGGAGCCCCCTCGGCTATTCCTCGAAGGCGTAGCCCATGCGGCGGATCTCGTTGACGTCGTCACGCCAACCCTGCTTCACGCGAACCGCGAGCTCCAGGTACACCTTGCGACCGAACAGGCGCTCCAGGTCATGGCGCGCATCGGTGCCGATATGCTTGATCATCTCGCCCTTGCGCCCGATGAGGATGCCTTTTTGCCCCTCGCGCTCGACGTAGACCGTGGCATGGACGCGCACGAGCTTCGATGTGCTCTCGAACGAGTCGCATACGACGCCGACCGAGTGGGGCACCTCCTCGCGCGTGCGCAGCAGCACCTTCTCGCGCACGAACTCGGCCACGAGCGTCGCGTCGTCGGTATCGGTGTCCATGCCCTTGGGGTACCAGCGCGGACCCTGCGGCAGGTAGTCGGCGACCAGCTGGATGAAGGGCTCGACGTTGAACCCCTCCGTGGAGGAGACGACGATCACGTCGTCGAAGTCCACGAGCTTGCGCGCCTCCTCGATCTGCTTGATCATCTTGGTCTGATCGACCTTGTCCGCCTTGGTGAGGACGAGCACCTTGACCGCGGAAGACGCCGCCACGCGCTCGGCGACCCATGCATCGCCGCGCCCGATGGGCACCGACGCATCGATCAGGAAGGCGACCACGTCGACATCGGACAGCTCCGCGAGCGCGGAGCGGTTCAGCTCGGAGCCGAGCCCGTCTTTGGGCTTATGGATGCCCGGCGTGTCGACGAACACGAGCTGGAACTCGTCGCGGTCCACGACGGCGCGCATGCGCCGGCGCGTCGTCTGGGCGACCGGCGAGGTGATGGCGACCTTGGTGCCCATGCAGGCGTTGAGCAGCGTGGACTTGCCCGCGTTGGGACGACCGACCAGCGCGACGAAGCCGCTGCGGAATCCCTCGGGCGTGTCCCCCGCCACAAGGCCCAGCTCGGCGCCGACGCCTCCCTGCGACTCGACGAGCGCATCGAGCTCGTCGTCGCTCAGGTCCGCAAAGGGGTCGAACTCCTCGAGCTCCTCGTCGGCATCGAGCCCGTCTTCCTCCTCGAGGGCGTCCTCGGCGTCATCGAGCTCCTCAGCCGTCTCCAGCAGGTCTTTATCCAACTCAGTCATGGTTCCTCGTCTTTCTTGGACGCTAGGCGATGAGCCCCAGCGCACGGGCGAACACGATGATGCCGACAATCGCCGCGGTGATCGACAGCGTGTAGACGCTTGCGGCGGCGATGTCCTTCGCGCGCTTGGCAAGCGGATGGTATTCCTGGGTGGCGAGATCGACAATGGCCTCGATCGCCGTGTTCACCAGCTCCGCGAAGATCACGAGACCGAAGCACAGGGCCACCAGGCACCAGGAGAGCAGGTCGATCTTCAGGACGCAGCCGACCACGACCGCGGCGATGCCCAGCGCGAGCATCACCTTGATGTTGCGCTCGGTGCGCACCGCCGTGACAAAGCCCTCGAGGGCGTATCCGAACGACCGGATGAACGACGGGTGGTCCTTGTTGGAACCGGGAATCATCTCAACCCCTCCTACTCGCCCTGGTGGCGGGTCGTGGGACCGATCTTCACGTCATCGGGATCGTCTCCGCGGCGGCGGGCGAGCTCGCGCAGGACCTCGATCTCGCGAGCCTCCATGTCGGCGGCCTCGGCATCTTCGAGGTGATCGTAGCCCAAAAGATGGAGCAGACCGTGCACGAGCATGAGGCGGCACTCCTCCGCCGGCGTGTTGCCGAACTCGGCGGCCTGCGCGGCGATCACGCCGGGCGCGAGGATCACGTCGCCGAGCTCGACCGCCTCATCCACGGGGATGTCCTCGTCAAAAGGCGAGTCGCATTCGAACGACAGCACGTCGGTCGGGGCGTCGATCTCACGCCATGTGCGGTTGAGCCCCCGCATCTCCTCGTCGTCCACGAACGAGACGGACACCTCGACCGGGCGCTCGACGCCCTCGTGCTCGAGCGTGCACAGGACCGCCTCCTCGATCTCGGACGCCGCGATCAGCGTGTCCAGCTCGGCATCGTTACTGATGAGCACGGCCATGGCCGCCTCCCTTCTGCGGGCGCGCGCCGGCAGGGTGCGCGTCCTCGTATGCGTCGTACGCCTCGACGATGCGGCCGACGAGCGCATGGCGCACCACGTCGGCGCGGTTGAGGTGGATGAAAGCGATGTCATCGACCCCGGAGAGGATGTCTTCGATATCGGTCAGGCCGCCGCGCCTGCCGGGCAGGTCGCGCTGGGTCGTGTCGCCCGTGATGATGAACTTGGAGTTGAACCCCAGGCGGGTCAGGAACATCTTCATCTGCTCGGGCGTGGTGTTCTGCGCCTCGTCGAGCACCACGATGGCGTCGTTCAGCGTCCGGCCGCGCATGTAGGCGAGCGGGGCGATCTCGATGATGCCCTGCTCCACAAGCGTCGTCGCGCGGTCCATATCGGTCATGTCGAACAGGGCGTCGAACAGCGGGCGGACATAGGGATCGATCTTCTCCTCAAGGGTGCCGGGGAGAAACCCGAGGTTCTCGCCCGCCTCGACGACCGGCCGCGTGAGCACGATGCGGCCGACCTCATGGCGCTTGAGCGCGGCCACGGCGATGGCCATGGCCAGATAGGTCTTGCCGGTGCCCGCCGGACCCATGCAAAACGTGATGGTGTTGTTGCGGGTGGCGTCGATGTAGCGCTTCTGGCCGATCGTCTTGGGCCTGATCGCGTGGCCGCGATACGTCAGTAGGATGTCGTCGGAGAGGCCCGAGATGTCCGAGCGCTCGGCGCGCAGGGCGTCAAGCGCGCGCAGGGCGTCAGATTCGCTGGGGGTCTCGCCGGCCGAAGCGAGCTTGATGATATGGGTGAACAGGCGGCAGAGCAGCTCAACCTCGTCGGGCGTGCCCGAAAGCGAGATGGCCGTTCCGCGCACGACGATCGAGACGCTCGTATGGTCCTCGACCGCTCGCAGAAGCGCATCGCCCGTACCGGTGATGCGCGTAGGATCGATATGCTCAGGAATGGACAGGCGCACCTTCGCGGTATCCATGCTCCCCCTTATCCGCCGCAGGGCGCCGGCGCGCCCAAGCGCGTCGGGACTCGCCCCGGTTTACTCGTCAGCGTCGAGGACCGGACGGCCGTGCAGCACGCCCTCCTCATCCATATACATGATAGCAACGTCCACGATCGATTTGACCGCGAGGTCGGGGGCGTTATCGAGGACGACGCGATGGAACGACCCCAACGTCCCGCGCCCGGGATATTCGACCACCGCACGCTCGGTCGTGCCGATGCGGGCCTGCGCGTCCGCGCGAGCCGTGCGTTCGACGAGCTTTCGGATGGCAAGCGACCGGTCCGCCATGACCTCGGGCGCCACCTGGTCGGGCATCTCGGCGGCAATCGTGCCGGGACGCGCGCTGTAGCGGAAGACGTGCAGCCGGGAGAACCCGACGCGCTCCACGAACGCGCGCGTCTGCTCGAACTCCTCTTCCGTCTCGCCCGGAAACCCGACGATCAGGTCGCCCGAGATGGAGGCCGCCGGCAGGATCTCGCGAATGCGCGCGACCGTGCGCTCGAACTCCTCCGCGGAATACGGCCTGCCCATGCGCTGGAGTGTGGCGGTGCAACCGGACTGCACGGGAAGGTGCAGGAAGGGGGCCACGCGCCGAGGCTCTGCGGCCATGCGGCGAACCAGGCGCTCGCTGACATCCATCGGCTCGATGGACGACAGGCGCACGTGCGGGATATCCGTCTCGGTCAGGATGGCATCGAGCAGCTCGTCGATCTCGACGTGGTTGTCGTCGGGACCCATGCCGTCGTAGGCCCCCAGGTTCACGCCCGTGAGCACGACCTCGGGAATGCCCGCGGCGTGGGCCTCGCGCACCTGCTCGAGCACGGCGTCGACGGGTACGGAGCGCTCGGGCCCGCGGGCCTTCCAGACGATGCAGTACGCGCAGCGGTTGTTGCAGCCGTCCTGGATCTTGACCCCGAGCCTCGAGCGGCCGAGCAGGTCGGCGAGCTCGCGGGAATCGAGGCCGCCATCGCACGCTCCGGTCTCGCCGAATCCCAGGAGGTCCGCGGCGCGCGCCGCGACGTCGGTCTTCATGGGCTCGATCACCACGCGGTCGGAAAGCTCGGCGAGGGAGTCGGGGTGCAGGTTGACCGCGCATCCCGTGACGACCACGTAGGGCTTGCGCGGCAGGTTGACCGCATGGCGAACGGCCTTGCGGGTCTTGGCCTCCGCCTCGCCGGTGACAGCGCAGGTGTTGATGACGACGAGATCGGCCTCGTCCTCATCGACCAGGCCGAAGCCGGCGCGGGCAAAGTCTACGGTCATGCGGTCGCTCTCGACCCGGTTGACGCGGCAGCCGAGGTTCACGACGCTCACAAAGGGCATGGGCACGGGCAGCTACTCCAAGATGTCGTCGATGGCGTCACGGATGCGGTCGCCCATCGTCTTGCGCGGCGTCGGCGATTCACCCATCTCACGGGCGAACCTCTCAAGCGCCTCGCGGGCGGCGGGGCTCATCTTGCGCGGGACGACGATGGCGACGCGAACGATCAGGCGCCCGCGCGAGCCGCCTCCGCCGGAGCGGGGCATGCCGCGCCCGTCCACCGTGATGGCGTCGCCGTACTGCGTGCCCGACGGGATCTCGACATCGATGCGCTCGCCGTCGAGGATGCCGTCCACCTGGACCGTGCACCCGAGCGCCGCGCTCGCCATGGGCACCTCGACCGTGCAGTACAGGTCGTCACCGCTGCGCTGGAACCGATCGTGCTCGGATACCTGGACCGTAACGATGAGGTCGCCGGATGCGGCACCGCGGAATCCGGCCTCGCCGTAGCCGCGCACGCGCAGCTGCCGGCCGGTGGCGATGCCCGCCGGCACGTCGATATCGATCTTCTCATGGGTGGGCGTGCGGCCCTGGCCGTCGCACATCTCGCAGGGATGGTCGATGACGGTGCCCTCTCCGTGGCAATCGGGGCACGGGGAGCTGGACTGGACCTGGCCGAAGATGGAGCGCTGGACCGTGGTCACGAAACCGGTGCCGTGGCAGCGCGGGCACTGCTTTTCCTGCGCGCCGTCGGCGCCGCCGGTGCCGTGGCAGTCCTCGCACGTGGCCAGACGATCGTAGCTGATGGTCTTCGTGCAGCCGCGCGCGGCCTCCTCGAGGGTGACGGTCAGCGTGATGGCCATGTCGCGGCCGCGGGTGCGACGCGCGCTGGCGCCTCCGCGCGAACCGGCTGCCCCGCCGCCGAAGAACGACGAGAAGATGTCGTCCATGCCCATGCCGCCGAAGATATCGGAGAAGTCGACGTAGCCGCCTCCCATGCCCGGCCCGTCCGCCGTGCCGAACCGGTCGTAGTTCGCGCGCTTCTGCTCGTCGGAAAGGACCGAGTACGCCTCGTTGACCTCTTTGAACTTGGCCTCCGCATCGGGATCGTCGGACACGTCCGGATGCACCTCGCGCGCCTTCTTCAGGAACGCGCGCTTGATCGTGCGCTGGTCGGCGTCGCGGTCGACGCCCAGTACCTCGTAGTAGTCCCGTTTATCCGCCACAGCGAACTTCCTTCCCAGAAATCCTCAGCAACACAGCAAAGCGAAGGGCCGGATAAAAACCGACCCAAGAAGATATACCCAACGCGCCGCACTCGTAGGCGCTACATTTTGCGACGAGGTCATTTTTGATCGTGGACCCCGTTTCGAGGGCCATTATCAATAGTGGCCCCACCCCAAAACGTATCGCCCGGTCGCCGTTAGAAGAGATAGTAGTACGGGCGCATCATGCACGACGAGAACGACACCGAGATGAGCGCCAGCAGCAGGCCGTTCGCCATGCCGTTGACCACCTGCGACAGGCCGCGTTTCCACCAGATCTTCGAGCGGCTCTTGAGATCCGAGCGAATGATCATGGAGAGCCCCATGAAGAACGGCACGAGGCACAGGATGGCGAACACGCCGAACACGCCCTGGACCGCCGAGAGAATCAGGAAGGGCAGGACGAATCCCACGAGGTAGAAGCCCGTGCGGGGCGTTCCCTCGAGGCGCTCGGCCGCAACGTGCGCGCGACCGACCAAGTCTCCGCCCGCCGCACCGTTCGTGCCCGCGTGCCCCATAGACGAGACGCGGACGGTGTCGCCGTCGTGGGTGCCAGCAGGGAACTCGACGACCGCCTCGGTGACCACCGGCGTCCTTCCCGAGCCGCCGCAGTCGGGACACGGGTCGGCGATCACGCGCCCCGAGCCTCCGCATTCGGGGCAGACCGTCTGAAACGTACCCGCGCCGAACATGAAGGACAGGTCGACGTCGATGGTGCCGGTGCCGTGGCACGAGGGGCACGCATGGGCCTCGCCCGAGGAGACCGAGCCCGACCCGTGGCAGCGGTCGCACGGCTCATACCGGCGATACTTCACCGCGCGGCGCGCGCCCTGCTTGGCCTGCTCCGCGGTGAGGTCGACATCGACCACGACGTCGGCGCCGGTCTCGGGGTTGTACGCCGAACCGCTGCGGCGGCGCTGGCCGTACGCGTTGTCGAACGGAAAGCCGCCGAAGGGAAAGCCCCCGTACCCGCCGCCGGTATAGCTGCCGGAATACCCGCCGCCATAGGGCTGGGACGTCGGCGCGCCGGCAAAGGGGTTGCCCGAGCGCATGGCGTCGTAGCGAGCGCGCTTCTGCTCGTCGGACAGCACCGCGTATGCCTCGGATACCTCTTTGAACTTCTCCTCGGCATCCGGTGCCTTGTTGACGTCCGGGTGCAGCTTGCGCGCCTTCTGCTGAAAGGCCTTCTGAATCTCGCGCGCCGACGCATCCTTCGAGACGCCGAGGATCGCGTAGTAGTCTTTCTCGTTCATCGTTGCCATATGGCGACATAACCTCCTGCGGTTTTTTCAGTTGCTCTATTGTACCGAACCGCACGGTTAATATGCACACCCCACGATACCTGCACGTCCGTACACCAACGAGAGCGGTGAAATTCTAGGGACTGAAATTCTAGGGACAGTCCCTAGAATTTCATGCGGAGGCCAGCTCCCAGAACAGGCCGTAAAGCTCGTTGCCGAGAAGCCAGCCGTCGTGGGTGGGCACCAGGCGCCGCCCGCCCGCCGTGTCGCACCAGCGGGCGAGCCCCCGCGATAGCGCATGGTCGACGGCGCGGTCGACCGCATCCGACCCGATCTCCTCGCGGGCGCGTACGAGCAGCCCGCAGCCCACCCCGCGCGACATCCTCATGCCGAGCATCAGGTCCTCCGCGACGACCTCGCGGGCGCGCATCTGCTCGATATCGAAGGAAGCCGGCACGCGCCTTCCGCCGGGCAGCGCGTCAGTCGTCTGGACGAAGCGGATCCTCGCGGCATCCTCCCCGACCTCGGGCAGCGAAAGGTCGCAGCGCAGCTCACCATACGTCTTACGGTCGAACATGCTCGCCGCAGACCGCCCGAGCCCCAGATAGCTCTTCCCGGTCCAATAGGCGATGTTGTGGGCGCACTCCTTGCCCGGTCGCGCATAGCTCGCCACCTCGTAAGGACGCATGCCGGCAGACCCGAGCCGCCGCCTCGCCTCCTCCATGCACCATGCCTGGAAGTCCTCGTCGGGCTCGGCGAGCGCGCCGCGCTCGACCTTCGCGGCGAGCGGCGTTCCGTCCTCGATCGTGAGCGGGTAGACCGAAACGTGATTCGTCCGGGCGGCGACGGCCGCATCGAGCGTGGCCTCCCAGCTTTCAGCCGTCTGCAAGGGAATGCCGCACATGAGGTCGCACGACACGTCCAGCCCCGCGGCACGCGCCGCGTCGATGGCCTCGCGTGCGCCGCGCGCCGAATGCAGGCGCCCGAGCGCACGGAGCTCGTCGTCGACGAAGCTCTGGACCCCGAGCGACACACGCGTCACGCCTGCGCCCGCGAGCGACTCCGCCAGACCCGCCGAAAACGACTCGGGATTCGCCTCGCACGAGAACTCGACAACGCAGGGCGCGGCCTCGCGCACGGTTTGCGCGAGCTCGACCAGCAGGTCGCCCAAAACGCTCGGCGTGCCGCCGCCAATATAGACCGTCCGGCAGGACGACAGCGCGCCCGTCTCCCCCAGCCGCTCGATGCACTCCCGCATGGAAGCGACGTACGCATCGTAGGCCGAAGCGTCCCGGCATGCCCGGGACTCGAAATCGCAGTACAGGCACTTCGCATGGCAAAACGGCACATGGATATAGAGCGCATCGACCATTCGCATTCCCCTTCCGCACATCCACGGCGCGCACATGGAGCGTCCACCGACCGAGTGTACGCCACAGGAGCGCTATTCGCCCGAATGCGCTCCCATGGCGCTCTTTGGAAGCATGGGCGCCGAGCGCTACGCGTTCGCGAGAGGAGGCAGGGTGCCGCCCGCGGCGAGGATCTCCTCGCAAGCGGCCACGTCCGCCTCGATCTCGTCGACCAGGTCCATGAAGTCCCTGTAGTCTGTGCACTTGACCACGCGTCCGCGCCACGCGGCGGCATGCGGCATACCCTTGAGATACCACGTCGCGAACGTGCGGGCGCGCGCCATGAACGGCAGGTAGCGGTGCACGAGGCCCAGATGCTCCCGCAGGGCCTCGAGACGTTCGTGCGCCGAGCGGACGGGCACCGCGGTCCCGTCCGCGACGAGGGCGCGCGCATCGTCGAAGACCCAGGGGTTGCCGTAGGTGCCGCGCGCCACGAACACGGCCTCGGCCTTCGTGGTCTTGAGCATGCGCACGGCGTCCTCGGCCGAGAACACGTCGCCCGAGCCCACGACCGGGATCTCCACGGCATCGGCGACCTCGTCGATGATGGACCAGTCGGCGGCCCCGGTGTAGAGCTGCTTGGCCGTACGCCCGTGGACCGCCACGGCGGCGGCGCCCGCGTCCTCGAGCATGCGCGCGAGCTCGGGCGCGGTGCGCTCGCCCGTACGGAACGCGATGCGCATCTTGACCGTCACCGGCACCTGGGCGCGCCCGACGGCGGCGCGCACGATATCCGCGGCTAGCTCGGGGGTCTCCATGAGGGCGGAACCCTCGCCCTTGGTGATGACCTTGCGCGCGGGGCACGCCATGTTGATATCGATCAGCGAGAGCTTGTCCCCCACGCGCTCCTGCACCGCATCGACGGCGCCCGCGAACTGCTCGGGCTTGGAGCCGAACAGCTGCACGCAGATCTGGGGCTCCTCGTCCTCGGGCAGCACGAGGCGCCAGGTCTTGTTGCTCGCGTATGCCAGCCCGGCGACGCTCACCATCTCGGAGTACGCCATGGCCGCCCCGCAGCGACGGCACATGATACGGTAGGCCGCGTCGGTCACGCCCGCCATGGGTGCCAGCAGAAACGGCTGCTCGGCATAGGCCGCGCGCAGGTCGTCGGAAAACCCCATGAATCCCCTTTGCACGCAATGAAATTCTAGGGACTGTCCCTAGAATTTCACGCGGTTACTCGTCCACCTTCAGAATCGCAAGGAACGCCTCTTGCGGCACATCGACCGAGCCGATGGCCTTCATGCGCTTCTTGCCCTCTTTCTGCTTCTCGAGCAGCTTGCGCTTGCGCGAGATGTCGCCGCCGTAGCACTTGGCGAGCACGTCCTTGCGCACCGCCTTGACCGTCGAGCGCGCGATGATCTTGTTGCCGATCGCACCCTGGATGGGCACCTCGAACTGCTGCCTGGGGATGATCTCTTTGAGCTTGTCGCACAGCCCGCGCGCAAGCGGGTAGGCCTTGTCCTTGTGGACGATGAAGGACAGCGCGTCGACCTCGTCGCCCGAAAGCAGGATGTCGAGCTTGACGAGCTCGCTCGTGCGATAGCCGGAGAACTCGTAGTCGAGGCTCGCATATCCCTTGGTGCGGCTCTTGAGCTGGTCGAAGAAGTCCAAGATGAGCTCGGCGAGCGGCATGTCGAAATGCATCTCCACCGACTTGGCGGACAGGTGGATCATATCGGTCATGACCGCGCGGTGCTCGATGGCGAGCTGCATGACCGCGCCGGTGTACTCGGGCGGCACGATGACCTTCGCGGCGAGGTAGGGCTCCTCGATATGGTCGATGCGCGTCACGTCGGGAAGATCCTGCGGGCTGCGCACGTCGACCATGGTGCCGTCGGTCTTGTAGACGTGGTAGTCAACGCTAGGGCTCGTCGCGATGAGGTCGAGGTCGAACTCGCGCTCCAGACGCTCCTTGACGACCTCCATGTGAAGCAGGCCGAGGAAACCCACGCGGAAGCCGAAGCCGAGCGCCACGGAGGTCTCGGGGCTCCAGGTGAGCGACGGGTCGTTCACGCGCAGCTTCTCGAGGGCGTCACGCAGGTTCTCGTAATCCTTGTTGTCGATCGGGAACAGACCGGTATAGACCATGGGCTTGGCCTCGCGATAGCCCGGCAGCGGCTCGGGGCACGAACGGTCGCGATACGTCAGCGTGTCGCCCACGTGCACCGCCCCCGGATCCTTGAGGCCCGTCACCACGAAGCCGACCTCGCCGACGGCGATCTCGTCGACGAGGATCTCGGCGGGGCGCTTGATGCCCACGCCGTCGACCAAAAAGCTCTCGCCGGTCTGCATCATGGTGAGCGTGTCGCCTTTGCGGATCGAGCCGTCGAAGACGCGCACCGTCGCCACCACGCCGCGGTACTCATCGAAATAGGAATCGAGGATGAGCGCCTTCAGCGGCGCCTTCGCGTCGCCCGCCGGCGGCGAGACGAGAAACACAATGGCCTCGAGCAGGTCGTGGATGCCCTCGCCCGTCTTTCCCGAGACGCAGACCGCGTCGTCGGCGGGGATGGCGAGCTCGTCCTCGATCTCGGTCTTGACCTCGTCGGGATGGGCGCTCGGAAGGTCGATCTTGTTGATGGCCGGAACGATGTCCAGGTTGGCGTTCATGGCCAAATTGGCGTTGGAGACCGTCTGGGCCTCGACGCCCTGGGTGGCATCGACCACGAGGACCGCGCCCTCGCACGCGGCGAGCGAGCGCGAGACCTCGTAGGTGAAGTCGACGTGGCCCGGCGTGTCGATGAGGTTGAACTGGTAGACCTCGCCATCGTCGGCCGTGTACATGACGCGCACGGCGTTGCTCTTGATGGTGATGCCGCGCTCGCGCTCGATGTCCATCGAGTCGAGCAGCTGCGACTCCATGTCGCGCTCGTCCACGGTGTGCGTGAGCTCGAGGATGCGGTCCGAGATCGTCGACTTGCCGTGGTCGATGTGCGCGATGATGGAGAAGTTTCTGATATGTGAGGTGTTAGTCGTATCCATGGGGCCTATCATACCCGAACGCCGAGGGCTCACGCGAGTGTCCACTCGTGCACATCTCGTGAGCATCACGCCTAATCCACACCGAATACGCTTTTCTTCCCTGCATACGCGTGCTATACTCACCGAGTTGTGACCTCACCGTGTCTCAGAGGCCGTGAACATAAGGCTTATCGAAGCATTTGAAAGGATTTCTGCAAGTGGCAAACATCAAGTCTCAGAAGAAGCGTATCCGCACCGCCGAGGTTGCCCGCATCCGCAACAAGGCGATCAAGTCCGAGCTCAAGACGCTGATCAAGCACGTTCACGCTGCCGTTGAGGCTGGCGACAAGGCTGCTGCCTCTGCTGCCGCGACCCGCGCCAACCGCGCGCTCGACAAGGCTGTCGCCAAGGGCGTCATCCACAAGAACCAGGCCGCCAACCGCAAGTCCGGCGTGCAGCACCTGGTCAACTCCATGGAGTAACTTCTCAACGGTACAACGTTGATCGCAAGGGTCCCGCTTTCGCCAGCGGGACCCTTTTTCATGGCGCGAGGGCGGCGAGGCCTCGCACGAATGCGCCGCCGCGCCTTCCGAGAAGGGCGAGCATGAGCGCGAAGGCGGTCAGCCGGCACTTCTCTCGTTGCGCGGCGAGCAGATCTGAATCACCCACATGCGCAGGGCGAGGGCAGAATCGCGCGAGCCCTTGAGGGCGGCCTCGACATCGACGGCCGCGGAGAGCGCATCGACGAGCTCGGCCATCTTGTAGCGGCGCGCCCATGTGAGATGGTTCTTCACCTGCCAGCTCTGAACGCCGAGGGTGGCCGCGAGCTCCCGCCCCGCCCCGCGCGCATCGAGGGCTTTGGCCACGATGAGCTCCCGCAAGCGGGTGACGAGCAGCGAGAACAGCCGGACCTCGCTGCGATCCGGCTGGAGCGCCAACAGCTCGAGCGCGCGCGGCAGGTCGCGGGCGGAGACGGCGTTCAGGAAGTCCCACGGCTTGACCTCGGCCGTGCGCATCACGAGCCGCTCGACATCGTCGACGGTGATCTCGGGGCCCTCGATCATCTGCGAAAGGCGCTTGAGCTCGTTGTCGAGCATGCGCGAGGCCTCGCCCGCGCGGCTGACCAGCGCCTCGGCGGCGGCCAGGCTCATGACCTTGCCGTGTGCGCGCGCCATGGACACGACCTGCTTGGGCATCTCCCAGGCCTTCTTGGGCGTGCAGTCGACGATCGCCTTCTTGTCGATCTTCGCGACCGCCTTGTACAGCCTTGTGTTCTTGGCCAGCGTGTTCGCCACGATCAGGCAGACGGTGGTGGGAGACGGGTTGGCGAGGTACTCGACAAGCGGCTCGCTCACGGTCTTCGGCAGGCGATCGCAGCCGTCGAGGATGACGAGGCGGAAATCCGCACCCATGGGGAACGTGTTCAGCGAGGCGACGATATCGTCGATGGCGGGGTCGCGCGTCATGTCGCGCTCGTCGAGGTTGAACTCGGCCATACCGCTCTTCTCGAGACGGGCCTTCATGCGCTCCACGGCATGGGAGCGCTTGTACTCATCTGCGCCGACGATAAGGTAGACGGGCAGCAGCGACGCCTCGGGCATAGGGCGGCTCCTTTCGATCGCGCGGAAACGCTGATCGATTGATCTCGCGGCGGATGCCGCATGAATCGACGCGCGTTTCTTTAAAGGCCCATTCTACCCCGATGTGCCCTGCGCCCTCACGCGGAACCCGCCGTCATGGGGCTCCACGATCAGATCCCCCGCATCCTTCGTGCACGCGAAGGCCGCGCCGTGCCGCTCGACCGCCTGCACGCAGGCGGGATCGGGATGGCCGTAGGCATTGTCCTTGCCCGCGCTGGCCACGGCGACGCTCGGGTCGAGCAGGGCGAGCACCTCCCCGTCGACCGACGCGGCGGACCCGTGATGCCCGAGCTTCAAGATGTCGACCGTGCCCACCGCGTCGGCGTACGCCAGCTCCTGGTCGACCTCCGTGTCCCCGGTGAGCAGCATGCTGTATGATCCCGCCGGCCCCGCATACGAGACGTCGAGCACCACCGAGTCGGCGTTCTCCTCCCCCGCCACCTCCTCGCGCGGCCATACGACATCGCAGGTGTAGCCGCCGACAGAGATGCGATCGCCCACCGAGAGCTCGGTGCATGCGCACGGCAGCAGATCGAGAAGCTCGGACGGGACGCGTGCCGCGCCGCCCCGTGCCACGAGGATCCGATCAACCTCGACGGTCGCGAGCACGTCGGGCAGCCCTCCCCAGTGATCTTGGTCCCAATGGGTGATGAGCACGGCGTCGAGCTGCAGCACATGGTTGCGCGCGAGCGCCTCGGCGGCCGCCTCGTCCACGCCCGCATCGACCAGCAGCGTCTGAGATCCGTCGCGCACGAGGATCGAGTCCGCCTGCCCGACATCGAGCACGGTGATCGCCGGCGGGGCGAACACCTGCCAGTACGCAAACCAGCAGCCGCACGAGCCGGCCGCCAGCGAAACGCCGAAGAGAAGCTGCCAGCGCTTCGGGTCGGGCCAGCGCACGTAGACCGCCGCGGCCACGACATAGGGAATCGCCATCATGGGGCCCTCCGCCGACACGCGGACGGATGCGAACGGAACGGACGCCAGCAGCTCGGCGGCGAAGATGGAGATGTTCGCCAGCGCCTCGGGTATCGCCATGAGCGCGCACAGCGGGGGAAACGCGATACAGGGCCAGACGAGCGCGAGCCCGCATACGAGCAGGGCGCTCATCAGGGGCCCGACGATGAGATTCGCCGCAGGCGCCACGAGGGAAAGCTCGCCGAACACGGGCAGCGTCAGAGGAAGCGTCGCCCATTGGGCCACAAGCGTGAGCGACAGCGGGTCCGCGAGCACCCTCGGCAGCCCCGCGCGCCGAAGCAGATGGGCGACATAGGTCCCGAACAGCGAGATGAACAGCACGCTCATCGCGGAGAGCTGAAAGCCGAGGTCGAACACCACGCCCGGCCACATGAACACGAACCCGCAGACGGCGAGCGCGAGCGCCGATATGCCGTGGCCGCGACGCCCCGCGCCCTGCGCCGTCATAGCCAAGCACACCATGATGGCCGAGCGAACGGCGGAAGGCGCGCACCCGGTGAACAGGACGTAGGCGACCGAAAGCGCGCCGACCACGGCGAAGCGCGCCGTGCGCGAGCACCCGATGCGGTCGAGCAGTTTCGAGACGAACGCCGAGATGAGCGCGAGATGGCTTCCCGAGACAGCAACGAGATGGGACAGACCGGTCGCCGAGAACACATCCGACGCATCGGTCTGGTTGAGATCCGTGACGCTCCCGCACACGGTTCCCGCCACGAGCGCTCGGGCGGCGCTGCGCGCGGGATCGATGGCGTCGACGGCCGCCTGGCGCAGGGCGCGAACGGGGTCGAAGCCTCCTGAGACCGCGTTGGTCACGCGCACGGCGCGCACCGTGGCGATCTCGCCCCTCATGAAACGGGACCGCCCCCATTCGGAGTCGTCGAGCGGCTCTATGCGCCCCACCAGCGACAGCACATCTCCCGCAGCGAACGCCTCCTGCGCCGTGACGCGTACGCGGCATGCGCGACGACCCTCGTCATCGTACGCCTCGGCGGTAAACGAGACGCCGAACGCACCGTGGCTGGCATCGGAGCAGACCTCATACCGGTACCGGCTGGCCGAGCCCGCAAACGATGCGCCGTCCCGTTGAAGCCCTTGGATCCAGATGGCGCTCGAGAGGCTCGAGGCGATGCACAGGCTCCCCGCCCAGAACAGCGCGGCGCGCGCAAAGTCGGCGCGCCGCGCGAAGGGGGTGGCCGACAGCACGACGAGGGCCGCGCCCACGGCCACGGCGCCCGCCACGACCGTGATGGGAAGCCATACGTCCGCCCCGGTGCACCGGATCGCCCACGCGCGGTCAAGCAGCAGGGCGCAGACCGCACATGCCGAGGCCGCGCCCGCGCACAGGGGCGGGACATAGGGGCGTGGCGGCAATCCGGCGTCTGCGGGCGCGGCCCCTACACGCAAATCAGGCCCTTCAGCTTCTCGAACTTCTTCTCGCCGATTCCCGAGACGCGCATGATGTCCTCGATGCTGGCGAACGCCCCGTTCTGCGTGCGATCGTCGACGATGGCCTGCGCCGTGGAGGGGCCGACGCCCGGAAGCGTGTCGAGGTCGTCGACAGACGCCGTGTTGATGTTGACGGGGCCCGCATCAGACGATGAGGCGCCCGGGCTCGCAGGCGTCGCCGCGCCCGCGGTCGTCTCGACCTCCTCGCCGACATGGGAGACGTAGACCTTCTGGCCGTCGGTCAGAAGGGCGGCGCGGTTTATCGCCGCGACATCGGCCTCGTTCGTAAGGCCGCCGGCGGCCTGGATGGCGTCGTTCACGCGCGCGTCCGCATCAAGCTCGTAGACGCCGGGATTCGAGACGGCGCCGTCCACGTCGACAACAAGCGATGAAGGCGTCGCCGCAACGTCTTGATCATCGACGGCATCCGCGCCGTCCGCCCCCGACCCGTCTGCATCCGGCCCATCTCCCTGCGCCCCATCCGTCTCGGGCAGCGGCGCCGCTCCCTGTTCGATGAGCACGCCGTCGCCGGTCGCCTGCCAGATGCCGATTGCGCACACCGCCGCGATCGTCACCGCCGCCACGAGAAGCGCCGCCAGCAGCGCGGGATTCTGACGAACGCGCCGCTTCGCCACCTCCACCGGATGCTGCGCCTTCGATTCCAACTGAGCCATACGAGCCACCTCCTGCACCCCATGCAACCATGGGGCACGACGGCAGGCGTCAAGGATCTCAAATCCCAGCGTACGACCTTACCGGACGCTTGCCGCGAATCCGACAGATGCGTTGGATTCCGGTAAGGCGCGCGGTCGTCCGAGTGCGCCATGCGTCACATAGCGGGCGCAGGCAGGATGCACGGACCGGCTCCGTATCCGTGCTGAAAACGAAAACGCCCGGCACGCTGTGCCGGGCGTAGGATGAATCGGCGGGTGTTTCCCCGTTACGGCTGACGCGGAAAATCGATGTGCTCGACATCGCGCACGAGCTGGTCGATCATCGCATCGTGGTCGAACATGTCCCATGCCTCGTGCACCTTGTCCATCTTGGCGTGCGTCTCGGGACGGCGGGGCATGAACAGCGTGCAGCAGTCGGGAGCATCCTGCGTCGAGATGTCGTAGGTCCCGATCTGCTTGGCGCGCGCGATGATCTCCTGCTTATCCGAACCGATCAGCGGGCGGAACACCGGAAGGCTCGCGACCTCGTTGACCGCCATGATGTTCTCAAGCGTCTGCGAGGCGACCTGACCGAGCGACTCGCCCGTCACGATGGCCTTGGCGTTCTCGAGCCTGGCGATCCGCTCGGCCACGGAGTACATCACGCGGCGATACATGATTACACGCAGGTCGCTCGGGCAGGCAAGCGAGATCTCGCGCTGGCAATCGCCGAACGGGACGACGTAGAGGCGCGGGATCTTCACGGCGGGAGCCAGCGCCTCGATCACATCCTGCACAAGATACTCGCTCGTGTCGGCCGTCTGGGGACGGCCCGAGAAGTGCACCGGGACGGGTGTGGCGCCGCGGCGCGCGAGCATCCACGTGGCCACCGGGGAATCGATGCCGCTCGAGAGCAGGGTCACGACCTTGCCCGCGCTCCCCTGCGGCAGACCTCCCACGCCAGGGATGCTCTTGGCATACACGTAGACGCTGCCCTGGACCACAAGCACGTGAACCTGGATGTCGGGGTCGTGCATGAGGACCTTCTTGTCGGGGAAGGCCTCGCACAGCACCTCGCCGACCTGTCGGTTGAGGTCGATCGAGGTGAGCTCGTAGTCGGTGTTCGAACGGCGCGCGGCGACCTTGAAGGAGGAGAACTCCCCCGCCTCGCGCAGGGCGCGCACCGCCGCCTGGCAGTATTCATGCGCCTCGCGGTTGGTGTGGAACGCCAGCGAGACCCGGGCGACGCCCGGAACGCGCGCGATGAGCTCGAACGCGCGCTCGGCCTCCCCCGCGACAGAGAACGTCACGAGGATATGGCCGGAGATGCGCGCGATCGTCGCCACGGAAAAGGCGGCCAAGGCCGCCTTCAGGTTATCCATGAGAATATGCTCGAAACGCGCGCGGTTTTTACCCTTGAGCCCGATCTCGTGATAATGGACCAGGCAAACGCGGCTCGCCATACGCGCTACGCTTCCGGGTTGGCGTGCTGCAGGGCCGACACGTAGCGCTCGTGGTCGTAGGAGATGTCTCCGTCGAGGATCTCATCCATGGCCATGGAGATGGTGTCGGCGCCGGACAGCGCGATGGTGATATCGTCGACATCCTGGACGGCCAGAACGCGGCTGTGCTGGCCGCGCAACATGCTGTTGATGTCGCAGGCGCGCTTGGAGGCGAGCGATGCCAGAAGGAAGCGGTTGTTATCCGTCTTCTCCAGCAGGTCGTCGATACGGGGCTTGATTACGGACATGACGTCTCAGTTCCTTTCATGCTTCTCGATAACACCCAACAGCTCGCCCGTCGCGCGCTCGAGGTCGTCGTTGACCACCACGTCGTCGTAGCGGTCGGCGAGCGCCATCTCGCGCTCGGCGTTGGCCATCCTCAAGGTGAGCGACTCGTCGGTCTCGGTTCCGCGGTCGCTCAGGCGCTGCTTCAGTATAGCGAGCGAAGGGGGCATGATGAACACGAGGACGGCGTCGGGGAAGCGCTCCTTGACCTGGAAGGCGCCCTGCACATCGATCTCGAGCACCAGGGAGCTGCCGCTGTCCAGCTTGGACGTGACCTCGCTCACGAGCGTGCCGTAGCAATGGCCGTGCACATGCGCCCACTCGACGAATTCCCCCGCCTCGACACGGCGGGAAAACTCCTCATCGGTCAGGAAGTAGTAGCTCTTGCCGTCGATCTCGCCCTCGCGTGGCTCCCGTGTGGTAGCGGAAACCGTCAGGCCGAGCCGAGGATACCGGTCGCGGATGCGCGCAACCAGCGTCCCCTTCCCTGCACCTGACGGTCCGGAAATCACAAAGAGCTTAGGGGTGTAGCCGCTCACTTAACGGGAGAGCTGCTCGAGGAGCTGCTCGCGCTGGCGGACACCGAGACCCTGGACACGACGCGTAGCGGAAATGCCCAGCTCGTCCATGATCTTGGCAGCCTTGGCCTTGCCGTAGCCGGGGAGCGACTCGATGAGGGTGGAGACCTTCATGCGAGAGGCGATCGGATCGTCAGAGTTGAGGACGGACTCGAGCGAGATCTCACCCTTCTTGATCTTCTCGCGAAGCTCGGCACGGGCGTGACGGGCGGCAGCAGCCTTCTCCAGAGCGGCCTTGCGCTGCTCATCGGTGAGCTGAGGAAGCGCCATGATACCTCCAATTACGTAGGGTAACTTACCATAAAACATTGAACGCAAGCGCGTGACCTGCGGTCTTTGCACTCATGCGCCGTAATACCTTAGTCGATGTGTTCCCAAACTTCAAGCAAAACCGCAGGAAGAATGGACATTCTCGGCTTCGCTCCACGAAAGATTCGCGATAGGCGCGGCACGACATGGAGAAACTAGGCCTGCTCGACGAGCTCGGCGACGATGGCCTCATAGGCGGCGACGGGATCGTCCGCGCTGGTAATGGGCCTGCCGACGACGATATGGCTCGCACCGCGCGCGATGGCCTGAGCGGGCGTGGCGACGCGGCTCTGGTCACCGAGCGCCGCGCCCGCCGGACGCACGCCGGGCGTCACGACAAGCGCTCCCTCACCCAGAAGTTCACGCATGCGGGAGGCCTCCTGCGGCGAGCACACCACGCCGTCGATGCCGTTTTGCGTGGCCAAGCCGGCCAGGCGGTCGGCCTCTTCGGCAACCGGCGACTCGACGCCGATGGAGGACAGCGCGGCCTGGTCCATGCTCGTGAGCACGGTCACCGCGATGACCTTCGCGCGCTCGCCGCCCTCGGCGGCCGCCTCCACGCCCTCGCGCGCGGCGGCCATCATGGCGCCGGCTCCCAGGCCGTGGATGGTCAGCAGGTCCGCGCCGGTGCGCACAGCCGCCTCGGCGGCGCCGCGCACCTGATGCGGGATGTCGTGAAGCTTGAGGTCGAGGAAGACCTTGAAGCCGCGCTCGCGCATCTCGGCCACGATCGCGGGGCCCTCGGCGTAGAACAGCGTCATGCCGACCTTGAGCCACCGGGCATGGCCCGACAGGCGGTCGGCGAGGTCGAGCGCCTCCTCGCGCCCGCAGTCGATGGCGACGATCACGCGGTCGCGGGCATCGGAATCTAGCATATGACGGCCCCCCGGAGCTCGTTGATGTCGGACACGCCCTGCGATGCGGCCCAGTCCTCGAGCTCATGCAGGATGCGCACCGAGGCGGTCGGGTCGACGAAGCTGGCCATGCCGACCGACACGCAGGTCGCGCCGGCAAGGATGAACTCCGCCGCGTCCTCGCCGGTCATGACGCCGCCCACGCCGTTGATGGGGATGTCCACCGCGTTGGCGACCTCCCATACCATGCGCACGGCGATGTGGTGGCACAGCGGGCCGGACATGCCGCCCGTGGGCTTAGACAGGCGGCTCTTGCGCGTGTGCACGTCGATGGCCATACCGGAGATGGAGTTGATGACCGACAGGCCGTCGGCGCCCTCCGCCTCGAGCGCACGGGCGATCTCCGCCACGCGGACCGGGGCCATCTTGACGACAAGCGGCTTGTCCGTGACCTTGCGGCACGCGCGCATGACCTCGGCGGCGCCCTCGGGCGTCGATCCGCAGGCGGCGCCGCCCGCCGAGATGTTGGGGCAGCTCACGTTGATCTCGAAGCCGGCGGCCCAGGGGCACAGCTCGCAGAACAGCTCGAGCGCGCGCACGTACTCCTCGGTGGAGTGGCCCGCCAACTGGCAGATGACCTGCGTGCCCTTGGCCGTGAGGTCGGCCAGGTACTCGCCGGACTCCTCGGCGAACCCGCGGACGCCGGGGTTCTGCAGGCCGACGGAGTTCATCATGCCGCCGGGGATCTCGCACATGCGGGGCGCCGGGTTGCCGGGCCACGGCTCGGCCGCGCAGCCCTTGGTCGTGATGGCGCCCAGGTCGCTCACGTTGATGAACGGCTCGAACTGCCAACCCTGGCCGAACGTGCCGGCCGCGGTGTTGATGGGGTTCTTCATCTTGATGCCGCCGAAATCGACGGCCATATTCACCTGGCTCACCAGACCACCACCTTGGATGCATCGAACACGGGGCCGCACATGCAGGCGCCCTTCATACCCTCCGTCGTCTCGACGTTGCAGGTGCTGCAGGCGCCGAAGCCGCAGCTCATCATGCGCTCGAGCGACGCCTCGCAGTACGCGCCCGCCTTGGCGGCGGACTCGGCGACCTTGGACATCATGACGCTCGGGCCGCAGGTGGCGACGTAGTCGTAGCGCTTCTCGTCGAGCAGCTTGGCGGCGGGGTCGGTCACGAAGCCGTGGTAGCCGTCCGTGCCGTCATCGGTCGCGATCTCGATGACGTGCGCGCCGAGCGCGTCGAGCTCCGAGCTGCCCACGCCGGCGGTCGCCGTCTTGGCGCCCAGGCACACGTCGAACTCGATGCCCTGGGCATGCAGCTGCTCGGCCAACGGAACCAGCGGGGGGACGCCGATGCCGCCGCCGACGAGCAGCGCGCGCGAGCAGCCCTCGGGCACGCTCCACCCGTGGCCGCCGGGGCCGAGCACCGTCGAGGTGTCGCCGGGCCGCATCTGCGACAGGCGCTCGGTGCCCTCGCCCACCACCGCGTACCAGATCTCGACCGTGCCGGCGTCCGCGTCCGCACGGGCGTAGGACAGCGGGATGCGCAGCAGGCTCATGGCGTTGCCGGGAACCTCGAAATTCATGAACTGTCCGGGTTTGATGGCGGCTGCGAGCGCCGGGGCCTCGATGACGAGCGCATAGGTGTCGTCGGCGATCTTGTCGTTCGAGACGACCCTGAACTCATGCAGCCGAGCCGAAGAAGGCTGGGGCATACGCGTCTCCTCTCTTGATAAGCGAAACTCAACGGGCCGAGGCACCCCTCTTGCGAGATGGCGCACCCGGCCCGCAGCTAACGGTTGGTACCTATGGTAGCAAATGCGCGCGGCTAGCAGACGACGCCATCGCGCAGGGTCGCCTTGCCGCCCACGAACACGTCGGTGGCGCGACCGCAGACCTCGGTGCCCGTGAAGCCGCAGTTATGGGCGCGGGACTCAAAGCCGTCCTCGCCGATCGTCCAGCGGATCTCGGGATCGAACACGGTGATGTCGGCAAGCGAGCCGGCCTCGATCTTTACCTCGTCGACGCCGAGAATGCGGCGCGGGGCGATGGACATGAGCTCCACCATGCGCTGGTAGGTGATCTTGCCGGTCTTGACCAGGTTGGTCAGCACGAGCGCCAGCGAGCCCTCGATGCCGATCATGCCGAACGGAGCCAGCTCGAACTCGCGAGACTTCTCCCAGTCGGCATGGGGCGCATGGTCGGTCACGATCGCGTCGACCGTGCCGTCGGCGACGCCCTCGCGCAGGGCCTCGGCGTCCGCGGCGGTGCGCAGCGGCGGGTTGACCTTGAGGGAGGTGTTGTAGGTCTCGTCGATGGCGTCCTCGGTGAGGAACAGGTGGTGCGGGGTCGCCTCGCAGGTGACCGGAAGGCCCTCGGCCTTGGCGGCGCGGACCATCTCGAGGCCGCGCGCGGTCGAGATGTGCTGGATGTGCAGCTTGGCGCCGGTCAGGCGGGCAATCATGATGTCGCGCTGGATCTGGAGCTCCTCGCCCTCAGCGGGCCATCCCAGAAGACCGAGGCGCGTGGACACGGCGCCCTCGTTGATCTGGCCCTCGCCGACGAGGTCCTCGTCCTGGCAGTGACTCATGAAGACCTTGCCGAACATCTTGCCGTAGTCCATGGCGCGGCGCAGCATGCCGGCGCCCTGGATGCCGCGGCCGTCGTCGGTGAACGCGACGCAGCCGTGGGCGACCATGTCGCCCATCTCGGAGATGATCTCGCCCTTGAGGCCCTTGGTGATGGCGCCGGACGGATAGACGCGGCAGTGGCCCTTGGCGGCGGCGACGGACTTCACGTACTCGACGGCCACGCCGTTGTCGGTCACCGGGTCGGTGTTGGGCATGGAGCACACGCCGGTCATGCCGCCCTTGGCAGCGGCGCGGGTCTCGCTCACGATGTCACCCTTGTGCTCGTAGCCCGGGTCGCGCAGGTGGACGTGCATGTCCACGAGGCCCGGCACGAGGTACTTGCCGGAAAGGTCGATGACCTCGGCGCCCTCGACGGCAAGGTTCTCGCCGACGGCGGTGATGCGGTCGCCCTCGATGGCGACATCGGCCACGCCGTCAAGGTTGACGGACGGGTCGACGATGTGGGCGTTCTTAAGAAGCAAGGCCATTATCGGCACCTCCAAGCAGCAAATACAGGGCGGCCATGCGCACGCAGATGCCGGCATAGACCTGGTCCAAGATGACCGAGCGCTCAGGATGGTCGGCCATGTAGGAGTCGAACTCGACGCCGCGGTTGATCGGGCCGGGGTGGCACACGATGGCGTCGGGCTTCATGAGATGCTCGCGCTTGCGCGTGAGACCGTACAGCTCGTGGTACTCGCGCAGGCTCGGGAACGGGGCGCCCTCGAGGCGCTCGCGCTGGATGCGCAGCATGTAGACGACGTCGAGCTCGGGGAGCGCGTCGTCGAGGCTGTAGCTCACGTGGTCGACGCCGAGCACCTCGGGCGCGGGCGGGATGAGCGTGCCGGGGGCGATGATCGTCACCTCGGCGCCCATGATCTTGAGCGCGGGGATGAGCGAGCCGCACACGCGGGAGTGCGAGATGTCGCCCACGATACCGACCTTCAGACCCTCGAAGGTGTGCTTGCGCTCCCAGATGGAGTACAGGTCGAGCAGGGCCTGGGTGGGGTGGCCGTGCTTGCCGTCGCCCGCGTCGATGACCGACACGGGAGAATGCTGCGTGACGATGTAGGGGGCGCCCGCGTGCTTGTCGCGGATGACGACCATGTCGATCTTATAGGAGTTGAGCGTCATGACGGTGTCGATGAGGCTCTCTCCCTTGACGGTGGACGTCGAGGAGCCGCCGAAGTTCAGGCTGTCGGCGGACAGGCGCTTCTCGGCGAGCTCGAAGGAGCTGCGGGTGCGCGTGGAGGGCTCGTTGAACATGTTGACGATGGTCTTGCCCTTGAGCGTCGGCACCTTCTTGATGGCGCGCTCGTTAACCTGGGAGAAGGCCTTCGCCGTCTCCAGAATGGTCATGAGATCGGTATCGGAGTACTCCCGGATGTCGATCAGATGCTTGTGATTGAAAGCCATGCGGCTACTCACCTCCCAGAGGCGCGGAGCCCACGTGTGCCCCGGGCGCGACGTCGAAGATCTCAACGGCCGTGCGGCCGTCGACCTCCTTGAGATACAGGCGGACGTTCTCCTCGTGCGAGGACGGAACGTTCTTGCCCACGAAATCGGGGCAGATGGGAAGCTCGCGATGGCCGCGGTCCACGAGGACGGCGAGCTCGATGCGCGAGGGGCGGCCGAGGTCCATGATGGCGTCCAGCGCGCAGCGGATCGTGCGGCCCGTGTACAGGATGTCGTCGACCAGCACGATGCGCTTCCCGTCGACATCGAACGGGATGTGCGTGGCGTGCACCTCGGGCGAGAAGTGGGTCAGGAAGTCATCGCGATAGAAGCTGATGTCAAGGCTGCCGAGCGGGACGTCCACCCCCTCGATCTCCTTGATGCGGTCTACGAGCTGCTTGGCCAGAAGGTCGCCACGGGTGACGATGCCCACGATGGCGAGGTTCTCGCACCCTTCGTTGCGCTCGAGAATCTCGTGCGCGATGCGCGTCATCGCACGCGAGACGGATGCCTCATCCATGATGACGGCTTTGGGTGTAGGCGTGCTCATCGAACTCCTTCCCTGATGGTCGCGGCGCGCGCCTGCCCGAAGGCCCGGTCGCGCCATAAAAAATAGATGCCCCAGCGCAGTCGGCGAGACATCCACATAGAAAGGCTTATTTCCGCATCGCGGATATGTTGGTTCCATGCGAGCATCTCGTACTGCGCTTAATGGTCAAGGCCTAGTATAGCGGCATGCGCCGTCTGTCCAGCCCTCAAATTCGTCTTCGCCGTGTCCCTACAATCCGTGTGGGTTGGCCTCCGCCGAACACGGCGGGACGGGACCCGCGCAGTGCGGATCCCGTCCTTCGTGGCGAGGCGAGGGTCGCGCAGACGCCGCCGTCATGCGGCCGGTCAGTCGAGCCAGGTCTGCCCCTCGGCAAGCTCCGTGGCGAAGATGCGCCCCTGGTCCTCGTCCTTGCGCGCCTCGTGGTACTTGAACACGGCGCGTCCGTCCTCGAGGAAGCCGAGCATCTCGACCTTGCCCCAGCGGTGCGCCAGGATGAAGCGGAAGCTCTTGGACATGCCGCTCATGCGCTCCTTGGCGCTCTCGACGATTCGAATGCCGTCGGCGATCGGGACCTGCAGGTTGTCCTGCACGTAGAACGGACGGCGGCACTGGTACAGGTAGTACGGGTCGACGCCCGCCGCCACCAGGCCGTTCATCAGCTCGAGGATCGTGTCGGGGTCGTCGTTGACGCCCTTCATCAAGACGGCCTCGTTGCGGATCGTGCAGCCCGCCTCGCGCAGCATGCGCAGGGCGACGACCGCCTTGTCCGTGAGCTCGCGCGGATGGTCGAACTGGGTGACGATGACGATCGCCTTGGCCTTGGCATAGCGGGAAAGCAGGCCGAGCAGCTCACCGTCGTCCTCCGTGATGCGCTCGGGCAGCGTGGCGGGCGTACTCGTGGTGAAGCGGATATAGTCGATATTGGGCAGGAACGAGAACGCCTTGAGGTACTCGCCGATGCGCTGGTTCGAGTTCAGGAACGCGTCGCCGCCCGAGATGGATATGTTGTCGATCTCGGGATGGTCGCCGATGTATTCGGCGAGCTTGGGGATGCGCGTGGTGACTTCATCGGGCGAGAGCGCCACGAAGTCCTTGCGGTAGCAGCGGCGCGCGTAGGTCAGGCAGTCGAAGTTGGTCATGATGAGGACCGACTGATCGTACTTGTGCTGGCCGCCGTCGATGACCGTATCGGTGATGTACTTCACATCGTCGGAGGGCTTGGTGGCCAGCGGGATGCACATGCGCTTGATGGGGTCGTCCGCATCCCATGGGCTTATGAGCCGCAGATAGCCCTCGGGGATCACGATCGGATAATGCTCCTCGACGAGCTGGAAGGCGGCGGCCTCTTCTTCGGTAAGGTTCAGGCGGTCCTTCAGATCCTCCAAGGTCCGCTTGCCGTCCTCAAGTAACTGTTCCCAGCGTTTCATGATGACCTCACTTCTGAACATCCGGACGTATCCCTTTTCCGGTATGTCCATATTGATACCAGCTTTCCGAATATTTGAGTCCCATGTGCCGATGTATGGTCGGATTTGCCTGCTTTTCGGTATGATAGCCGCTGCTATACCCGTGTTTTTCTGCTCGCTGCGACCGACTGCCGCAAAAAACTGAAAGAAAGGTCTTGCGCGCACGGGGGATTTGCCTATACTTAAATCCGTTGCTTGCGAGCGAGCACATATTCCTCGATAGCTCAATGGTAGAGCCCGCGGCTGTTAACCGCGTTGTTGTAGGTTCGAGTCCTACTCGAGGAGCCAGAATCCAACGCCCCGTCAGCTCAGCTGGCGGGGTTTTTCTTTGCCGCACCCTGCACCCCGGGAGTGCAAATTGGGGGACGTACCTTTCGCATGCAAAAATGCAAACGGAAGGTACGTCCCCCAATTTGCATGTTGGCTCGTCTGGCATCGTTTTTCTTTTTTCTTATTCAGGGGTTGCGCACGCGGAAGAATTGAATATACTAATCACTGTTGCTTGCGAGCGAGCACATATTCCTCGATAGCTCAATGGTAGAGCCCGCGGCTGTTAACCGCGTTGTTGTAGGTTCGAGTCCTACTCGAGGAGCCAGAATCCGACGCCCCGTCAGCCCAGCTGGCGGGGTTTTTCTTTGCCGCGCCACCGTGCAAATTGGGGACGTACCTTTTGCATGCATTTGTGCACGCAAAAGGTACGTCCCCAATTTGCAAAAGTGCAAGCGGAAGGTACGTCCCCCTGTTTGCACTAAAAAGCCCCCGGGTTGCGGGGGCTTTTCTGCTAGCTTTCGATGTAGTCCTTGAGCTTGCTCGAACGGCTCGGGTGGCGAAGCTTGGCCAGCGTCTTGGACTCGATCTGGCGAATGCGCTCGCGCGTGACGCCGAACTCGCGCCCGACCTCCTCGAGCGTGCGCGGATGGCCGTCGACGAGACCGAAGCGCAGCTCGATGACCTTGCGCTCGCGATCGGCGAGCGAGTCGAGCACCTGGGTGAGCTGCTCCTGAAGCATGGAGAAGCTCGCGGCATCGGGCGGAACCTCGGCGTTGGAGTCCTCGATGAAGTCGCCCAGCTGGGAATCCTCTTCCTCACCGATAGGCGTCTCGAGCGAGACGGGCTCCTGGGAGATCTTCTGGATCTCGCGCACGCGATCGGCGCTCATGTCCATCTCGGCGCCGATCTCCTCCGGCGTCGGGTCGCGGCCCAGATCCTGCAGCAGCTGGCGCTGCACGCGGACGAGCTTGTTGATGGTCTCGACCATATGGACCGGGATGCGGATCGTGCGGGCCTGGTCCGCGATGGCACGCGTGATCGCCTGACGGATCCACCACGTCGCGTAGGTGGAGAACTTGAAGCCCTTCTCGTAGTCGAACTTCTCTACCGCGCGGATCAGACCGAGGTTGCCCTCCTGGATGAGGTCGAGGAAGAGCATGCCGCGGCCCACGTAGCGCTTGGCGATGGAGACGACCAGGCGCAGGTTCGCCGAGATCAGCGCCTGCTTTGCCTCCAGGCCCACCTGCTCGACGCGGGTCAGGCGGCGCATCTCGGCGCGCGTCAGCTCGATCTCGCCCGCCTCGGCGGCCTCGAGCTTGTTGGTAGCGTCCAGGCCGGCCTCGATCTTCATGGCCAGGTCGACCTCGTCTGCTGCGGTCAGCAGGTCGACCTTGCCGATCTCCTTCAGGTACATGCGGACCGGGTCGCCGGTGAGCATGACGGTGGACGCGTCGATGCCGCGCGCGCGGGAGCGGGAACGCGAGGTGCGGACGCGCGACTTGCGCTTGGTCCGCGCCGAGGCCATCTCGGCGTCGGCGTTCTTGGCTACCTTGATCTCATGGTCCTCAATGCTCTCGTCGCCCAGCTCGTCGTCATCCAACACATCGGAGTCGCCGATATCGAGGGACGTATCGTCATCGTCCCCGCTGGCGGAAATGACTTCGATGCCATGGTCGCGCAGGCTACGGTAGACGGAGTTCAGCTGTGCATCGGACACATCGACATCTTTGAGCGCGATCTGGATATCGTCTTCGGTGACTGAACCGGACCTTGAGCCTTGGTCCAGAAGCTTATCGAGGTACGAATTGAGATCGGCACTCGTGCTTTCGGTCTTCTTTGGCACAGATTCTCCCTTCATGACACAGGACTCTCAACTTTAGCACAACGTTCTATACCCGCCTAGCCGAATATCGTGCATCCGTCAAGTATTTTACGGATATACGGCATACGGCACGCAGACTGAAGGCGGACGGGTTCATCCGATCACGACCCGAGGGTCCGGAACGGATCGGCAACGCCCTCGACGGCGCGCTCGAGCTCGCGCACGCGCGCCGCGTCCTGCGTGGCCTTGATGGTCATGTCGCGCCGCTCCTCCGCGCTCAGGGTGCGGTCTGTTCGCAGGCGGGCCTGAGCGGCGCGCATGCGGCGGCGAATCGTGTAGAGCTCGAGTGTGTCGAGCAGAAACTCGATGTTCGTCTCGGTGGGGTGGGCGCTCGTCGCGTCGATCGTTCCCGCGCTCACCAGCTTTGACGCCTCGGGGCAGACGCTGCGCACCGAGCTCATCACCTCGGGAACCGGCGTCCCCTCGGGGGTCGCGAGCACCGCCCACGCGATCGTCTCGTTGCGCGGGTCGATCCACGAAATCTCGGTGATGCGGTCGGCAAACGCGCGAAAGCTGTCGGGGTAGCTCGCGAGCAGGCAGACGAGTTCGCGCTCGCCCGCAAGCGAACGGCGCTCGAGCTCGGTCAGGGGCGCCGCGGGCTGCGAAGGTGCTGTGGGCGCGAAGGACGCGGGCGCCGCCTGGGCCTCGGCGGGCACGTAGTCGTAGGGCTCCTCCTCCACGGGAGCGCCCTCCCATGCATCCATGGCCTCAGGCGCCGGCGCGACCGGGCGCGCGTCTTCCCCGCGGCGATCCGACACCGCCCGCTGGGCGCGCTCGCGGTTGCGCTCGCGCGTCTTGGCGGTCTGCTCCTCTTGGGCGACCTGACGGAACACCTTGGTCGCCGACTGGCGCACCATGTCCACGTCGGCCCCCAGGCGGTCTGCGATCTGCATGTAGTACGTGTCGATCATGTAGCTGTCGCGCAGCGGGTAGATGAGCCGGCACGCGTCCTCGAGCGCACGTGCCCGCCCGCCGGGCGTCGACACGTCGCTGCGGTCCTCGAGCTTACGGAACACGAAGTCCATGAGCGGCTCGGCGGCATCGAGGAGCGCGCGCAGCTTTTCCCCTCCCCGGTCGCGCAGGAAGTCCGCCGGATCCAGGTCGTCGGGCAAGATGACGCAGCGCAGGTCAACCGAGCCGGTCTCGACGAACTGGATGGCGCGCTCGGCCGCCCTCTGACCGGCCGCGTCGCCGTCGAACAGGTAGACGATGCGCTTGGCAAAGCGGGTCAGCGTCTTGACGTGGTGCTCGGTGAGCGCCGTGCCGAGCGTCGCGACGACGTTTTTGATCCCCGCCTCCCAGCACGCGATTGCATCGGTGTAGCCCTCGACCACGATCGCCTCGTTGGCCGCGACGATATGCTCCTTGGCCCAGTTGAAGCCGTAGAGGTTGCGCTTCTTGTGGAAGACCGGGGTCTCCGCGGTGTTGAGGTATTTCGGCTCGCCCGCACCCATGATGCGGCCGCCGAACGCGATGCAGCGCCCCTGCTCGTCGAAGATGGGGAACATCACGCGCTCGTAGAAGCGGTCCGCGAGATTGCCCCGGTCGCGCTTGATCGCCACGTTGGCGTCGACCATCTCGCGCGGGGTGAAGCCCTTGGACGAGAGGTGGGCGACGAGCGCCCCGCGCCCCGGGGCGAAGCCCAGCCGGTAGCGTTGGCAGATATCGGAGCCCAGGCCGCGCGAGGCGAAGTAGGTGCGGCCGCGCCCGTCCTTGCCGCGCATGAGCATGGTGTGGTAGAACGCGCACGTCTCCTCGCACACGTCGATGATGCGGGTGCGCTTGGTGCCGCGGCGCGCCGTGGGCGCGTCGTCGGCGATCTCGATGCCGGCCCGATCGGCAAGGTAGCGGATGGCATCGGGAAACGTGAGGTTCTCGCGCTTCATGACGTAGCTGAAGACGTCGCCGCCCTCGCCGCACCCGAAGCAGTGCCACACCTGCGTCGCGGGGATGATGTGGAACGACGGGGTCTTCTCGCCATGAAAGGGGCAGCAGCCCCAGAACTCCTGGCCGCGCGGGCGGAGCTCGACGGTCTCCTGGACCAGCTGCACAAGATCGGTCGCCGCGCGCACGCGCTCGCGGTCCTCATCGGAGATCATGCGATACACACCCCGCTTTCACCGTATTCGTCCCGGATATCTTGGATATTACCCATCACGGTGTCAATCAGCTCGCGCTCGGAGCCAAAAACCCGCGAGTCGCGCAGGCGGCGGCAGAAGGCGAGCGAGACGGCCGAGCCGCGCACATCGCCCGAGAAGCCGATCAGGTTCGCCTCCAGCTTCGAGGCGCCGGGGAGCCCAGCGAAGGTCGGAGGGATGCCGACGTTCACCGCGGCGGGCCACACGACGCCGTCGAGCTCGGCCAAGCAGGCGTACACGCCGTCCTTAGGCCACACGAGCCCTGCGGGAACGGCGATGTTTGCCGTCGGGAACCCCATGCCGGTGCCCTGGCCGCGACCCGAGCCGACCGTGCCGCGCATCATGAAGCGGCGCCCCAGCTCGGCGCGCGCGTCCTCGACGAGCCCCTCGGCCAGCAGCGCGCGGATGCGCGTCGCCGTGACCGCGGAGCCGTCGGCGAGCACCAGGCTGTGGCCGGTGACCTCGATGCCGCGCGCGGCGCCCCACGCCCGCATGACCTCCACCGTCGAGGCGCCCCCGCGCCCCAGGCGAAAGTCGCAGCCCACGTGCACGGCGCGTACGTCCATGACGGGCGACAGCACGTCAGAGAAGAAGGCGACGTGGTCGAGCGCCGCGAGCTCGCGCGTGAACGGCACCACGACGACGGCATCGACCCCGCTGGCGCGAAGTGCAAAGAGCCGGTCGTCTCGGAGCATGAGCTTCGGGGCCGGGCCCGGCCCCACGACGCAATCGGGATCGGGGTCGAAGGTGACCGCGCAGGCGCGCATCCCGCGCGCGCGGGCGTCGGCGACGGTGCGGGCGATGAGCTTCTGATGCCCGATATGGAACCCGTCGAACGCCCCGATGGCGATGACGGCGTCGCCGAGCGGCTCCGCGGCGCCGTCATCGAGCCTGACGAGGGCCGCAGACCCGTCCTCGCGCAGGAAGTCGCGGCGCAGCTCGCGCACCTCCGGCATCATGGGCGCACCCCGCAGATGGGCTGCGGAAAGACGTCGGACATCGCGATGCGCCCCGCCTCGACGCGGCCGAGCGCCCGCAGGGCGCCCCCGTTCACGAGCGCGACCGTGTCGCCCTCGCCCACCGCCCTGTCGGCCGTCGCCATCAGGCCGCCGGGCAGCCTCCTGCCGCAGGCGATGTCGTCGAGATGGCGCCCCTCGACCGCGATGGCGGGCACGCCGAGGACCTCCACGGGGTCGAGCATCTTCGCGCGCGCCGTCTCGGGCGACAGGTCGTCGAGCGACACGCACGAGGCGAGCGTGACCGAACCCGACGCCGTGCGGCGCAGCGACGAGACGTGGGCGGCGGCATCGAGCATGCGGCCCAGATCGCGCGCCAGGGCGCGGATGTAGGTCCCCTTGCTGACGGTGTAGGCGACGGTCCACACGGGCGCGCCGTCGACCTCGCTCACCGAGATCAAGGTGGCGGCGCGCACCTCGATGGGCCGCGCCGGGAGCTCGACGGCGTCGCCCGCGCGGGCCCGCTTGTAGGAGCGAACCCCTCCCACCGAGATGGCGGAGAAGGCGGGGGGCACCTGCATCTGCGGACCGACGGTGGAGGCGAGCGCGCGGGCGGCCGCGGCGGCATCGAACAGCTCCGCGGCGGGCTCGACGGTCCGCGTCGGCTCCCCTTCCGCGTCGTCGGTATTGGTCTCGAAGCCGAACGTCACGTCGGCGATATAGCTTTTGGTGTCCTGCGTGATGCGGCCGAGCAGGCGCGTGCCCTGACCGAGCCCCAGCACCATCACGCCCGAGGCGAGCGGGTCGAGGGTGCCGGCATGCCCGATACGGCGCTCAGAAACGGCGCGCCTCGCACGCGCAACGACGTCGTGCGAGGTGCAGCCCTGAGGCTTGTCGACGGCAAGCAGCAGGTTCAAATCGGAAATTGTGCGTTTTGCCATAAACGTCCTGTCACAGCTCGACGTGAAGACCCGCGGCGCTCTCCCCCACCAGCTCGCAGAGCATGGGGAGCGCATCGTTCAGGGTCTCAACGATACTGCCCTCGTAGGTGAAGCCCGCCGCCGCCGCGTGACCGCCGCCGCCGAAGCGGGCGGCGATGCCCGAGACGTCCAGATCGCATTTGGAGCGCAGGTTGCCGCGCACCTTGTGGCAGCACTCGGTCTCCTTCACGAACAGGCAGACCTCCACGCCGCGCACCGAGCGGACCACGTCAACCAGGCCGTCGCACTCGTCCGCCGTGACCCCGTAGAAGGTCAGGTCGGAGGCGTAGGCGTAGCTGTAGGCGACGCGCCCGTGCGCGACGGTGTGGATGCGGCTCATGACGAGCGATTCGAGCTTGAGGTACTCGAGCCGCTGGCTCTGGTAGACCTCGAGCGCGATCAGCGAGGGGTCGGCGCCCGCGTCGACCAGGCGCGCCGCGCAGGCGAATGCGGCGGGGTCGGCGTTCTGGTACTGGAACCGGCCCGTGTCGGTCATGAGGCCGCACAGCAGGCTGGTCGCGGTGGACTTGTTGCAGGGGATGCCCGCCCACGCGAGGAACTCCTCAATGAGCACGGCCGTCGCCGCGGCAGCCGGACGGCGCACGCAGACGTCGGCGAACTCCTCGCGCGCCGGATGGTGGTCGAAGCACACGACGTTGCGGGACCGCTCCACCACCTGGACGGAATCGGCCAGGCGCTCGAGCGTGGGGCTGTCGACGGAGATGAACAGGTCGGGTGCGCACGCCGTGTCGGCGGCGCACACGAACCGTTCCGATCCTGCCATGAACTGGTAGATGCGCGGCACGCAGCCGCGATCGGCCAGCAGGAAGACGACGTCCTTTTTGGGATAGCGCTCGACCAGGGCCATGCCTAAGCCGAGCACCGACCCCAGGGCATCGCCATCGGGCGAGGTGTGGCCCGAGATGGCGATGCACGACGCGTCCTCGATGAACTTGAGGATGCGCTGGTAGTCGTTCACAAGATCAGGCGAAAGCGCCTCCTTGCACATGCCCATCGAGACTCAGGCCTCCTCATCGCTCGCGGGCTGGATGGGATAGCCCTCCTCGTCCTTCTCGACCGCCATGGTGGCCGGGACGTTCTCGAGCGCGCGGGCGATGGCCTCCGCCTCGTCGGTGGACTGGTCGATGCGGAAATCGAGCTCGGGCACCGTGCGCCAGTCCAGCGAGCGGGCGAGCAGGCTGCGGATGCGGCCGCGGGCGCTCTCCAGCGCCTCCATGACCTCGCCGTAGCGTTCCCGGTCGCACGACACGTAGACGCGCGCGTAGGTGCGGTCCACGCTGACCTCGGCGCCCGTGAGGGTCACGAGGTCCAGGCGCGGATCGGAGATCTCGAACAGCAGGATGTAACCGAGCTTCTCGCGAAGCTGCTCTCCGGTGCGTCGGGTAGCGGCTGTCTGCTTCAACGTGCGCCTCCCTTACTCCGTACGGGCGACCTCGACGACCTTGTACGCCTCGAGGATGTCGCCCACCTTGATGTCCTGGAACTTCTCGATGCCCAGACCGCACTCGTAGCCGGCCTTGACGCTCTTGACGTCATCCTTGAAGCGGCGCATGGAGGCAAACGAGCCGTCGAACACCACGACGCCGTCGCGGACGACGCGCACGGAGTCGGTGCGCTCGATCTCGCCCTCGGTGACCATGCAGCCGGCGATGAGGCCGACCTTGGGCACGCGGAAGGTCTCGCGGACCTCAGCCTCGCCGGTGCGGACCTCCTCCTCGGTGGGCTTGAGCAAGCCGACGCGGGCGGCGTCGATGTCCTCGATCGCCTTGTAGATGATCGAGTAGGTCTTGATCTGCACGTTCTCCTTCTCGGCCAGGTCGCGCGCCTTGCCCTGCGGGCGGACGCCGAAGCCGATGATGATGGCGTTCGAGGCGGCCGCGAGCACGACGTCGGTCTCGGAGATGGCGCCGACGGCGGAGTGGATGATGTTAATGCGGACCTCGGACTGGTCCATCTTGCCCAGCGCGTCGGCGAGCGCCTCGATGGAGCCCTGGACGTCGGCCTTGACGACGAGGTTGAGCTCGGCGAGCTCGTTCTCGCTCATCTCGGAGAACAGGGTCTCGAGCGTGACGTGCTTGACCTTGTTCTGCTCCTCGATGCGCGCCTTGAGCGAGCGCTGCTCGGCGAGGTCGCGCGCGTCGCGCTCGTCCTCGAAGACGCGGAACTCGTCGCCGGCGGCGGGCACGGAGTTCAGGCCCAGGATCTCGACGGCGTCGGAGGGCTTGGCCTCCTTGACGTTGTTGCCGTGCTGGTCGAGCATGGCGCGCACGCGGCCGTAGCTCATGCCCGCGACGAGGGTGTCGCCCACGTGCAGGGTGCCGCGGTTGACGAGTACCGTCGCGACGGGGCCGCGGCCGCGGTCGAGTTTGGCCTCGATGATGTAGCCGGAGGCGAAGGTGTCGGGGTTGGCCTTGAGCTCGAGGACGTCCGCCTGGAGCAGGATGGTCTCGAGCAGGTCGTCGATGCCGGTCTTCTGGCGCGCCGACACGTTCACGAACATGTTCTGGCCGCCCCACTCCTCGGGGATGACGCCGTACTCGACGAGCTCCTGGCGCACGCGGTCGGGGTTCGCATCGGGCTTATCGCACTTGTTGACGGCGACGACGATGGGGACGCCGGCGGCCTTGGAGTGGTTGATGGCCTCGACGGTCTGCGGCATGACGCCGTCGTCCGCGGCGACGACCAGCACGACAACGTCGGTGATCTTGGCGCCGCGGGCGCGCATGGCGGTGAACGCCTCGTGGCCCGGGGTGTCGACGAACGTGATCTGGCGACCGTTGATCATGACCTGGGACGCGCCGATGTGCTGCGTGATGCCGCCGGCCTCGTGGGTCGCGACGCCGGTATGGCGGATAGCGTCGAGCAGGCTCGTCTTGCCGTGGTCGACGTGGCCCATGACGGTGACCACCGGCGGGCGGGGCTTCAGGTCCTTCGGGTCGTCGTAGAAGCTGAAGGTGTTCTCCTCCTCCGGCGTGACGATCTTGATCTGGCGGCCCAGGTCGTCGGCGACGAGCTCGACGAGGTCGTCGGACATGGACTGCGTCATGGTGAGCGGCGTGCCCAGCAGGAACAGGCGCTTGATGATGTCGTTCGGGGAGACGTCCAGGGCCTCGGCGAGCTCCTGGACGGTGACGCCCTGGGAGACGCGCACGGCGTCGAGGTCCTCGGGGTTCACGCCCTGGGCGAGCGCCTCCTCGATCTTTTTCTCCTCGCGCATCTGGGCGGCCTCACGCTCGCGCTTCTCCTTGCGCTTCTTGCGGCGGCCAGTCGACTCGCGGCTGGCCTCCTCGACGGCGGCGCGGGCCTCCTCGAGGACGCGCTCGCGGCTGTACTCCTCGGCCTCGCGAGCCATGCGGGAGTAATGGTCGTTATGCTGATCGGCCTGCTGGCCGCCGCGGCGCTTCTTGCCGCCGCGACCGGCCTTCTCGGGAGCGGGGACGTCCATACCGGCGGGCACGACGGGCGCGCTGTTCGAGCGGCGGCTGCGCGGGGCGCTCGCGGCGCTCTCGGCAGCAGCGCCGCCGCGGCGGTCGGACTTGCGGCCGCGACCGCGCTCGGCGCGCGGGGCGTCGGCGTCGGCCTTCTTCTTGGTCTCGGCCTCCTTCTTCTCCTTCAGCACGACCTCCTGCTGCGCGATCTGGTCGAGCAGCGAGCGGAAGCGCGATCCGGAGTCGGAAGCGGGCACCGCGCGGCGCTTGGCCTCGAGCTCGGCCTGGCGGGCGGCCTCGGCGGCACGCTCGCGCTCGGCGCGCTCGGCCTCGGCGGCAGCGGCGCGGGCGGCCTCCTCGGCGGCCATGGCGGCCTGGGAGAGACGGCGCTCCTCCTCGCGACGGCGCTCGGCCTCGATGCGCTCGGCCTCGGCGGCGGCGGCCTTCTCGGCCTCCTCGCGCTCAGCGGCCTCCTTCTCGGCCTGCTTCTGCGCCTCGATCTCGGCGGCGCGGGCCTCAAGCACCGGAGCGAGCTTCTTTTTCACCATGGAGACATACGCGTCCTCAAGGGCGCTCGACGCGGACTTCGCGGGAATCTTCATCTCCGCGAGATGGTCGAGCAGCTCCTTGGACGTCATTCCAAATTCCTTGGCAAGGCTAGATACGCGAACTTTTGCCATATGCCAAATCACCTACCTCTCGGGCGCCTGGCGCCCTCACAGCAATCCAACGGGTCGATCTCGGGTGCGCCCCGCAACGCGGGCGGGACGCGCTACCCGTTAGATGAGGTCCTCGGCATCCTCGATGGCGTCCTCTCCGAATCCTTCGGGATCATGGACGCCGCAGAAGCGAGAACCGGGACGCGCCTGGTTGCGGCAGCGCACGCCGTCGGAGCTCACGTACGCGCAGCGCTCGGGCTCCTCGTCGGAGAGCAGGTCCTCCGCCGGCTCGGGAGCGACCGGGACGTTGCGCAGGATGTCGGCGGCGAGCGACTCGCTCTTGATGTCGATGTGCCAGCCCGTGAGGCGGGCGGCGAGGCGGGCGTTCTGGCCCTCCTTGCCGATCGCGAGCGAGAGCTGGTCGTCGGGCACGATGACACCGGCGTAGTTCTTCTCCTCGTCGATGAGCACGCGCGTCACCTTCGCGGGAGACAGGGCGTTGCCGACGTAGACGGCGGGATCCTCGTCCCACAGGATGACGTCGACGCGCTCGCCGCGCAGCTCGGACACGACGGTGCGCACGCGGCTGCCCTTGGGGCCGACGCAGGCGCCCACCGGATCCAGGCGGTCGTCGAGCGAGCGGACCGCGACCTTGGAGCGCTGGCCCGGCTCACGCGCGATGGACATGACCTCGACGGTGCCCTCGTAGATCTCGGGGACCTCGAGCTCGAACAGGCGACGGATAAGCGCCGGGTGCGTGCGGGAGATGACGATCGGCGGACGGGAGTGCTCGCCGCGCACGGGCTGCACGGTCGAGTTCGGGTCGCGCACGTCGATGATGACGGCCTTGATGCGCTGGTTGTGCATGTAGCGCTCGCCCATGGGGCGCTCGTTGCGCTCGTTCTCGTAGCGGCGCTGGTCGAAGTGCGGCAGCTCGGCCTCGACGCCCTCGCGGATCTTCACGATGGTGAAGTCGGGGGTGGACTGCAGCACGGTACCGGTGATGATGTCGCCGATACGCGACGAGAACTCCTCGTAGATCTGCTCGCGGGCGGAGTTGCGCACGATGGCGTTGATCTCGGCCTTGGCGTGCTGCGCCGCAATGCGCGAGGTGTCCTTGGGCGTGACGTCGATCTCCTCGAACTCGGTGTAGTTGCCCTCTTCGTCCATGGAGTCGTCGATGGGGATGAGCTTGTAGACGTAGATCTTGCCCGTGGAGCGGTCGATGGTGACCTTGGCGCCCCAGTCGAGGTGGAGGATCTCGGCGTAGCTCTTGGCCAGCGACTGCTCCAAGCGGTCGATGAGGTAGAGCTGATCGATATGCTTCTCCTGGCACAGCGCCATGAGCGCTTCCATCATCTCCGATGCCATTACTTATCACCCTTTCCGCCCTTGAAGTCATACACCGGCTTCAAGGCACACTTCTTCACGTCTCCATGGGGAATCGAAACCTGCTCGCCATCCTCGAGCTCGAGCGTCACCGCCTGCTCGTCGGTCGCCGCGATGGTCCCCTTGAACTTGCGGCGGCCCTCCGTGGCCGTGGTCACGAGCTCGACCGCGCTTCCGATGTAGCGCTCGAAATCGGACGGTCGACGCAGCGGGCGCGCCATACCGGGGCTCGAGACCTCCAGGGTGTAGGAACCCGAGATGGGATCGAGCTTCTCCACGGCATCGCTCACCCATGCGTTCTGCGCAGTGACCTCATCGAGCGAAATGCCCTCGCCGTCCAGGCGGTCGATGCGAACGCGCACGCACGGCGCCTTGGTGGCCCCGACGATCTCGACGTCGACGATGTCGATGCCGTGCTCGGGCGCGACCGCCTCGAGCGCATCGATGATGTCCTGCTCCAGCTTGCTCTTGACCATGCAACACCTCCCCATACAGAAAAAAGAAGCGCGGGCGAGCCCGCACTCCTTTTTCATTACAGCTTCAATTGCCGCCCAAGCATATCATAAGCTGGCCAAATGTGCGCAAATGCCCGCTGAGCGGCAGTTTTTGCGGCGATTTCCTCCGCAAATTGCACACATAACGACTCGGCGAACGGCGGTTTTCCAGCGTGAAGGCGACGAAAAAAGCCCCGCTCTGACGAGCGGGGCTCGAGGGGAGTCATCTGCGCGATGACGGTCTCTACTCCTCCAGGTAGGCGGACGGGGCCGCGGGAACGCCGCGCTTCCACTCGATGGCGTTCACGACGAAGAACACCACGACGGAGACGAAGCAGCCGAACACGACGGGCAGGATGCCGAACAGGAAGTCGCCGCCGGACAGGAACTGCCAGAACAAAAAGCCGATGGTGCCGCCGACCAGCGAGATGATGCCGGAGTTCTTCGTGGCGTTCTTGACCACGAGGCCCAGACCGTAGGCCGCGAACGGGCCGGCGCAGCGGATGCCGAAGGCGAACGTGTTCATCGTCACGATCGGGACGCCGAACATCGAGATGCCGATGGCTATGAGAGCGAACACGACGTTGCACGCGCGGGTGTAGAACACCTTCTGCTTATCGGTGAGCTCGCGGCCGCCGAACTTGAGGTACAGGTCGTTCATGATGATGGTCGACATGCACAGCAGGTTGGAGTCGGCAGACGACATCGTGGCGCAGATGATGGCGGCACAGACGATGCCCGCCACGAACTCGGGCGCATGCGAGGTCGTGACCTCGAGCATGGCGTTGGCGCCCTCATTCGGAAGACCGGGCATGGTGGCCGCGGCGCACAGGCCGAGCAGCGTCGGGAAGAAGGCCATGGCGGCCATCAGGACGGCGGACAGCCAAGCGGCGTGCGTGGCGGTCTTCTCGTCCTTGGCGGACTCGAAGCGGGAGACCATCTCGGGACCGGCGAGGAACGTGCAGAAGTAGTTGAATATGTATCCGATGATCGTCACGACGCCGATGGTCGTGAAGTCGAGCTGAGCCGGAGGCAGCGCGGAGGAGACGGCCTCCCAGCCGCCGCAGCCCTCGATGACGAACGGCGTCGCGATGGCGAGGCCGACGAGGATGACGCAGAACTGGATGAGGTCCGCCACCTGGTCGGCGACCATGCCGCCGAACGTGGTGTAGAAGATCACGACGAAGCCGGCGGCGACAAGCGCCACGTTCGTGGGGATGCCGAGCAGCGTGGACACGACACTGCCGGCGGCGGCGATCTGCGAGGAGGTCAGGCAGAACAGCGAGAGCACGGACAGCACGGCGGTGATGGAGCTCGACACGTTGCCGAAGCGACGGCCGACGACCTCGGGGATGGTGACGGCCATGGTCTTGCGGATCTTCGGCGCGAAGTACGCGAGCGGGATCATCGCGATCGACGCCGCGAGAACGTACCAGACGGCGCTGATGCCCCACTCACCGTACGCGCGCTGCGCGAGACCGGTCGTCGAGCCGCCGCCGATGTTGTTCGCGGACAGCGAGAACGCGACGAAGAACAGGCCCATTCGACGGCCTGCGACCATGTAGTCCTCGCTGTTCTTGATGTTGAGCTTGCCGACGATGAAGCCGATGCCCAGCATGACAACCAGGTACACCACCACAATTACCAGTGCTTGTGTTTGCAGGTGCATGTTTGTCCCTTCTCTCCCCTTTTCCAAATCGGACAACTTCTGGAGCAATAAAAGTTTATTGGACCAGCTGAGAAAAGAATATCACGCACGCTTCGCGGCCCTTGAGCCGGACCGTGAATTTAACCGTTAACTTATGCGAACGGTAGGAAATGGCAGGCGAACAGTCTGGAAGGCTAACGGACTTTCCGTTTTGGTCGTATGAGACAAAACCGGCACCGTCCCATGCATATCGAGAACGTGCAAATTGGGGGATGTACCTTCGGCATGCACTTTTGCAAATTTGGGGACGTACCTTCCGCATGCACAAGTGCATGCGGAAGGTACGTCCCCAAATTTGCATGGAGCGGGCCGAGCCGGCATAAAAAAGCGCCCCGCCGATGGCGGGGCGCTCAGCTGGAGGTGCTATTTCACCACGAGGTTCACGAGCTTGCCGGGCACGCAGATCGCCTTGACGATCTGTTTGCCCTCGAGCCACTTGCCGGCGACGGCGACGGCGGCCTCCTGCATCTGCTCGGTCGTGGCGTTCGTCGGGACCATGGCGTGGGCGCGCATCTTGCCGAGCACCTGGACCGCGATTTCGACCTCGTCCTCGACCGTCTCGGCGAGGTCGAACTCCGGCCAGCTCGCCGTGTACGCGTAGCTGTCGTGGCCGAGCGCCGCGTGCCACAGCTCGTCTGCCCAGAACGGGCAGATCGGCGCCATGACCGACACGATGTCGGTCGCGACCAGCTGGCTCAACGCCCCGTCGAGCTCCTCGCCCGCGTTGATGTAGGCGCTGGCGGCGTTCACGAGCTCCATGATCGCGGAGATGGCGGTGTTGAACTGCTGGCGGTCGAAGTCCTCCGTGCACTTGGCAATCGTGCGGTGGCGCTCACGGTAGAGCTTCATAGCAACGGGGCTGAGCGCGCCCTTGTCCACCTTCGCCGAGGCGTCCGCGGCGTTGGCGAGGGTCCACACGATGCGCCACGCGCGCTTGAGGAAGCGGTTCGCGCCGGCGACGGCGTCGGGATCCCAGTCGAAATCCTTCTCGGGCGGGGCGATGAACAGGATGGCGAGGCGCATGGTGTCGGCGCCGTAGGGCTCGATGACGCTCGAGGGAGGCACCACGTTGCCCTTGGACTTGGACATGGTCTCGCCATTCTCGTCTTTCACCATGCCCTGGCACAGCGGGTTGGTGAACGGCTCGTCCACATCGAGCATGCCCATATCGCGCAGCGCCTTGGTGAAGAAGCGCGAGTAGAGCAGGTGCAGGATCGCATGCTCGATGCCGCCGATGTAGTTGTCGACCGGCATCCAGCGGTCCGCCGCATCCTTGGAGAACGGCAGCTCCTCGTTATGCGGGTCGCAATAGCGCAGGTAATACCAGCTGGAGCACGTGAAGGTGTCCATGGTGTCGGTCTCGCGGCGCGCCGGGCGGCCGCAAACCGGGCAGGTGGTCTCGTAGAACTCGGCGCACTCGGCAAGGGTCTCGCCCGCACCGAGGTCGAGGTTGTCCGGCAGCATGACGGGCAGTTGGTCCTCGGGAACCGGAACGATGCCGCAGTGCTCGCAGTGGATGGCCGGGATGGGGTTGCCCCAGTAGCGCTGGCGGGAGATCAGCCAGTCGCGCAGGCGGAACTCGACCTTGCGGCGGCCGGTGCCGGCGGCCTCGAGGTCGGCCACGATCGCGGCCTCGCCCTCGGAGTGCTTGCCGCCACGCATGCCGGTGTACTTTCCGGACTGGACGAGCGTGCCCTCGGCGGCGTGCGCGCAGTCCCAGTCGACGGTCTCGGCATGATAGGTGTCGATGGACTCGCCGGACTCCTCGAGCGCGGCAAGCTCGTCGTCCATGAGGATAATCGGCACGATGGGCAGGTCGTACTTGCGGGCGAACTCGAAGTCGCGCTGGTCGCCGCAGGGCACCGCCATGACGGCGCCGGTGCCGTAGTCGGCAACCACGTAGTCGGCCACCCACACGGGGACCTTGGCGCCCGACACGGGATTCACCACGTAGCGGCCCGTGAAGGCACCGTGCTTCTCGAGGGTGCCCTGGGCGCGCTCGACCGCGGAGATCTTCTTCGCGCCCTCGACGATCGCCATGACGTCGTGCTCGTACTCGGTGCCCGCGACCAAGTCGTGCAGGCCCTCGTACTCGGGAGCGAGCAGGAAGAACGTGCAGCCGAACAGCGTGTCGGCACGCGTCGTGAAGACGGTGATCTTGCCCTCGTCGCCGCAGATGGGCTCGCCGTCGGCGTCGCACAGGGTGAAATCGACCTCGGCGCCCTCGGAGCGGCCGATCCAGTTGGCCTGCATCTGCTTGACGCGCTCGGGCCAGCCGGGCAGCTTCTCGAGGTCGTCGAGCAGCTCCTGCGCGTAGTCGGTGATCTTGAAGTACCACTGCTCGAGGTCGCGCTTCTCGGGCTCGGAGCCGCAGCGCCAGCACTTGCCCTCGGTCACCTGCTCGTTGGCGAGAACCGTCTTGCAGGTGGGGCACCAGTTGACCGGGCTCTTCTTGCGGTAGACGAGGCCGCGCTCCCACATCTTCTCGAAGATCCACTGACCCCAGCGATAGTAATCGGGACTGCACGTCTTAACCAGACGATCCATGTCGTAGGAGAAGCCCATGCGCTTCATCGTGGCGAGCGCCTGGTCCATGTTCTTGTAGGTCCATGCGCCGGCCTGCGTGTTGTGCTTGATGGCGGCGTTCTCGGCGGGCAGGCCGAACGCGTCGAAGCCGATGGGATGCAGCACGTCGAAGCCGCGCATGCGGGCCTGGCGCGCCATGGCGTCGCCGATGGTGTAGTTGCGCGCGTGTCCCATGTGCAGGTCGCCCGACGGATACGGAAACATCTCAAGCACGTACTTTTTCGGCTTGTTAGGATCGGTGTCCACCGCGAAGACGTTGTCGCGGTCCCACGCCTCGATCCATTTGGTCTCGATCGCCGCGGCGTCGTACGCGGGGATCTCCTTATGGTCGGTGCAGTCGCACATATACGGGCTCCTTTACGGCTTGGCGAATCTTCTAAAAAATAGCGGGGTCGGCACGATGCCGGCCGCCCATATGGCTAACTCGACAATTCTAGCAAATCGGCCGCATGATGGAGCGTGATCATCGAGGCCACCGATTCACAACGCCACGTGGCGCACCCGCAGCATCTCGCGCGACGCCTTGGAGGCCGCTCCCCTGCAGCATCTTGCGCACGTCACATGGTTCAGCGGGACTGGGTTTTATCAAGTTCGGAAGACGAAAGGGATACACAGACGGCTTAATATCTCTGAAAAAACGGGGATTTGAGTGCCCGCGCATTCAAGTAGATCAAAACGGTACAACCGGACATGGCATTTTTGCAGGTAGACTGCATGCCGCTTCGGATGGTCAATGCGCTTTCAGGGCCTTTGAAACTGTAGCCACTCAAAACCTCGTTTTTTCAGCGACTCTTTCGATTCAAACTACCGGACGCAGTCGCATCTCGGTTGATGCGCCCCTGCGAATGCCGGAAAGGCATACGCTGCCGCCGAAGCAATCGAGTCGGCCCATACAGCAAGCCGAGGTGATTAGTGCCCGTATTTTGGAAGGCCTCGCTCAGTAACCTGGACCCTTGAACACGAATCGCTTCCATAAGTCATCCTGACGAGAGCGAAATCGAGCGAGCTGCATCCTTCCCTCCTCGCTCTCGCGAGATACGCGCAAGGTTGGACGTGCAGCGAGCTTCAGCACACGACGAGCCCGCTCCCCCATGAGTACCAGATAATCGAAATCCTCGAGATCCGTGGTGGTAATCGAATAATGAACGATCGAATCGACCGTGGCAATCGCATTCGCTCGACGACGGTCGTCAAGCAGCTTGGCGTCCCCTTCGTGAACCGAGACGCTATCGTAATCAAATGCAACGTCCCGCCGAGCACCGGACTTACTCACCGAGGTCAACAGGATATCGGGATAGCGCTCTTCACTCTGAGGTTTACCGAATAGATCGCGTCCCGTAAATACTTTGATACAGGGGTTTAGTCTAACAGTTCCCAGCTTCATCCCACCGAGGGCTGGGGGAAGCCCGTAGAACATGGCAAGCCCCGATTCCTTGGGAGATCGGGAATGCTCGAGCACGTAGGGCAATGCGATTCGTGCTTTTCGTGCCCCGTATAACGACCCCGCGCGCTCGAGAAATCGTTCGATGCGGGAAACCGATGTCAGTGGTACGTCAGAACAAGATCTGGTAACGATGCCGCCGGCTCCCAACGGCTCGATTCGATAATCGGAGCACAATGCCATGCCCGCATAGATAGCACCAAGCTTGTCTGATGTGGCCGCCATGTGCACGAACGTAAGCTCAGGGTTTGTGATATAGAGGGAAAGGTCGTCTATGCCACTAGGTATCCCGATGAGCGAACCCTGGGGTAACGAATCGCGACATAGATGGGCGCATACCCTCTTGCCCCTCCTGCGCAGCAGCGGATCATCGGTCAAGAAATCCAAAGGAATATCCTCAAGATCGAGGAACCATTGCAGTTTGCGAATGACCTCATCGCTCGGAATGCTGGCATAGGCCAGGGATGCGCGCAGCGATCGAGAGCCGATTTCTCTCGGATTCTTATGGCGCATGTACCATATTGTAGCCGCAGTATGTCCAAGTACGCATTTCATGCTGCGAGCATATCATATTGGAATAGTACATACAATATATGTATCTCAGAATATTTGCTACGGCAGGAACCCTACGGCAGGAACTCATTCGGAAGAAAGGTGGTTGCAGCCATGAGAGTCACTGAAAAAACGGGGATTTGAGTGCCCGTGCATTCAAGTGGATCAAAACGGCACAAACGGATATGACCTTTTTGCAGGTAGACTGCATGTCGCCCCCGGTGGTCGATGCGCTTTCAGGGCCTTTGAACCTATAGGCACTCATACCCTCGTTTTTTCAGTGATCCTCTCGTCCGCAGCTACCTCTGAAGACAACGACGCGCCCTTGCGCGACTTTCCGCACAAGGGCGCGTCGTAAGAAACGACCTATCCGTGAAAGCGAACCCCGAAGGAAAGGCCCACCGAGGCTTAGTTGTAGCTCACCGTCTGCTGGGAGTCCTTCACGACGACGTCGTGCGCGCCGCCCTCGACGATGGAGGTGGAGGAGACGAGCGTGAGGCGAGCCTTGTCCTGGAGCTCCTTGATGGTGAGCGCACCGCAGTTGCACATGGTGGACTTGATCTTGTACAGCGTGGCGTTCACTCCGTCCTTGAGAGAACCGGCGTAGGGCACGTAGGAGTCGACACCCTCGACGAACGCGAGCTTCTGCGCGCCGCCCAGATCGTAGCGCTGCCAGTTGCGGGCGCGCGCGGAGCCCTCGCCCCAGTACTCCTTCATGTACTGGCCGTTGACGTTGACGCGCTCGGTCGGGCTCTCGTCGAAGCGGGCGAAGTAGCGGCCGAGCATCATGAAGTCGGCGCCCATGGCGAGCGCAAGCGTCATGTGGTAGTCGTAGACGATGCCGCCGTCGGAGCACACCGGGACGTAGATGCCGGTCTCCTCGAAGTACTCGTCGCGCGCGCGGCACACGTCGATGAGCGCGGTGGCCTGGCCGCGGCCGATGCCCTTGGTCTCGCGGGTGATGCAGATGGAGCCGCCGCCGATACCAACCTTCACGAAGTCTGCGCCGCAGTCGGCCAGGAAACGGAAGCCGTCGGCGTCGACGACGTTGCCGGCACCCACGCGCACGGACTCACCGTAGTTGGCGCGGATCCACTCGATGGTGCGCTTCTGCCACTCGGAGAAGCCCTCAGAGGAGTCGATGCACAGCACGTCGGCACCGGCCTCGACCAGCAGCGGCACGCGGGTGGCGTAGTCGCGCGTGTTGATGCCCGCGCCGACCATGTAGCGCTTGTTGGCGTCGAGCATCTCGTTGGGGTTGGACTTGTGGCTGTCGTAGTCCTTGCGGAACACGATGCCGACCAGGTGGTCGTTGTCGTCGACGACGGGCAGGGCGTTCAGCTTGTTGTCCCAGATCACGTCGTTGGCCTTCTTGAGGGTGATGTCCTTGTCGCCTACGATGAGCTTCTCGCGCGGGGTCATGAACTCGGAGACCTTCTTGGAGTGGTCGTCGCGACTGGGACGGTAGTCGCGGCTCGTGACGATGCCGAGCAGGCGGCCGCGGGAGCTGCCATCATCGGTCACGGGCATGGTGGAGTGGCCGGTGCGCTCCTTCAGCGCCATGACCTGCTCCATGGTCATGTCGGGCGTGAGGGTGGAGTCGGACTCGACGAAGCCGGCCTTGTGGTCCTTGACCGCCTTGACCATCGCGGCCTCCTGCTCGGGGGTCTGAGAACCGTAGATGAAGCTCAGACCGCCCTCGGTCGCCAGGGAGACGGCCATGTCGGGGCCGGAAACGGACTGCATGATGGCGGAGACCATCGGGATGTTCAGATTGATCGCAGACTCCTCGCCGCGCTTGAAGCGCACGAGCGGGGTCTTGAGCGAAACGTTTGCAGGGATGCACTCGGAAGACGAGTAACCCGGGACCAACAGATACTCGGAAAATGTATGGGACTCACCGGGGAAGAACATTGCCATAGATACTCCTTCTTTCGAGTAGGGTGCGATCGAGCCTCGCGCACAGCGGCGCGAAAGCCCATGCCGCACGGTTTCGCCGATGAACCGGATGGCGGCCGGTTCGCGGCTATTGTAGAGCAATCTCCGCTGCTACAATGCAATTTGTAGCATCTTCACGCGGATTGTGCTCCGCGAAGAGCAAAATCGCAGCAGGGGCTTTACCCGAGGGGAGCGAGCGATATGGCGATCAAGGCACGGGCGCGTCTCACGTTCGTAAGCGACGACAATCTTCCGGGCGCGTTCGGACAGGGCATCGCCCTCCTGATGGACGGTGTCGAGGAGGAGCACTCGCTCAACCGCGCCGCCAAGCGCATGGGCATGGCGTATTCCAAGGCGTGGCGCATCATCAAGGAGGCTGAAGGCCAGCTCGGCTACGAACTGCTCGCCCGCGACGGCGCGCGCGGATCGACCCTGACACCTGAGGGCAAGCGCGCGCTCGAGGTCTACTGGAGCATCAAGCAGGAAGTGACCGAGATCCTCGAGCGCCGCGTACACGAGCTCGAGCTCGGATAGCGCGACAGCTCGACAGGGCAAACGTCACCCCCGGCAAGGCGTGCCTCGCCGGGGGTGACGTTTGCGTCGTGTAGCTGTCGCGCGGGACGGCTCTCCCCTATCCCAAAAACGCCTTGATGCCAATCAGGATGAGCACGATACCGCCCACAACCTGGGCACGCGCGCCAAAATGCTCACCCAGCTTGCGCCCGATGAGCAGCACGGCGAGGCAGCACGCGAACGTCGTCAGCCCGATGGCGCCGCCGTACAGCACGATATCCTTGCCGCTCGCGGCGAACGAGACGCCGACGATGAAGGCGTCGATGGAGGTCGCGACGGCCTCCATGCCGATGGTGGGCCACGTCAGGCGCGAAGAGCTGCAGCTCTCGGGCTCGCGCATCTCGTGCACGGCCTCCCAGACCATCTTGCCGCCGACGAAGCCCAGAATCACCAGCGAGACGATGCCCGCATAGGCTTCGATGAGCGGGGCGACGAGCGTGCCGCCGAAAAAGCCCGCGATGGGCATGCCCATCTGAAACAGTGCGAACGCGACGGGCATAGCGAATTTCTTCGAGCGCGGCATGTCCGGCTCGCACAGAGAGTTTGACAACGTGACGGCCATGGCATCCATGGCAAGTGCGACGCCCAAAACGAGCGCCTCGACCAGATTGGCGGCAGAAAACGAATCGACCATGACATCCTCCCCCGATGTTGTGGTCTTGTTGGTTCAGCTATGGAGTTGTGGAGCGGCTCGACCGCGCGTGCATCAGGCGTGGGGAGGATTGCAGTACAGGCGCATGGCCTGCTCGAGGCTGTCGACGATATCGATAGGATCGTCAAGGCCGGCGAACAGGCGGATATAGTGCGATTCGTCTCCGCACAGCGGGGACAGGCGCGTGGCGCGGCCGCCAGCGGGACGGTCGCGATGGGACGCCGCGCACCGCTTGATGAACGTTCCGGCGCTCATGCGCTCTGCCAGCTCGAAATCGACCGCCGGGCCGAATCCGTGCATGAGCGTACGCGCCGCGACGTCGTGGTCGGGATGGGACTTGAGCCCCGGATAGCATGTCTGCGGCACCAAGGGATGGGCCGCGAGGTACTCGGCGATGACGCGCGCATGGTCCGTGTGACGCTGCATGCGCTCGCCGAGCGTCTGCAGGCCCTCGCTGATGATGGCGAGGTCGGCATCGTCCACATTGAACACGAGCTGGGAGAACTCCCCTCCCAGGCGCTGCGCGAGCAGGCAGTACGCGCGATGGGCGAGCTCGTCCGTGCGGCGCTTCCTCCCCTTGCCGGAAACGGAGCGCGCGACGGCGATGGCGACCGCCTTGGCATGCAGGGCGCCGCCGGCGACGCGGTCGAGCGCCTCGAGCACGATGTGGGCGCCGAGGGAAAGCGGCTGGCAACCCCATGCGGAGGCCACGGTGTTGTCGACGATGAGGATGGCGCCGGCCTCGTGCGCCGCCTCGGCGAGCACGCGGATGTCGGGGACGCGAAGACCGCGGCAGCCGATGGAGTTCACGAGCCAGAACAACCGGTCATAGCGGGCGCCCGCGCCGTCGGCGTAGGACGCGTGCCCCTCCTTGGGGCCTCCGGCAGCGGGATGGGCGGACGAGCGGGTCGCGTCGAGAAACGCCTCGGGCGTCTGGTCCATCGCAAACGTCAGGACGCCGTTTCCGAAATGGTGAAGGTACGCATCCGTGAAATCGTTCGCACGGACCACGAGCCGGTCGGACGGGCCGATCAACCCGAGCTTCGCGATAGTCTCGGGGACATGGCGAGCGCGAACGAACCAAGCGGAGCGCGCCCCCTGCAGCGATGCATAGGCCTCGGCGAGCCCCTTGAATGCCTCGGACACGTTCGACCAACCCCCTCCTTACGACGTGTGTCAAGTATACCTGTGGCGATGCGGCCACCCGGTTCAAAACGGCAGATTAATCTTCCGCTACAAGCATTTTTCTTAGCACGAAGGCGGGGCACCAGGCCCGCCGACCTGCCCGCAGAAAAGAAAAAGCCGCCGCGAGGCTCCCCCGCGGCGGCTGCCCTTGCGCACTTAGCTGCGGCGCTCGGCGATCTCGGCGCTCACCTGCGCGATGAAGTCCTCGACCGTGGAGGCGTGCGTCTCGTTCGTGCGGTCGCGCACGGAGATGTTGCCCGCCTCGGCCTCCTTCTCGCCCAGGATCAGCATGTAGGGCACGCGGTCGACGCCGCGGGCCTCGCGGATCTTGTAGCCGATCTTCTCGTCGCGGTCGTCCACGACCACGCGGATGCCGGCGGCATCGAGCTTCTCGGCGACCGTGCGCGCGTACGCGCGGCTCTTCTCGGACACCGGCAGGACCTTGACCTGGACGGGCGCGAGCCACGTCGGGAACTTGCCCGCATAGTGCTCGATCAGGATGCCGATGAAGCGCTCGATGGAACCGAAGGCCACGCGATGCAGCATGATCGGGCGCTTCTTGGCGCCGTCGGCATCGGTGTACTCCAGGTCGAAGTTGATGGGCATCTGGAAGTCGAGCTGCACGGTGCCGCACTGCCAGGTGCGGCCAAGCGAGTCCTCCAGATGGAAGTCGATCTTGGGGCCGTAGAAGGCGCCGTCGCCCTCGTTGATCACGTAGTCTTTGCCCAGACGCTCCAACGCCTCGCGCAGGCCGGCCTCGGCGCGCTCCCAATCCTCGTCGGAGCCCATGGAGTCCTCGGGGCGCGTGGAGAGCTCGAGGTGGTAGGTGAAGCCGAACTTCTGGTACACGGAGTCGATGAGGTTCACCACGCCCACGATCTCGTCGGTCAGCTGGTCGGGACGCACGAACAGGTGCGCATCGTCCTGGTTGAAGCAGCGCACGCGGAACAGGCCGTGCAGCGCGCCCTTGAGCTCATGGCGGTGGACCAGGCCGATCTCGCCGGCGCGGATGGGCAGCTCGCGATAGCTGTGCGGATGCGACTTGTACACGAGCACGCCGCCGGGGCAGTTCATCGGCTTGATGCAGTACTCCTCGTCATCGATGATGGTGGAGTACATGTTGTCCTTGTAGTGGTCCCAGTGGCCGGAGGTCTTCCACAGCTGCTTGTTCATGATGAGCGGCGTGGAGATCTCGACGTAGCCGGCCTTGTGGTGGATCTCGCGCCAGTAGTCGAGCAGCTGGTTTTTCAAGATCATGCCGTTGGGCAGGAAGAACGGGAAGCCGGGGGCCTCGTCGCGCATCATGAAGAGGTCCATCTCGCGGCCGATCTTGCGATGGTCGCGCTTCTTGGCCTCCTCGAGCATGCGCAGGTGCTCGTCGAGCTCCTCCTTGGTGGCGAACGCGGTGCCGTTCACGCGGGTGAGCATCTTGTTGTTCTTGTCGGCCTTCCAGTAGGCGCCGGACACGCCGGTAAGCTTGAACGCCTTGAGGGCCTTCGTGTAGGTGATGTGCGGGCCGACGCACATGTCGATGTACTCGCCCTGCTGGAAGAACGTGATGCGCGCGTCCTCGTCCAGATCGCCGATGTGCTCGACCTTGTACTTCTCTCCGCGCTCCTCCATGAGCTTGATGGCCTCTTCGCGGGGCAGCTCGAAGGTCGTGAACTTGAGGTTCTCCTTCACGATCTTGCGCATCTCGTCCTCGATGGCGGGAAGATCGTCCTCGGACAGCGTCTTGTCGCCCAGGTCGACGTCGTAGTAGAACCCGTTGTCGGTGGCGGGGCCGTAGGCGAAATCGGCCTCGGGGTACAGGCGCTTGATGGCCTGCGCCATGATGTGGGCGGCGGAGTGGCGGACGACGTGCGTGACCTCGTCTGCAGGCAGCTCGGCTACAGACCCGTCGTTATACAGTGCTTTCATGGGAATCCCCTTTTCGGTTGGTTGGAGCCAAGAAAAAAGCCCGTGCGTCAGACGGTGACGACGAGCGTTATGCGGCGCCTGTCCGTGGCCTGCCGGCCATGCGATGAGACAGACGCCTAGATAGTCTGAGTTCGGGCTATGTGAGCGAAGATTCGCTGCATGGTTTCAAACCTCTCCGTATCTTGGGTGAGACAGTTGTACCACTTGCAGGCCCTCGGGTCTACCGGAGCGGACGTCAGAACCCGAAGCGTTACATAAAATAAGAAAAAGTCCCCCGCCCCCGGCGCTTCTGCGGGACGGTAGTCCGGCGCACCGCGCATGAAAAAGCCCCCTGCGGGCAGAGGGCTTCATGCTCTACTGGATGTGGGTGCGGCAGTACGGGCAGACCTTCCAATGCGCATCGAGCGGACGATGGCAGCTGGGGCAGACGTTGCGCACCTGCGTGTTGCAGACGGGGCACACCACGAAGTCCTTCTCGATGGGCGCGCCGCACTGCGGGCAGGTCCCGTACTGGGCGAGCTGGCGCTCGCGCAGGGCCATGTCGAGCTCCTGCTCCTCGCGGTCGGCGAGGTAGGAGTTCGGACGCAGCACGAGATACGCGATGAGACCGACGAAGGGGATGATCGAGACGATGCCCCATGCCCAGAACGCCTTCACGCCGCGGCGCTTGGCATCGATGAACACGTAGACGATGGAGAGCACCCAAAGCGCGGCGATGAAGCCGACGAACAGGTAGATGGCGCCCATCAGCTGGGGCGACATGAGCTCCTGGATATACTCAGACATGACCGGACAACCTTTCTGTCCCGAACGCGGTTCACACAAACATGCCGACATTCTATACCGCGCTATGCGTATTATGCGACACGTCACGCTTTCGACATACCCACGGTCCCCGTGGGCGCCGGCCGCCTGCCCTCAGCAGATGTTTTGCACCGCTGTCGGGATGGGTTCGTTGGGGACGGGTTCGTTCCAACCCATCTGGAAAAGGTCGAGGTCCGATGTCACAAAAAGGGCAGTTTGGCACGCTAAGAGCCCTTGTTGACCCTCTTTAGAAGATATGACCGATAACTGATCGGTCGGAGCCTCCCCGGATGCCCGCGGGATGGGCGACAATCGTTGTTGTCAGCGCAAGCGGCGGTCGCGCACCGCAGTCGAAGGGGAGGCCCCATGTCGG
>NZ_JAUEIQ010000008.1:0-177174 GCF_030385545.1 Collinsella ihumii | reverse complement strand
CGCATGAGGTCAAAAACGATCCGAATCAGGCTCAATCGAACGGATATGCACCTCATATGCGGGTGCCAGCCGCGTTCAGAGGGATCTCGGAACAGCAGAATAGAACTTTTTAGCCACTTTGCACCATAGGATGCTCCCGACGGAGACGGAACGCACCTACGGAGGCCAAGCACGCGGAGCCCGCGAGGAAAGCGGTCTTCCCCGTCCCATCGCGGCCGCAACCGCTTCCCTACAGCGCCCCTGCCAGCTGGCCCGCTGCGGCAAACACCACGATGGACGTGATGAGCACGATGACGCTCGCCAGGCGAAGCCGCTTCATGTCGAGGCGCGGAATCCACACGGCGAGGGCGGGCTTGTTCAGCAGCAGCGCTACCACCGATCCGACCAGCGCCGCAACGGACAGGTATTCCATGACGAGATACCAGAGGGGAAAGCCTCGATCCTGATCGTTCGGATCGACGATGGCCATGATGCAACCGAGGACAAACACCGCGTACAGCGCGATCAGCACGATGTTTTTGATGAACTTCGGCGATTGCTTGGGGCGACCGGTGCCCTCCTCGTGCAAGACGGCCGCGCCGGCAGATTGGGCTTCGGAGCCTACAGGGCCATATTCCCAATCAAACGGCGGAACATCGTTCAGAGCTCCCTGCGCATCAGAGGCTGCGCGATGCGCGCCCGCGGACACCGCAGCCGTACCCTCATCGGCGGCCTCGGCTGCAGGGACGATGCCCGAAACAGCCCGCTCGAATGCGAGCCTCATCTCCTGCACGCCCCCGAAGCGATCCGTGGGATCGAATGCCGTCGCCCGCGCAATGACGCGTGCCAGCGGCTGTTCGACCCCCAGCGCCTCATACTGCTCCTCGTTGCGGGCATCATGAGGGTTCTGCCCGGTCAGACAGAACAGCAGCAGCTTGCCGAGTGCGTACACGTCGCTGCGCACATCGGTCTGGCCGAACCCGAACTGCTCGGGCGGCGCATAGGAGCGCGTCCCGAAATGCGTCGTGTCCGCCTCCGCATCGGCACGCCACAAGCGAGCGATACCGAAATCGATGATGACGGGCCGCCCGCTCCGCACAATGACGTTCGATGGCTTCAAATCGCGATGGATAAGCGGCGGGGTGAAGCCTTCGTGCAACGAAGCCACCGCGTCACATAGCGCAGGAAACAGCGAGGCCGCAAGCTCGAGGGAGCCGCCTCGCTCCTCCACCAGATGCTGCAGCGTGGGCCCGGATACATACTCCATGACAACCGTCAGCGTGTCGCCGACGCGCGTGCACTCCACCAGGTGCGGCACCGCCAGAAGCCGCATGCCTGCGCGCTGCGCCCTCATGAGCTCCTCGTACGCCGAGCCGACACCGGCGGAGCAGTTGATCCGCTTGCGGACGAACGGCCCGAGCTCACCACCGCGGACTCCTTCGAAGAAGACCACATCGGTCGTCTCGAACTCCGTTTCCTTGAAACGCTGCTCCACGCGCCAGGAATCTGCGCGCGCGAGCGCCGACAGATGGGCGTCGAGCTCGCCGCTCACGTCGTGAGACCTCTCTATGTTGTCATGCGTATCCATACGCAGAATCGTACCAAGCCGACCGGTTTTTTAGGGACAGTCCCCGGAATTTCACTGCAGTGAAATTCCGGGGACTGTCCCTAAAAAACCGGGGACGTCAGCAGACCGTTTCCTCGCCCAAGCGGAACAGTTCCTCGTTGACCTTCTGCAGCGAACAACCGTGGTCGATACAGAAGATGATGATGGCGTCGCGCCGACTCTTGCAGGTGAGGGTGCTCACACCGGCGGCGGTGAGCGCCCTGTTCGTCTCTCGCAGCGATAAAGCCATGGCGAATGCGATCTGCAGCACCTTGTTGCGGCTCGGATTGCGCGCGCCCGTGAATATCTGGTACCCGAAGGTCTCGTTCAGATCGGCCATGCGGACCACCCGTGCGCGCTCAAGATGCTTCTTCTCAAGCAGATGCTGGAGATACTCGGAAAGCGTGCAAGACGGAAAATCATGCCCCGCGATAAACGAGTCGATGCTCGGCGCATCGAGCAGCTCCTGCAGCACTTCCTCGGTCAAACGCTCAGCCATGGGATCCTCCTACGCATCGGCATCGATCATCTCATGTATCCCCCACGGACACGCTGACAACTATCTCAAAATTGCGGATGGATTTCCTTAGCTGGCAGCTATGGGGATGAGTTCGCGCACTCCTTGATAACAGTCGGCGCGAAAACACATTATGTTGGCCAACGATTCAGAATATCCCGGATCGGCAGGGCGGGTTGCGGGAGTAGTTCCCAGAGGCGCCCTCGGGGATGAATGCCTCGTCCCCCTGGACGACCTCCTGGATGCACCCTCGCGGCGGATGCGCCCGCAGGCACGCATGTACCACGCGGTCTTTAGGCCCACGCCGTCGCGTGGACAGAGAACCACTGGGAAAGGTCAACGCAGCCCTTAAAACGCATATTCCTGCCACGAGACTGCATAAAAAACCGCTTCGGGCAAAACCCACAGGGAGAGTAGGCTGAGTTTGGTGCGATTTTTGAGGCTGCTTTCCCCACAGCCGCTATATCCCTCAGCATTTCCGCAGGAAACAACTGGGCAAATGCTGAGGGGTGCGGCGCATGTGAGCAGAGGGCACCGAAAAATCGTACCAAACTCGATATACATGTTTTGCACGCCCCCGCGGGGAGCAGATCGAAGGCAGCCGGCCCTCGCCGGCGGCCTAATCGGGCGCATCCCCTACAGCGCGGCTATTTCCCGCGCCACCTCCGTCGCGCTCAGTCCCGAGGTGTCCACCTTCATGGTGTTCAGCTTCCGATACAGGGGAAGGCGCTGCAGGCTCCGCCCGATTACATCCGAGGCGCGCGTGCCTGCCGCCACATCCTTGCGCAAACGTGAGACAAGCTCCTGTTCCGAGCAGATGAGCGAGACCGTTACAACACGACAGCCCGCGGTGTCCAGCCGGGAGACGATGTCGTCGATGATGGACTGCTCGTGCATGACCCAGCAAAAGATGACGTTTTCGTAGGCAGAGCATGCGAGAAAGTTGTTGAGCACGGCGCAGATGTTCCGGATGACCATGGCCTTCGTCTCGTCGGTGACCTGAAACGGGCTAGAGTCCCAGCACCAATCGCCGTCGAGGAATACGCTGTTGGGCAGCATCGTCTTCAATTCCTGGCAGACGGTGCTCTTTCCGACCCCCATGGTTCCGCCGATGATGAACAGTCTCTTCATAGGTGACCACCCAGCATATATATCCAAAGCCAGCTGCCGTGAGAAAGAAGCCGTCCTCAGCGCGTTGCAATCTTACATGTATGGTAGGGCCGCCCGCGCTACCTTGCTCCCGCCGCGCTACGGGAGCGCGACCAGACGACGGTAGACGGAGAGGCCCTCCAGCAGCACGCGCTCATCAAACATAAACGTATCGGTGTGGAGCGCCGTGGTCGCATGGCCCAGATCGCCGCATGCGGCCCGCTCGTCTTGCGGCGCGCCGACGCCGAGCAGGAAGAACACGCCGGGGATTTGGCGCTGGTAGAACGCGAAGTCCTCGGCGATGAGCAGCGGCTCGTCGATGCGCTGCAGCTCGGGCAGGACGGTCGCGGCGCGCTCGAACAGGGCGTCGTCGTTGGTGACCGGCGGATAGCCCTCCGCGATATCGATGTCGTAGGTGCACCCGCACGACGAGCAGGCCTCGTCCAGGGTGCGCGCGAGCTCCTCTTTCACCCGCTCGAACATCGCGTCGGAGAAGACGCGCACGCTGCCCGCGAGCGCCGCCTCCCCTGCCACCGCGTTGCAGACCGTCCCCGCCTGCAGCAAGCCGAAATGGGCGACGATGGGCTCATCTTGACCGAGCTTGCGCACGAGCCAGCGTTCCGTGACCAGGAAGCGAGCGGCGGCGAGCGCCGCATCGTGCGTCTCCTCGACGGTCAGCCCGAAGGTCTTGGCGATATGCGTGCTCTGCCCGTGAATGGAGATGTGCACCTCGCTCGCCCGCGCAAGCAGAGGACCGGGGCGCGATGCCAAAGACCCCCAGGGGAGGTCCGGCCACACGTGGAACCCGAAGATGCGCTCAACCTGGTTGCGCTCGAACACACCCGAGGCGCATACGCGCGCCGCGCCCCCCGTCGTCTCCTCCGCCGGCTGGAACACGAGCAGCACGTTGCGCGGCAACGCGCCCGGCCGCTCGCGGACCACCCGGTCGAGCCACCCCGCCAGCGTCAGGACCATGGCCATATGGGCATCGTGGCCGCACGCGTGCATGCGCCCCTCATGTGCAGACGCAAACGGGACGCCGGTCGCCTCCGCGATGGGAAGCGCATCCATATCGGCCCGGATGGCGACGGTGCGCGCCGAGCCCGTGTCGAACAGCGCGCAGACGCATCCGTCGCACGGATGGATCACCGTGCAGCTCAGCGGCTCGAGCACGCGCTCGATATAGGCGATGGTCTCGGGCAGGCAGAAATCCAACTCCGGAATGCGGTGCAGCTCGCGGCGGTGCCGGACGAGCTCGGCCAACGCGGCGTCGGTATCAAGTTCGAGCATGGCTGACCTCCGAATCACAGGGCGCTCACGCCCTCCAGTATACGCCGAAGATCGCATCCGCCCGCATCCTTCGCCTGCCCGCCCCCTCCCGAGACGGCGCAAAGATGCCTTCCCGCTCTCCCGCGCCGCCCCGATGCAGCTCAAAGCGCCCGTCTTTGAGCCGCTGGCCGTGCGCAGGCGCAAGAGCAAGGTTTCCAACGTGTATCGTCGCAGCATTTGCTCTTGTAAGGCAAAGTGGCTTCGTGATAGCATGCCGCCATTCGATAGAGGTAGCGGGCGCGAAGATGCGCGAGGTAGCCGGCAGGCGATGACCCCGCGCGAAGGCAACCCCGCCGAACTCGACCGCCGGGCGCGGCGCGATCGGGTGGGACCGCAGGGAACACCTGCGGGACTGTCTGCACGAATCTTGCAGGAGCGCTATCAAGGAGGGGCAATGCCTAAGCATCCGTTTGTATCGAAAGACCGGCTCGTCGATATCGCCGATCACGTTCCCACACCCTTTCACCTGTATGACGAGGCGGGCATCCGCGCAAATGCCGAGGCGGTGCTCGACGCCTTTTCTTGGAACCCCGGGTTCAAGGAGTACTTCGCCGTCAAGGCGAATCCCAATCCCGCCCTCATTTCGATCCTGCGCGACTACGGCTTCGGATGCGACTGCTCGAGCGACACGGAGCTCATGATCGCCGACGCGCTCGGGATCGGGGGGAGCGACATCATGTTCTCCTCCAACGACACGCCTGCGGCCGATTTCCGCCTGGCGCGCGACCTCGGCGCCATCATCAATTTCGACGACATCTCGCATATCGATTTCTTCGAGCGGGTCGCCGGGCCCATCCCTGAGACCGTGAGCTGCCGTTTCAATCCGGGTGGGCTGTTTCGCCTGGCAAACGGCATCATGGACAACCCAGGTGACTCGAAATACGGAATGACGCGCGAGCAGCTAGCGCAAGCCTACCGCATGCTCGCGGATCGCGGCGCCAAGACGTTCGGCCTGCACGCGTTTCTGGCGAGCAACACGCACGGCAACGAGTACTACCCCGCCCTCGCGCGCATCCTGTTCGAGCTCGCGGTCGACATCGCGCGCGAGACCGGCGTGCGCATCGGCTTCATCAACCTGTCGGGCGGCGTGGGCATCCCCTACCGCCCCGATGAGGAGCCCTGCGACATCCGCGCCATCGGCGAGGGGGTGCGCCGGGCGTACGAGGAGGTGCTCGTCCCTGCCGGCATGGATGACGTCGCGCTGTGCGCCGAGATGGGGCGCTTCATGATGGGGCCGTACGGCTGCCTCGTCACGCGCGCGATCCACGAGAAGCATATCTACAAAGACTATATCGGCGTCGACGCCAACGCGTGCAACCTCATCCGCCCCGCCATGTACGACGCTTATCACCACATCACGGTCATGGGACAGGCGAACGGGCCGGATAAGAGTCGGATGCCGGCGAGTCGCACCTACGACGTCGTCGGGAACCTGTGCGAGAACAACGACAAGTTCGCGCACGACCGCGAGCTGCCCGAGATCGAGACGGGGGACCTGCTCGTCATCCACGACACCGGGGCGCACGGGCACTCCATGGGCTACAACTACAACGGCCGTCTGCGCAGCGCCGAAGTCCTGCTGCGAACCGATGGCAGCTGCGAGCTCATCCGTCGCGCCGAGACGCCGGCCGACTACTTCTCCACGCTCGACGTGCTGCCCGTCGGACGCGCGCTCATCGAGCGGACGCGAGCACAACACGCGAGCGATAGCTGACCGAACGCGTGCCGACTCCGCACATCCACCATCTGAAGGGAGATACCATGGACATCAGGAATCTGCAGGGATCCATCGTCGCCCTGATCACCCCGTTCAACGCAGACGGCAGCGTCGACTACGATTCGCTCGAAAAGCTGATCGAGTTTCACATCGATGCAGGCACCGACGCCCTGCTGCCGCTCGGAACGACGGGTGAGAGCTCGACCATGACGCACGAGGAGGACAACGACGTCGTCCGCTTCGTCGTCGAGCATGCCGCGGGGCGCATCCCCGTCATCGCGGGCTCGGGCTCCAACTGCACCCAGACCATGCTCGAGAAGAGCCTCATGTACCAGCAGCTCGGCGCCGACGGCCTGCTGCTCATCACGCCCTACTACAACAAGAGCAACGAAGAGGGCATCTACCAGCACTTCAAGACGGTCGCCGACGCAGTCGACATCCCGTGCATCATGTACAACGTCCCCGGGCGCACCGGTTGCTCCATCAGCGTGCGCAACGTCGAGCGACTGGCCGAGCACCCTAACATCATGGGCATCAAGGAGGCGAGCGGCTCCATCGCCTACGCAAGCGATATCGCGCATTGCCTGAGTCCCGACTTCAAGATGTACTCGGGTAACGACGACATGATCGTGCCGCTCATGAGCCTCGGCGCCTCGGGCGTGATCTCGGTGTGGGCAAACGTCCAGCCCACGCTCGTCCACGACATGGTCCGCGCGTTCCTCACGGGAGACACTGCCCGCGCACGCAGCATCCAAGTTGAAGGCCTGCCGCTCGTACATGCACTGTTCTGCGAGGTCAACCCCATTCCCGTCAAGGAGGCGTGCGCGCAGCTCGGCATGTGCGAGGCCAACTACCGCCTGCCACTCGTTCCGATGGCCGATGCCAACCGCGCGCGGCTCGTGGAGGCCATGAAGGGAGCTGGTCTTCTTGCTTAGGATCGCCATCATGGGGGCCGGCCGCATGGGCGCGCTCATCCGCAACACCGCCGAGTCCATGAGCGACGATACCGGCGCGTGGCTGTTTGACGTTGTCGCGCAGGTCGGCTTCGACCTCGATGCCGCCGATTCCGCCGCGCCGGCAGACGTCATGATCGACTTCTCCAACGTGGCCACGCTCCCCGCCGTCCTGTCCTACGTTCAGCGCACCGGCTGCGCGCTGGTCAGCGGAACGACAGGGTATACCACCGAACAGCTAGCCGAGCTCAAAGAGCTAGGTACACGCGTGCCGGTCGTTTGGTCGGGCAACTACTCAATCGGCGTCGCCGCGCTGCGCCACCTGACCGCGCAGGCAACATGCGAGTTGCCGGGCTTCGACGTCGAGATCGTCGAGTGCCACCACAACCAGAAGGCCGACGCACCCTCCGGCACCGCCACCATGCTCCTGCAGGCCGTCGAGGAGGCCAAGGCGGATCCGGCCTATCACCCCGTCTACGGGCGACAGGGCATGTGCGGCGCGCGCGATCCACATGAGATCGGCGTGCACGCGCTGCGCGGGGGCACGGTCGCAGGCGTCCACACCGTCAGCTTCTTTGGAACCGACGAGGAGGTCTCGCTCACGCACCGGGCCACGAGCAGGCAGATCTTCGTGAACGGGGCGCTAGCCGCCGCGACCAAACTCGTGCAGCGCGGCCCGGGGTTCTACACCTTCGACCAGATCATGTTCGGCTAGGAATACGTCAACCGGTTGCTTTCGCGCCGGACGTCGACGCGGCAAGATGGCCGCGGGCGACGGCGCGGCGCAGACCTGCCGCAAGGACAAGGAAGGAGCGCGCATGAACGCGCAGGAAATCATCGACTTCATCGCGACGGCGGAGAAGAAGACGCCCGTCAAACTGTACATCCGCGAGCGCGAGGGCGCCGGCATCGACTGGGGCGCCGCGCATGCATACGGCAACGCCGACGGGCGCATCGTGTTCGGAGATTGGAAGGATCTTGCCCCCGTCCTCGAGGCCCATGCCGACGACATCGAGCACTTTGACATCGAGAGCGACTGCCGCAACTCCGCGGTCCCGCTGCTCGATCTCAAGAACGTCAACGCGCGCATCGAGCCGGGTGCCATCATCCGAGACCGCGTCGAAATCGGCGACAACGCCGTCATCATGATGGGCGCCATCATCAACATCGGCGCCGTCATCGGCGAGGGAACCATGATCGACATGGGCGCGGTGCTGGGAGGCCGCGCCACCGTGGGCAAGCGGTGCCACATCGGCGCCGGCACCGTGCTCGCAGGCGTCGTCGAGCCCGCAAGCGCGACGCCGGTCATCGTGGACGACGACGTCATGATCGGCGCGAACGCCGTCGTGCTCGAAGGGGTCCACGTGGGCAAAGGCGCCGTCGTCGCCGCGGGCGCCGTGTGCGTCGAGGACGTGCCCGCCGGCGCGGTGGTCGCGGGCGTCCCCGCGCGCGTCATCAAGATGCGAGATGCGCAGACGGACAGCAAGACGGGCCTCGAGGAGGGCCTGCGCAAGCTGTAGCGACTGGGCGCGACCGCACCCCAGTGGAGGCTCGCGAAGATAGGTCATTTGGGGACGGGTTCGTTCCAGCCCATCGGCGGCCGCGTGGGCCGCCGATGGGCTGGAACGAACCCGTCCCCAAATGAGCCAACCTTCTAGCGGAGGTTCCGGAACCCAGAGGTTCTGAATAATCGAGCTTTTGAGCGGGTGGATTTAGAACCAGCTCAAAAGGGCGCCTTCGGAGCCACCGTTTCCGCAGGTAACGGCCGAGAGACAGATGCGCTTTTTCGAGCGTTCTGAAACGAGTCGCTCATAACCTCGATTTTTCAGCACTTCTGGGCTCTGGAACCTCCACGGGAGCTGCAAACGTTCGCTATAATCCCCTCTCGGAAAAAACGAACCGACCGTAGGAGGGGCATCCATGGAACTCACCCTGCTGGGAACGGGCAACGCGCTCGTCACCGAATGCTATAACACCTGCTTTGTCATCACGGACAGCACGAAGCGCTTCCTGGTCGACGGCGGAGGCGGCAACGGCGTGCTCGTCCAGCTCAAGCGCGCGGGCATCGACTGGCACGACATCCACGAGATCTTTGTGACCCACAAGCACATCGACCATATCGTCGGCATCGTGTGGCTCATCCGCCTCATCTGCCAGAACATGGCGAAAGGCGCCTACGAGGGCGATGTCACCATCTACGGGCACGACGAGGTCCTCACCATCGTTCGCAGCATCGCCGACATGCTCCTGCAGCCCAAGCAGACGCGCTTCATCGACGATCGCGTCCACCTCGTCACCGTCGAAGACGGCGAGACGCGCACGATCATCGGCCACGAGGTCACGTTCTTCGATATCCAATCGACCAAGGCCAAGCAGTTCGGCTTCACCATGGACATGGGCGACGGCCGCAAGCTCACCTGCTGCGGAGACGAGCCGTACAACGAATGCGAGCGCGCCTATGCGGAAGGCAGCACCTGGCTGCTTCACGAGGCCTTCTGCCTGCACGGCCAGGCGGACATCTTCTCGCCCTACGAAAAGCACCACTCCACCGTCAAGGACGCCTGCGAGCTCACCGAGGAGCTCGGTGCAGAAAACCTCGTGCTCTACCATACCGAGGACCGCAACATCGCGCGCCGCAAAGAACTCTACGCCGCCGAGGGGTCTGCGTACTATCGCGGAAATCTCTACATCCCCGACGATCTTGAGACGATTGCACTGTAGAACACCGCACGCTCCCCGATTGACCCACGCCGTTCACCGATAAGCCCGACGGTCGCTCGCAAGCAACCGTCGGGCTTTTTGCGTTTTTCCAGGCAGATTAACGCCCGGCTTCCCAGGCCTGCGCATGCGATCGGTCCGAATTCGGCAGCGATCGGTCCCCCTTGACCGTTTGGGGCGCTCAACAGCCCGCAAAACACTGTTTTGCGTACTAATCACATCTGGTAGCCGGCTTCGTACGATACACCCGACAGTGTCCGAAGCGAATCAGGAGGGATTCGTATGGAGCAATGGGATGTCATCGTCATCGGAGCCGGTGTCGTCGGCTCGGCGGTAGCCCGCGAGCTTGCACGCTACCAGCTGCGCGTCGCCGTCCTGGAAAAGGAGCTTGACGTCGCCTGCGGCAACAGCAGCCGCAACACCGGCATGCTGCACGCAGGATTTACCTACAAGCCCGGAACGCTCAAGGCGGAATGCGCCGTCGAGGGCAACAAGGAGTTCGACCAGGTCGCCGCCGAGCTCGGCGTGCCGTTCAAGCGCACCGGCAAGCTGGTCGTGGGATTCACCGACCACGACATGGAGAATATCCTCAAGTTCAAGGCCATCGGCGAGCAGAACGGCGTCGAGGGCATGCGCATCATCGACAAGGCCGAGATCGAGAGCATCGAGCCGCACGCGGGCGGCGAGTTCGCCATGTACGTGCCGTCCTCGGGCATCCTCGACCCGATGGCGTACACGATCGCCCTCGCCGACAACGCGGCCCAAAACGGCGTGAAGTTCTTCTTCGACCGCAAGGTCACCGCCATCGAGCGCTACATCGCCAACAACTGCTATCTGGTCTACACCCCGCAGCAGACGTTCCGCACCAAGTGGGTCATCAACTGCGCCGGCGCCTACGCCAGCCAGATCTCCGAGATGCTCGGCTATCCCAACTACCCCGTACGCGGCTTCAAGGGCGAGTACTTCGTGCTCGACAAGAAGGCCGGCCAGTTCCTCAAGATCCCCGTCTACCCCGCGCCCAACAACCGCGGCGGCTTCTCCACGCACGCCACCCCCACCGTCGACGGCAACATCCTGGTGGGTCCGGACTCCTATGTCACCGAGGACTGGGAGGATTACAAGTGCACCAAGGACCACCTCGACGGGCTCATCCGCGACGGCTCGAAGATGTTCAAGCAGATGCGCCGCGAGTACTTCATCCGCAACTTCGCCGGCATCCGCTGGAAGCGCGTCGATGAGGAGGGCAACGTCCTCGACTTCAAGCTCGAGAGCGACCAGCAGCACAACCCCAACACCGTGAACCTCGTGGGCATCGAGTCCCCCGGCGTCACCTGCGCGCTGCCGCTCGCCCGCCGCGCCGTCGCGCGCCTGGTGGAGGTCGAGAAGCCGAGCGTGAACGAGCACTTCGACCCGCATCGCCCGGCACCCAAGCGCTTCTACGACATGACGCACGAGGAGCAGGCGGCCGCCATCGCTGAGGATCCCGAGTACGGCGAGATCGTCTGCCGCTGCGAGACCGTCACCCGCGCCGAGATCCGCCGCGCCATCAACAATCCGCTCGGCGTGCACACCGTCACGGGCATCAAGAACCGCACCCGCGCCACCATGGGGCGCTGCCAGGGCGGCTACTGCGAGACCCGCATCACCGAGATGATCGAGGAGGAGCTGGGCATCAAGCCGACCGACGTGCGCTACAACCATGCCGGCTCGTACATGTTCACCGGTCCTGTCAGGAGCGGCAAAACCGATGATTCCGCATCCGAAGGGAGCGTGAGCGCATAATGAAGCACGTAGACGCCATCATCGTCGGCGGCGGTCCCGCCGGTCTCGCTGCCGCGATCGAGCTTCACAAGAAAGGTGTCACCGACATCTTGATCCTCGAGCGCGAGAAGAAGCCCGGCGGCATCCTGCGCCAGTGCATCCACGACGGCTTCGGCCTCACCCGCTTCGGCGAGACCCTGTCCGGCCCCGAGTACGCGGCGCGCTTCGTCCGCGAGGCCGAGTCGCTCGAGATCCCCTGCCTCACCGACACCACGGTGCTCGAGATCACGCCCGACCGCCACGTCTTCGCCTCCTCCTCCGAGCACGGCATGATGGAGTTCGAGGCCGGCGCGATCATCCTCGCCATGGGTTGCCGTGAGCGCACGCGCGGCGCCATCAGCATCCCGGGCACCCGTCCCGCCGGCGTGTACACCGCGGGCGTGGCCCAGTCCTACATCAACCTCAAGAACAAGATGGTCGGCCGCCGCGTCATCATCCTGGGATCCGGCGACATCGGCATGATCATGGCGCGCCGCATGACGCTCGAGGGCGCCGAGGTGCTCGGCGTGTTCGAGGTCCAGCCCTACGCAAGCGGCCTTCCGCGCAACGTCGAGCAGTGCCTGAACGACTACAACATCCCGCTGTCGCTGTCCCACACCGTCACCGACATCCGCGGCACCGACCGCCTGGAGAGCGTGGTCATCTCCGAGGTCGACGACCATATGCAGCCGATTCCCGGCACCGAGAAGGAATACGAGTGCGACACGCTCATCCTCTCGGTGGGTCTGATCCCCGAAAACGAGCTCACCTGGATGGCGGGCGCCGAGAAGGACCCTGGGACGAGCGGTCCCGCCGTCGACGAGAACTACCAGACGACCGTGCCGGGCATCTTCGCCGCCGGCAACGTCCTGCACGTGCACGACCTCGTGGACTTCGTGTCGCTTGAGGCCGAAGCGCTCGCCGACAGCGCCGCGCGCTTCATCACGCAGGGGTCGCTGCCCGAAAGCAAGCTCGCCGTCCGCGGAGGCGAGCTCGTGGGCGGACTCACGCCGTCGCGCATCAGCGGCGAGAGCGACGTCACCGTGTCGTTCCGCGTGCGCCGTCCGCTGCGCGACTGCACCGTCGAGATCCGCCAGGGCGAGACCGTCCTCAAGCGCCGCAAGATGGCGAAGGCCCTGCCCGCCGAGATGATTCAGATCAAGCTTGCCGCAGACAAGCTCAACACCACCGACGACCTGGAGGTGACGGTGTCATGCTAAGGGAATTCACCTGTATCATGTGCCCGCAGGGATGCGATATCTCCGTCGAGCTCGAGGGCAAGACGATCAAGGGCATCTCGGGCAACAAGTGCCCCAAGGGCGAGGCCTACGTCACCCAGGAGATCGAGAACCCGATGCGCAACATCGCGACGTCGGTGCTCGTCGACGGCGGCGATCTGCCGCTCGCGAGCGTGCGCCTGTCCGGCGTGATCCCCAAGGACCGCATCTTCGACGTCATGGCCGAGATCCGCAAGGTCGAGGTCCCCGCGCCCGTTCACGAGGGCGATGTCGTGATCGCCGACGTGCTGGGACTCGGAGTCGACGTCATCGTGACGAAGGACGTCGAGGCCGCGTAATCGCACCGCTATAACAGCCCCCTCCTGCGAACAGGCCCGCTGCACCTTGAAGAGGCGCAGCGGGCCTGTTGCTTGACGTGTCTTGGGATGGGGCCGTTTTGCCCACGCACAAGGAAACAGCCGCCTTTAGCGGAGACGGCTGTTCGGCGTGGGGCCATCCCACAATGACTCATTTTCGCAGGAGGGCTTAAAACCTTCTGCTCGCTACGAGTATACCCCATGGCGGCTTACCGCCCTGCCCTACCGGTTCTCGATGCTCCCGATGTTCTTGAGCTCGATGGAGATCAATCCGTTCGGCTCGTTCACGAACTGCACGTACTCGGTGTTGCGCAGCATCTCCGCGGGAAACGTGATCTCGATGCCCGTGTCGGTGCGGATCTTGTGGTTGCGCACCGCCGCGCGCTCCACGTTGGCGCGCTCGACCGGCACGCGCTCGGGCAGCTGCTCCTCGCGCATCTCGGCCTCGAAGCGCTCCTTCATAGCGGGTTCGTCCTCGAAGATCTCGTCGGCCAGATCCCACGGGGCGAGCTCCTCGTCCTCCTCGACCTTCTCGGCGACAACCTCTTTGGCGCGCGCCAGGGCCATGGCCGTGTTGGCGCCGTGCTCCTCGGCAACCTCCTCCACGATGCGCGTCACCGTGTCGATGATCTCCTTGCCCGACACCCCCGTCACGCACTGCAGCAGCCCGTCGGGGATGAGCATGGTGTCCTCGCCGGCGATCTTGCGCTTCTTATCCTGGTAGAACACCTCCATCGTGCTGGCGCGCACGATGCAGTAGCTCGTCACCTTCTGAGACGGGTTGGGCAGGATCGCGTAGTGGCGCGCGATATCGTTACGCACCTGGCCGCCCTCGCGATCGACCTCGTGCATGAACGCCATACGGCTGCTCATGAGCAGGATCGCGAACCAGCGCACCTCGTCATCGTCTTCGAAGTCCGCCACGAGCACGTCGGTCGACTCCGCCTTGTCTGCCTTGGCGAGCTCTCCTGCGACGAACTCGGCGATCTGCTCGGAGAAATCGATGAACTCGCGGTCGCCGAACAAGAACGCCTTGAGCTCGCCGGCAAACCCGCTGTTCTCGGCGAACGAGGCGCGCTTGTTGTCCGCGCTCGTTCGGGCGCGGCGCAGGTGAGAGGTCACGAACGAGCGCACGGCGCGCGTGTCGAGGTCGAGCTCGCGCTGGCTCATGACGTTGACCGACGAATCGAAATCGAGAATATGCAGAATCGCATGGTTGATCTTCATGCCAACTCCTATCAGGGTTTGTGAGCCTCACGAGTATAGCGTGTCTTGCGGACAGCTCGAGCAGGCGATGAACCAAAACGGTCCCGTCGCGAAGCGGCTTATTGCTCGTCGGATGCGCGCAGGGAGTCCACCAAACCGGATGCCACGTCAGACATGCGATCGATCGTCGCCACGCGGGCAAGCGCCTTGAACACGTCGGTTACGAAGGCGCGCTGCTCGGGTGCCAGGGAAGACACCGCCTCTTTCATGGCGGGCAGGCTCGTGCGCCAGTTCTCGCGGATATCGGCGAAGCGCGTGGCCCCGGTCACGCTCAGCACCTGGAACAGCGTCGCGATGAACTCCCCGCGCTCCTCGGGGGTGAACCGGCGCATCCACGCGGCAAGCGTCGAGCCGAAGTAGCGCGAGCTCGCCGACAGGCCATCTGCCTGCTTGAATTCGCAGCTCTCGACCTCCCACAGAAACGGGTTGTGCTGCAGCACGGAGATCCCGCCGCTCTCGACGACGGTGAACTCATGGCGCTCGTCCATGATGAGGCCGATGATCGAGGATTTGGGCACGTTCTTCTCGACGCGATCACGGATGCGCGCATACCCTTCGCCCTCGAGAAACGAATCGTCGAAGCCGGGGCCGTCGTGGGAAAAGACGCGCACGATCCGCCGCTGGATATCTTCGGGAGCCGAGGCCGCGGCATAGGTCGCAAGGTTACCGCCCTTGGAATGGCCGCCGAGGTAGATGGGGCCGGTCAACTGCGGTGCCACGCGCTCAAGATACCGCTGCGCCTCGCACTGCGAGGGCACCGGGAGCTGCGAGGCCATGTTGAAGTCCTCGCGCCACCCGACCAGCGTGGAGTCCGTACCCCGAAACGCGAGGTAGGCGCTGCCGTCGGGCAGCATGAACGTCATGGCGGCGAACTGCTCGGAGGTCGCGCGCTCGGTCTTGTAGGCGAAATGGCACAGGCGTGTATCGCGAAAGCGCGGGCTCGCGCACACGGCGAACAGCAGCTCGCGGCTGGACTCGGGGTCCCAGCTCGTACCGAACATCGACGAGAAATCCTCAGCACGCAACAGCTCGTGGAGTCCGATGCCCTCGGGCATGCGCGCGCAACGCAGTTGAGAGCTCAAGCGAAAGTACGACAGCCACGAGAACACGAGGCTGTCGAGGGCGTTCAGCGGCCGCCTGGAAAACGGGTCGCGAGCAGACTGCGCGTAGGTCAAGAAGTTGTCCGCGCGCTTTGACGAGGGGGTGGGCTGAGCGCTTGTGTCGTCCTCGGTATGGCGCGGCGAAAGCGACGGCCTGCTCAGGGGGATCTTCTCAGCAAGCGTGCCGAGCACGCCGGAACCTGCCTTCTCATCCGTAGGCATCGCCGCGCCATCGGGCAGGCCTGCGCCCGTCGGCTTCGTAAGCGAGACGACGCGTCGCGCGTCTTTTCCGGCATGCATCATGCTCGACCCCTCACGTTAGCATCGCATAGGCAACAACAATAGTTCTGTCCAAGCGTACCAAAAGCACCGCCAGGAAGACTCTAGCCTTAAGAAGCGCAGATTACTGCCAGCTACGACCTGCCCCGCAGAGGCGTTTGGGGCAAAACGAGGCTGCCTGCGGTCCACAGCGGAGGTTCCAGCGCTGACTTTCGCTGAAAAATCGACGTTTTGAGCGGGTGGTTTTCGAACCCGTCTGAGAGGGCATCTTCAGAGGTAGCGTTTCCGCAGGTAACGACCGCACGACGAGTTCGCATTTCCGGGCGCTTGAAAGCTACCCACTCAAAACGTTGATTTTTCAGCAACTCTGAGCTCCGGAACCTCCCGCTGGACGTCCTCCCGAGGCAGGGACGCGGTCTCAGACCCATATGCACTTCCACAGGGTGCCGATCGGGGGCGTCGCGCAGCGGCGGCGGCCAGCCGCTCGCGCACCCGCTATGCAACCGCCCGGGTGCGCGATGCAGTGGCCAGCCGGTTCCTAGCCAAGCAGCATCCACACAGAAGCGTCTTGGCCCAGCGCACCCGTAAGCGGCTCGGACGATACGAGCACCTCGCCTTCGGGCAAGGCGAGCTCATGCGCACCAAAGTTGGTGATGCTCACGAGCGTCTTGCCACCGGCCGCGGGGCGGGCATAAGCGATCACCTCGCGCGCCTGCTCGGCAGAAATCCCCAACTCGCCTGCTCCCCACCAGGTCAGTGAGGTATCGCCCGTAGACGTGAGCAGCTCATGGCGCAGTGCGAGGATTCGGCGGTATAGGTTGAGCATCGAGCCGGGCTCGGCATCCAGGCGATCCACCGCGTGCTCAACGAACCACAACGGCTGTGGCAGGTGCGGGGCAGCCGTCTTGTCCGCGCGCGCCACACCCGTAGCCGGCGCGGAAAACCCGAAACTCGCCGTATCCCCGTCACCGAAGGAGCCGTCCCACGCAGCCGGCGCCGGCAGGTCGGAAGCGACCCAGGGCAGCGGCACGCGGCAGCCATCGCGCCCCTTCAGCGCATCCCCGTGGCAGGTCCGGCGCGCCTGCGGATCCTCCAGACGATCCCACGGGATGTTCGCAACCTCGAACAGGCCCAGCTCCTCGCCCTGGTAGATGTAGGCCGAGCCCGGCAGCGCCATCTCCATGAGCAGCGCGGCGCGAGCGCGCTTGGTGCCTAGCGCGCGATCCTCGGTATAGGTCGCCCCGTCGCGCAGCAGCCAGTCGTTGACGAACTGATGGTGCACCTTTGCCTTCACCTGCGGCAAGCCGTAGCGCGTCGCATGGCGCGGCACGTCGTGGTTGGAAAGCACCCACGTGCTCGTGGAGCCGGATTCCTCCGCGCAGGCAAGGCCCTCCTCAATGGCGCGACGGAAGTCGGCGGCGTACCAGTCCGCCTTGGCGAACTCGAAGTTGAAGACCTGACCGAGCTCATCGGGCGAGGCGTAGAGGCGCTGGTGATCGGGTGTCACCCACGCCTCGGCGACGGCGAAGCGCGGCGGCTCGTATTCGTTGAAGATGCGGCGCCACAAGCGGTAGATCTCATGGACCTCGGGGCGGTCCCATAAGGGATTGTCCGCGTTGCCGCTCCCCTGCTTAGGCGCCTGGTCGAGCTCGTCGAGCGGACGGCTCGTCAGGTCCTTCGCTAGGGCGTGCGCCACATCCACGCGGAACCCGTCGACGCCGCGGTCGCACCAAAAGCGCAGCGTGCGCTCGAACTCCTCGCGCACGTCGGGATGCTGCCAGTTAAGATCGGGCTGCTCGGCGGCAAACAGATGCAGGTACCATTCGCCGTCCTCGACGCGCTCCCACGCCGAGCCGCCGAAACACGACATCCAGCCGTTCGGGGGAAGCTCACCGTGCTCCCCGCGGCCAGGCCGGAAGATGTAGCGTTCGCGCTCGGACGAGCCGGGGCCCGCGGCGAGCGCCGCCTGGAAGAAACGGTGCTTGTTTGAGGTGTGGTTGGGCACGATGTCCACGATCACGCGGATGTCGTGGGCATGCGCGGCGGCGATAAGCCCATCGAAATCGTCGAGCGTGCCCAGGCGCGGGTCGACCGCGCGGTAATCGATGACGTCGTACCCGCCGTCGGCGAGCTCGGAAGGATAGAACGGTGAGAGCCAGATGGCATCGATGCCGAGTTCGGCGAGGTAATCGATCCCGGCGGTCACCCCGCGGATATCGCCCAAGCCGTCGCCGTCGGCGTCGCGGAAACTGCGCGGATACACCTGGTACACGACAGCCTGCTTCCACCATTCGATTGCGTTGATCGCCATGGCTACCTCCCGCTCACATCGGTCGTCAGGGCCATTCTATCGTGCCATGCTTGTACGAACAAGCATGGCACGATAGCAAAATGCGACCGGTTTTTTTCGCGGGATATGACAGGGTGCGAGGGCGGTCGCCGGTCGGCGGGTTGGCAACCTGTTGGCGATCGGCGGGAAGCCTGCCGGCCAGGTGCCGGTACGCCGCCGGTCGGCTGTTGGTCGGCGTCAGGTCGACGTTCGGTCGGTTGACTGACGATTGGCCAGCTGTCGGTCGACTGTCTGTCGGCGTCAGTCCTGTCGGCTGCACAGTCGGCGGTCGGCGCCCATCGCCACACAAGCCGATGGGCGCCGACGCAGCCTGCGCATCCGGCTAACGCAGCTGCGCGCGGTCGATGACCTCGGACAGCGCCGCAGCGGAGCGGTGCAGCTCACCAAGCTCCTCATCGTCAAGGGAGATGGGCACGCGGCACTCGATGCCGCCGCGGCCGATGATCGTGGGCATAGAGATGGCGATGTCGGAAAGGCCGTACTCCCCCACCATGAGGCTCGAGACGGGCAGGATGCACTTCTCGTCACCCATAATCGCCCGGCACAGGCGCTGGACCGACATCGCGATGCCGTAATACGTCGCGTACTTGCGCGCGATGATCTCGTAGGCGGCATGGCGGACCTCGTCGACGATACGCGCCTCGGTCGCCTCGTGGTCGAAGTGGCCGCGCATCTCGCAGAAGTCCTCGAGCGGTACGCCGGCAACGTCGGCGCTCGACCACACGGCAAGCTCGGAGTCGCCGTGCTCACCGATGATGTACGCCTCGACATCGCGCGGATCAACGCCCAGATGATCGCCGAGTGCCTCCTGCAGGCGGGCGGTGTCGAGCACAGTGCCCGAACCGATCACGCGGCTCTCGGGCAGGCCGGACATCTTGATGGCGGCATAGGTGAGCACGTCGACCGGGTTGGAGACGATAAGCAGGATGCCCTCGAATCCAACCTCCCGAATGCGCGGGATGATGCTGCGGTAGATGGCGACGTTCTTGTTCACCAGATCCAGACGCGTCTCGCCGGGTTTCTGCGCAGCGCCCGCCGTCACCACGATGATCGCCGCATCGGCGGCATCCTCGTAGTCGCCGGCGTAGATGCGCATGGGATGCGCGAACGGCGCCCCGTGGCTGATGTCGAGCGCCTCGCCCTCGGCGCGGGCGCGGTCCACGTCGATAAGGACCATCTCGGAAAACAGCCCGCTTTGCATGAGGGCGAACGCCGATGACGAGCCGACGAACCCGCATCCGACGACGGCGACTTTTCTATCGTTGACCATGGTAGTCCCCCTGATTCAATCGGAATTGGTATCGGTACCATGGTGTAAAATATATCCGCAACGTGCGAGCCTAAACGCGCCGCCGCTATTTCCTATCATTCTTATAACATTTACACATGAGAAGGGTTGGCTGGGTTGGTTGGGGACGTGTTCCCTCCAACCCATTGGGACGCGCTCCTTCCGACCCATTGCGCGGTAGCGTCGGGGTTGAATGGGGCGTGTTTCTTCCAGCCCATGGTGCGACAGCGTCGAGATATCTGAAGGAACGCCGAGCAAGCGCAACGGGCTGGAGGGAACGCATCCCCAAATGAGTTGCGATGGGTTGGAAGGAGCGCGTCCCCAACCAACCCATCCCCAACCAACCCGTCTAGATGTTAGATGCCGGCGGCCTCGATCGCGGCGACTGCCGCCTGAAGGCCCTCGGGCGGCAGCACGAGCGCCATGCGCACGTAGCCCTCGCCCGAGGGGCCGAAGCTCGCGCCGGGCGTCACCACCACGCCCGCGCGGTCCATGAGCTCCTCGCAAAACGCCATGGAATCCGTGCGCCCGCCGGGCAGCTTGGCCCACACGAACATCGTGCCGTGCGCGTTGGGCCGCTCCCAGCCGATGCGCTCCAGGCCGTCGCACAGCGCGTCGCGACGCTCCTGGTACTTGAGGCGCTGCGCCTCGACCTGGTCGAGCGGACCGGTCAGCGCGGCGATGGCGGCCTTCTGGATGGGGTAGAACATGCCGAAGTCGATCTGGCTGCGCAGCTTGGCGAACGCCGAGACCACGTCGGAGCGGCCGACCAGAAAACCGATGCGCGCTCCGGTCACGTTGAAGGACTTCGAGAGCGAGAAGAACTCGACGCCCACCTCGAGCGCACCGGGATACTGCAGGAAGCTGCCGCCGCGCGGGCCATCGTACACGATATCGGAATATGCGTTGTCGTGCACGATCAGAAGGTCGTGCTCGCGCGCGAACGCGATGATCTCCTCGTACACCTCGGGCGTGCCCACGCTGCCCACCGGGTTGGCGGGAAGCGACACGATCATGTACTTGGCGCGGTCAGCGACCGCAGGATCGATATCGGCCACATGCGGCAGGAAGTCATGCTCGGCGCTCAGCGGGTAGTAGGCAAGCTCGCCGTCGGCGATCTTCACGCCCGCCTCGAACACCGGATAGCAGGGGTCGGGCACCAGCGCCGTGTCCCCGGAATCGAGCAGGGCGAGCCCCAGATGGCCGACGCCCTCCTGCGTGCCGTTGCACGAGGCGACCATGTCGGGCGTGATGCCCTCGACGCCGAAACGGCTCGCGTAGTAGTCGCAGACCGCCTGCTTGAGCTCGGGCAGGTCACGCAGGCTGTATTTCCACTGGACGGGATCGGCGGCGGCGTCGCGCAGCGCCTCGACCACGTGGTCATACGGCGCGAAATCGGGCGTGCCCACCGACAGGTTGTAGATCGTGCGGCCCTCCGCCTCGAGCTTGAGCCTGCGCTGGTTGAGCGCCGCGAACACCTCGTCGCCAAAACGGTCGAGCCTGCTGGAAAACTTCATAGGTGGATATCCTCCCTCGCCCCGGACGGGGCGTCTGGTCGCAGAACACTGCACCCTAGTGTAGCGCGAAGGAGGAGGCCGGGGTGGAGTCGATTTCACAAGACCGGCCCCTGGCCGCCCCTATGCACAGGAGCGGCCAAGGGCCGGTCCGAACCTGCCTACGGTTGCAGGCGGTCGATCTCCTCGAGCCACAGGCGCGAGCTGGCATCGCTCGGCATGCGCCAATCGCCGCGCGGCGACAGGGTGACCGAGCCGACCTTCGGCCCATCGGGCAGGCAGCTGCGCTTGAACTGCTGCGCGAAGAAGCGCCGGTAGAACACGCGCAGCCAGCTCCACACGGTGTGCTCGTCGTAGGTCCCCGCAAAGGACCGGCAGGCCATCCGGTAGATCTTGCCCGGCGTGAACCCAAAGCGCAGCAGGTGGTACAAGAAGAAATCGTGCAGCTCGTAGGGACCGACGAGGTCCTCGGTCCTCTGCGCGATCTCGCCGTCTCCCGTGGGCGGCAAAAGTTCGGGGGACACCGGGGTGTCCAGGATGTCGAGCAGGGTGTCGGCAATCTCGCCGCCGAAGACGTCGGCCGCGTAGCGCACCAGGTGGCGCACGAGCGTCTTGGGCACGCTCGCGTTCACGGCGTACATGCTCATGTGGTCGCCGTTGTAGGTGGCCCAGCCCAGCGCAAGTTCGGAAAGGTCGCCGGTGCCGATGACGAAGCCGCCGAGCTCGTTGGAAAGATCCATGAGGATCTGCGTGCGCTCGCGCGCCTGGCTGTTCTCATAGGTGACGTCGGTGACGGCCGGATCGTGGCCGATGTCGGCGAAATGCTGCTTGACGGCGTCGTGGATCGAGATCTCGCGGAAGTCCGCGCCGAGGCCGCGGGCGAGCGTCTCGGCGTTGCTCTTGGTGCGCACGGTCGTACCGAACCCGGGCATGGAGGCGGCGGTGATGCCGGAGCGCGGAAGCCCGAGCGCGTCGAAGGCGCGCACGGTCACGAGCAGGGCCAGGGTGGAGTCCAGGCCGCCCGAGAGCCCGATGACGGCGCGCTTGGTGCCCGTGTGCGCCAAGCGCGTCTTGAGGCCAGCGGCCTGGAGGTTGAAAATCGTCTCGCAGCGCTCGGCAAGATCGCCATGGTCCGCCGGCACGAACGGGGTCTGGGGAAAGACGCGATCGATATCGAGCGCCGAGCGCATGAGCTGCGGCGCCGATGACCGATCGCACATCTCGCCTGTCTCCGATCTTCCCGTGTACGAGAACAGCACCTCGTTGCACGGACGCATGCTGAACGGACGCTTTGCCCAGGTGGTCGAGCGGCGGCGCTCCGCCATCAGGCGGTCCAGATCGACATCGGCCACGGCCATGTCGCACGTGAACATATCGGTACGCGCGAGCAGGCTGCCGTTTTCCGCAATCAGGTTCTCGCCCACGAAGACCAGATCGGTCGTCGACTCCCCCTCGCCCGCATCGGCGTACGCATAGGCGCAGTACAGGCGCGCCGATTGGCCGCGCACCAGCTCGCGGCGGTATTCGGCCTTGCCGATGATCTCATCGGAGGCGGACGGGTTCAAGATGATCGTCGCCCCTCCGTCCACCGTCATGTCTATCGAGGGGGGCGCGGGCACCCACAGGTCCTCGCACACCTCGACGCCGATTGTCACGGAATCCAACCCCGCATCGCAGCACCGGTACACGAGCCTGTGACCCATGAGGACCTGGCTTTGGCCGGCAAAAGCGACGCACCCCGTGTTGAGCGGCGCCGGCGTGAACCAGCGCCGCTCGTAGAACTCGCCGTAGTTGGGGATGTTCTGCTTGACGGTCAGGCCCAGCAGCCTGCCGGCGCAGCACACCGCGGCGCAATTGTAGATGGCCTCGCCGTTCGCGACGGGCAGACCGACCGTGAAGAGAACGGACAGGTCGCGCGTCTGGTCGAGCAGCCGCGCCAGCGCGCTCTCGCAGGCGCGCAGCAGCGTGCGGTCCAAAAACAGGTCGGCGCACGTGTACCCGCTCAAGCACAGCTCGGGCAGCACGAGGGCGCCCGCGCCCCGGTCCGCCGCCGCCTTCACGCATTCGAGAATCGCCTGCGCGTTGCCCTCGACATCCCCCACGCGGATATGCGGGGTTGCCGACACAATACGGAAAAACCCATCGCCCAATCCCGTGCCCGCGGCAGACCCGAGGCCGGCTAGATACAGCTCGTCCATCTCTTCTCCTTCAACGGAAGCCCTGTCGCCACCTATTGTAGCGGCATACGGCAGACGGCATACCATGGCTCTTTCGCGACTGGGATGTTCGCGCTGTTTGCGAAAGGTATAATGGCTGGGCATGTAATCCCGACAGGAAGGCAGCGCGACCGTGAGCGAGACCAACACCAACAAGGCAGCCGGGACTCCCGGCATTCCGAAGCTCGCGATCGTGGTGGTCACGTTCAAGCGGCAGGAGCTGCTTGCCAAGCTGTTCGACTCGTTCTGCACGCTCACGGTCGCGCCCTGGCGCATCGTCATCGTGGACAACGAGCATTCCGACAAGACCGAGCGCATGGTGGCCGAGCTCGGCGAGCGCACCGACGAGCTGTGGGGCGCGCCCGCCGACGGACCCGATGCCGAGGGCGGCACCGCTCGCGTGGTCTATGCACCGCAAGACGACAACCTGGGCGGTGCCGGCGGCTTCTCCGCCGGCGTCAAGCGCGCGTGGGAGCTCGGCGCCGAATGGTTCTGGGTCATGGACGATGACGTCATGGTCCTTCCCGAGGCGATCGAGCGCCTGGAGCCCTGGACCCGCGACCATCGCGTGATCCAGGGGTCGCGTCTCGACTACGACGGCGGCGACTTCTACTGGCAGTACCACTTCATCGAGTCGCTGGGCATCCCCAACCCCATCGCGCCCGCGGCGTTCGGCCCCGAAGGCTATCGCCCCATGAACACGATGTGCTTCGAGGGCGGCCTGTTCGCACGCTCCGTGGTCGACGAGATCGGCCTGCCCGACCCCCGCTTCTTCATCTACTGGGACGACACCGTCTACGGCTATCTGGCCTCCAAGGTCACCGAGCCCATCGTGGTCGCAGACCTCATCTTGCAGCGCACCCGCGATATCCCCAACTGGGACATCGCGGGGCTTCGCCAGCTCAACGGCACCTCCGACATGAACCGCTACCACATCATGCGCAACCGCGGCTACATGATGCAGTATTTCCGCGCCCACGGCGATTACCGCCGCATCACCTTCGGGCTCGGCACGGCGGCCACCTTCGCCAAGGAGGTCATCCGCCTCGTCATGGTCAACCGCGACAGCCTGAAGACGGGCATTCCGGCGCTGTTCCGCGGCATGCGCGATGCGCGAAAGATCTACCAGGACCGCACGTGGAAGCCCATGCCGCCGCTCAAAGACCGCTGACGCACCGGGCCCGCCCCGTGTCCATAGAGCATGTGGGCACGTCGGAGGAGCCTCCAAGCTACACCACCCTCGATACGAGCGCGAAGCTCATGGCGGCGCTCGCGTCCTCCAAGGGCTGGACGCACCTGACGCTCGGGCAGAACGTCGACGTCCACTCGTCCTTCGTCGAGACGCCGTGCCCCTTCGGCCTCGATGTCGCCTGGCTCGTCGAGCGGGCCAACCACTATCTGTCGCTCATACGGTAGCTGCCCGCCGGTTCGTTCGTCTTTTGGCCCTAGGGAAGCGCTGGCCGATTGATCCCCGCTCGCAGATGTGCGGTATCTCCACGGTGGGGATACCGCACCGTCGCCTGCCGTCCGGTGCTCCTCCACCACCCTTGTTCTCCACAATTCCTCCCCTTGTGTTGCCTCTTTTTGTTGTCTTGCCGCGTCCACTTCCAATCATGGTTGAGGGGTACACAATCTAACGGAACGATTCCGGCGGGACGTGCGGCCGCGCTCGAGCGCGCAGCGCCGCCCTCGCCGTTTGCCATATCCGAAAGGGGCCAGTCCATGGCTGCATACAGCGACAACTACACCTCGCGCAGGAGGACGCGCGTCTATCAACCCCCTCAGAGCACCCAGGTGCTCAAGCATGAAACCATCGGTCAGACTCAGGCGATCCCGCCCAAGAAGAAGCTGTTCGACGGCGTGTCCGTGGCCCAGATCATCGCCGGCGCCGCCGCTGCGGCGACCTCGGTGGCGCTCGCATCCTATATCGGCATCGCGGGATCCATCATCGGCGCCGCGGTCAGCTCGGTTGTGACCGTCGTGTCCTCCCAGATCTACCGCCGTTTCCTCGACGTCAGCGCGCGCAAGCTCAAAGATGCCGGCGCGATCGCGCAGGCAAGCATGCGCACGTCCCAAAGCGATGACCAGGCCTCGCCGAGCCAGGGAGTCAGAGGGGCGCGCATCGCGCCCGTCAACCTGCGCGAGCGCGCGGCGGCGGAGCGCTCCGCGACCCAGAAGAAGGTGATCGCGTTCTCGATCCTCGCCGCCGTGGTCGCCGTTGCCGTCTGCGCCGCAGCCATCTGGTTCGGCACCTCGGGCGAGGGAATCGGCGAGAAGGCCGCCCCGCTCATCCCGACGACGACGCAACCCGTCGATACCGGCACGCAGCAGACCGTCGATGACGGCGGCGCGCAGCTTCCCGCGACTACCGAGGACGATGCGGACGCCGTCCAGCCCGACACCGCCACCTCCCCTGCCGATGACACCACCCAGACGGAGCCCGAGACCCCGCAGGACCAGCAGACCACGGACGCCACGACGCCTCCGGCCGACACCGCAGGCAACACGTCATCCGACACCACGGGCTCCGGCACATCGAGCAGCTCCTCGAGCACGGGCACCGATACGAGTACGGGAAATCCGACCACGACCCCCTCATCCGGAACGGACGCCCCTTCTACAGCCGCCTCTTCGGCCAACTGATTCCCCGCATCGAGCATCAGCAGCCAGACGGTCGTCTCCCGTAGGCGCGAGGGCCGCCTACGGGATTTATCTGCGCGCGCATCCGCCCCGCCGCCCGGTCGGAAAAAGGCTATCCGCTCGATGGTAATATGGCTATGGACGAACATGGGAAGAGGGGCACATGAGCAAGCAACCGGTCAAGCCGACGCTGTCCGTCGGCAATCATATCTATCTCTATCAGCTTCTATCGACGGCCATCGGATGCGGGAAGCAGACCCTGGCGCCCAAGATCGAAGAGGTCCTTGCCGCCGAGCGCATGACCGCCGAGGACCTCGGGTTCTCCGACACGCGAGAGCTGCTGGAAGAGCTCGACGACTTCATCACGCTGACCGTGTTCAAAGGTGGCCGCATCTACGCCACCATCAACGCGCAGCCCGCATGGGACGAGGCGCTGGCGGCCCCCGAAAAGACCGCTGCGCAGAAATCGGGCAAGTCCTGGAAGCGCAAAAAGACCGACAAGGGCCTGAAACCCGTAAAGCCGCGCCGCGTCAAGCGCGAAGAGCCCAAGCCGCAAGAAGAGCCGGTCGAAGAGCCGACGCAAGATGCCTCGGAGACCGCCGAGGAAGCCAAGGAGATCGAGCCGCAGGCCGCAGCGCAGCAGGAGCAGCTCGCTGAGGAGCCGGTCGAGCAGCCGTCTGAGGAAGCCACCTCGACAGAATCCGATACGCAAGACGATCATGATGGGGACGCCGACGAGCAGCTCCCCGATGACGCCGCGGAACCCGTCGATGGCGTGAACGCGCCGGAAGAGCCCGAGAAACCGGAGGCGGAGTCTCCGCAGCCCGCCATCACGCTCACGGTCGTCTTCGATCCCGAGAACGCCAATGCCGGCATGCAGACGCTCGAATCGACGCCCGGCATCAGCCCGTCCGAGGTCGCCTTAGAGGTGCAGGAGGGCGCAGAGCCCGAGGTCGAGCAAGAAGCCGCGCGAACAGAAGCGCCGGACATGCCGCCTGCGGCATCCGATGAGCCCCGGGCGCCGGAACCGACAACGGAGCCGGCTCCCCAGGAGCCCGCGGACTCACCTGCGGAAACCCTTGAACCTGAACCGCAGCCGGTCACTCCGCCGGAACCGGTGCCGCCCGCCGCACCCGTCATTCCCGACGACTACCCTCGAGATTTCACGGTCGACGTCTACTGCCCCGGCGACCTGCTGCGGGAGATCTCCTATCTGCTCCCCTACGGCGCCGACGTCATGGGCATCCTCAACGAGTACTACTACATCGCCCAGCTCCGCAACACGATCGAGGCAGCGCGCAACCGCGCGACGTTCCCCTTCGGGTATGCGCGGGACGGCGAGCGCCGTTATGCCGCGGTGCGCATCAAGCGCAGCACGACGGCCAGCGGCACCTCCTGGGTCATCGACAAGCTCGAGGTCGACGAACCGTAAATGGGTTGGTTGGGGACGGGTTCGTTTCAACCCATCTCAGCGCACCCGATAATACGTTGTGGGACTGAGCCGTTTCAGTTCACCTATATCCACGAAAAGCCGCCTCGGGACCCGAAGGTCCCGAGGCGGCTTTCCTTAGCTCTGCTTGGAAACCCTGCAGCCGCGACTAGTCGCGCGTCAGCTTGCGGCGGATGCGATGCGGCTGCGCGGCGTCCTCGCCCAGACGCGCCACGCGGTTCTCCTGGTAGGACTGGAAGTTGCCCTCGAACCAGTACCAGTTGCCCGGATTCTCGTCGGTGCCCTCCCACGCCAGGATGTGCGTGGCCACGCGGTCCAGGAACATGCGGTCGTGGCTGATGACGACCGAGCATCCCGGGAACTCGAGCAATGCCGCCTCGAGCGACGACAGGGTCTCGACGTCCAGGTCGTTGGTCGGCTCGTCGAGCAGCAGCAGGTTGCCGCCCTGCTTGAGCGTGAGCGCCAGGTTCAGGCGGTTGCGCTCGCCGCCAGACAGCACGCCGGCGCGTTTCTGCTGGTCAGATCCCTTGAAGCCGAAGCTCGCCACATAGGCGCGGCTCGGCACCTCGGTCTCGCCCACGAGCATCTTGTCGGTGCCGCCCGAGACGACCTCCCACAACGATTTGTCGGGGTCGATGCCCTCGCGCATCTGGTCGACATAGGAGATCTTCACGGTCTCGCCCAGCTCGATGGAGCCCGACGTCGGCTGCTCGGTGCCCACGATCATCTTGAACAGAGTCGACTTGCCCACGCCGTTGGGGCCGATGACGCCCACGATGCCGTTGCGCGGCAGGCTGAAGGTCAGGTCATCGATGAGCACGCGACCGTCGAACTCCTTGTGGAGATGCTCGACCTCGAGGACCTTCGCGCCCAGGCGCGGACCGACCGGGATGCGGATATCGGTGTAGTCGAGCTTCTGGCTGGCGCGGGCCTCGGCCTCCATCTCCTCGTAGCGCTCGAGACGGGCCTTGTTCTTGGCCTGGCGGGCCTTGGGGCTGCTGCGCACCCACTCGAGCTCGGCGGCCATGCGCTTGGCGAGCTTGGCGTCGCGCTGGCCCTGCGCGGCGATACGCGCTGCCTTGGTCTCGAGATAGGTGGAGTAGTTGCCCTTGTAGGGGTACAGGTGCCCGCGGTCGACCTCGCAGATCCACTCGGCGACGTTGTCGAGGAAGTAGCGGTCGTGGGTGACGGCGAGCACGGCGCCCGGATAGTTGTGCAGGAAGTGCTCGAGCCACAGGACGGACTCAGCGTCCAGATGGTTCGTGGGCTCGTCGAGCAGCAGCAGGTCGGGAGCCTCGAGCAGCAGCTTGCACAGGGCCACGCGACGACGCTCGCCGCCCGACAGGACGGAGACGGGCATATCGGCGTCCGGGCACTGCAGCGCGTCCATGGCCTGGCCGAGTTTGCTGTCGATGTCCCAGCCGTCGGCCGCATCGATCTCGTCCTGCAGCCTGCCCATCTCCGCCATGAGGGCGTCCATGTCGCAGTCCGGGTCGCACATCTCCTCGCCGATCTTGTTGAAGCGGTCGACCTTGGCGAGCAGGTCGCCGAATGCCATGCGGATGTTCTCGATGACGGTCTTGTCGTCGTCGAGCGGCGGCTCCTGCTCGAGCAGGCCCACCGTGTAACCGGGCGTCAGACGCGCCTCGCCGTTGGAGACCTCCTCCTTGCCTGCCATGATCTTGAGCAGCGTCGACTTGCCCATGCCGTTGGGGCCCACGACGCCGATCTTGGCACCGGGGTAAAACGACAGGGTGACATCGTCCAAAATCACCTTGTCGCCATGCGCCTTGCGCGCCTGATACATCTGATATACGAACTCTGCCATGCATACTCCCTGTATGGTCATCTGACACGTATGGGTCTATCGTCGCAGATACGCGAGGTTGCCTCCATACCAAAACGGGCGCCCGACAACACTTCCACAGGCAAGGCGGCGGCAGGAGAGGCAACAACGAGGCGGAGCATGTGCCACCTAACCTATAATGTGCATCAACGTTCCGAGGGAAAGGCGCCGTATGCAGGAAACAGCAACCGACCGGCTTCGCATCATCATGGGAGACGAGGGGCTCGAGCGCCTGCAAAGCGCAACGGTCATGGTGTTCGGCTGCGGCGGCGTCGGGTCGAGCTGCATCGAGGCGCTCGCCCGCGCGTTTATCGGTCGGATCGTCATCGTCGACAAGGACGTGGTGGCGCCGAGCAACATCAACCGGCAGGCCATCGCCTTCACGAGCACCGTCGGCAAGCGCAAGGTCGACGTGATGGCCGGCATGATCCGCGACATCAACCCCGCGTGCACCGTCATCGCCCATAACGCCTTCGTGCTGCCTGAAAACCTCGAGGGCCTGTTCGATGAGTGCCTGGCCGCCTGCAGCGGACGCATCGATTACATCGTGGACGCCATCGACACGGTTTCGGCCAAGCTCGCGCTGGCCCAGCTCGCCGACGAGCGCGGCGTGCCGCTCATCAGCAGCATGGGAGCGGCCAACAAGCTGCACCCGGAGTGCCTGCGGATATGCGATATCCGCGAAACGGAGCGCGACCCCCTCGCCCGCGTCATGCGCAAGGAATGCCGCCGACGCGGGATTCGCCGCCTGCAGGTGCTCTACTCCTGCGAGGACCCGATCGACCTTTTCGCGCGCGGACAGGGGCAACCGGGCGAGCGCGTGCTGGGAACGGCATCGTTCATGCCGCCGATCATGGGGCAGATGATTGCCGGCGAGGTCATACGGCAGATCTCCGGTGTGGGATGCGGTAAGGCGCGCGAAGGCGGCGCCCGGCGCGACCGCTAGTCTCGATGGGCCGAACTTCCAAGGAGGAGCCATGCGCTACGTCGATATGCACTGCCACCTCGGGCTCATGCGCGACGGCCTCGCCTGCGCGCGAGAGGCCGAGGTGCGCGGCATCGGGATCCTCGACGCCAGCGTGACCCCTGCGGGCTACAGAGCCTCGCGGGAGGCATACGCCGCCTGCCCCAACGTCCGCGTCGCCGCGGGCCTCCATCCGTGGTGGCTATCGGATGGAACCTGCGGGGACGCGGATGTCGATGCCCTTGCCGAGCTCGTCTCCGATACGCCGCGCGTCGGCGAAGTCGGCCTTGATTTCAGCACGAAGCATCTTCCGAGCAAAGACGCCCAGGTGCGCGCGTTCACGCGCGTCGCCCGCGCCTGCGCAGAGCACCCGCTTGACGGGCGTCTTCTGACCATTCATGCCGTGCGTTCGGCCGACACGGTGCTCGACATCCTCGAAGAGACCGGGCTTGTGCGCGAATCCGTCTGCATCTTCCACTGGTTTTCCGGGACGAGCGACGAGCTCGCCCGCGCGCGGCGCGCCGGCTGCTGGTTCTCGATCAACGCGCATATGCTCGCCACCCGCAAAGGCCGCGAGTACGCGCGCATCGTTCCCGAGAACAGGCTGCTGCTCGAAACCGATGCGCCGCCGTCGAACACCACTTTCGGCTGCGCTGAGCTGGAACGCGAGCTCGCGGACACGTCTGAGCGCCTCGCCGCCATCAGGCACGCCGATGCACGCGAACTCGCCTATCGCATCGCCGAGCGCAGCGCCGCGCTTCTCGACCTCTAAAAACCGGATGCCTTCCCTGTAGTGGTCTCATTCGCCGCGGGGACGGGTTCAGACCTCACTCATTCATGAACGAACGAGGGCCTTTTCGGCGTTTGCGCAGGATTCGTTTATTTGACGCCCCTCTAAATTCATGAATGAGCGGGCCTGCGGCGCTCCGCTTCAAACCGATTCCGGAAGGTCCGCGCCTGCTGCCGAGCAACGTGTTCGCTCCCCCGAATTGCTGTGCATAACTGCGCATCGCGCGGGTAAGGAGCCAGTAGAAGGCAGAACCACGATACGGAAGGGAGCCATCATGATCGATTTCAACGCCATCGTCACACTTGCTGGGATGCTCGCTTCGCTTGCGATCGTGTTCGTCGTGCTCGAAGCCTCTTCCATCGCCGTCCCGGCAGCCGTCAAACGTGCCGCCACGTGGGTCAATCCCCGCAACGAGCGCCTGGTGTGGACACAGCGCCATCCCGCGAGAGAGGTGAGCGGCATCGCCTCGTTCGCAGGTCGCAAGCTGCACGCGGCGCTCACCCGCCCGAGCATGAACACCATGCCGATTCGCCAGGCGGCATAGCGTCGCTCAGCCGCACATCGTCGACAGCAAGACGGGGGCCCGCGGGTCCCCGTCTTTTTGAGCAAGCGCGTGCAAATTCGGGGACGTACCTTCCGCATGCATGTTTGCACGCCGAAGGTACGTCCCCGAATTTACGTCCCCGAATTTGCATACGTGCATGCGGAAGGTACGTCCCCGAATTTGCACGCGTCTTCACGTTGCCGTGGGTTGAATCGATCAGCGCTCCCCTATGCGCAGAAGGTCGGGGATCTGATCGATGATGAGGTTTGCCTGATCCTGAGAGAAGCCAAAGCGCTCCTCGCGCTTGGCGATGACCGTGAGCCCCGCGGCGCATCCGGCGGCGATGCCGTACACCGAGTCCTCCACGCAGCAGCACGCGCTGGCGGGAAGCCCCAACAGCTCCAGCGTGTGCAGGTAGATCTCGGGGTTGGGCTTGCTTTGATGGAACTGCTCGCCCGACACGATGGGCTCGAACCGGCCCGTCAGACCGCACGCGCTGAGGACCTTGTCGATATTCGCCAGCGGAGAGGAGGACGCCAGCGCAACGCGGACCCCCATCCCGTGCAGCGCCTCCACCGTCTCGGCGACACCGGGGTTCAGCAGCTGCGCGTACGGCCGCGGGCGATGCGACGCCCACTCGTTGTAGATCGCCTCCGCCTCGTCACCGGACAGCTCGCCGCGGCCCCCGCGACGCATCCACATCTGCAGATTGCGCTGAAAATCCTGGTGCGACATGCCGACCTGATGCTTGCATTCATCAACGGTGATGCCCAGTCCGAGCTCTTCGCTCATGACGAGCAGCTCGTCGAAGTAGAACTTCTCGGTATCGACGATCACGCCGTCCATATCGAAGATGACGGCCTTGAAGGGAAATGCCACGGCGAATAATCCTTTCGGTCACAGAAAAGGGACTGCCCCGAAGAGACGGGGCAGTCCCGATACGTCACGCAGACGCAAGCGGGCTACTTGCGATGGGCGCGGTAGAACTCGATGAGCGCCTTGGTGCTCGCGTCCTGGACGGCGAGGGCCTCGTCGTCATGGAACGCGGGCGTGATCTGCTTGGCGAGCTGCTTGCCCAGCTCAACGCCCCACTGGTCGAAGGAATCGATGCCCCAGACCGTGCCCTCGACGAACGTGATGTGCTCGTAGAGCGCGATGAGGGCGCCGAGCGCATGCGGGGTGAGCTCGATGCCGAAGATCGAGGTGGACGGACGGTTGCCGGTGAAGATGCGCGCGGTGACGATCTCCTCGGGCGTGCCCTCGGCGCGGACCTCGTCGGCGGTCTTTCCGAACGCGAGCGCCTTGGTCTGGGCCAGGAAGTTGCCCAGGAACAGCTCGTGCACGTCCTGGTCGCCGTCCTTGTTGGGGTTGGCGGTGTTGACGAACGCGATGAGGTCGGAGGGGATCAGACGCGTGCCCTGATGGATGAGCTGGTAGAAGGCGTGCTGGCCGTTGGTGCCCGGCTCGCCCCAATAGATCTCGCCCGAGGCCGTGGTGAGCGCCGAGCCGTCCCAGCGGACGCCCTTGCCGTTGGACTCCATGGTGAGCTGCTGCAGATAGGCCGGGAAGCGGTGCATGTACTGGTTGTACGGCAGCACGGCGTGGCTCTCGGCGCCGAAGAAGTTGACGTACCAGACGTTGATGAGGCCCATCAGCGCCACGACGTTGTCCTCGAGCGGCGTGTTCTGGAAGTACATGTCGACATCATGGAAGCCCTTGAGGAAGCACTCGAAGCGCTCGGGTCCCAGCGCGATGATGAGCGACAGGCCCACGGCGGAGTCGACGGAGTAGCGCCCGCCGACCCAGTTCCAGAAGCCGAAGGCGTTCTCGGGATCGATGCCGAAGTCGGCGACGAGGTCGAGCGCGGTCGAGACGGCGACGAAGTGCTTCTTCACGGCCTCGGCGCGGCTCTCCTCGGAACCGTCGATGGCGCCCGCGGCCTCGAGGGCGTCGAGCAGCCAGGTGCGGACCTCGCGGCCGTTGGTCAGGGTCTCGAGCGTCGTGAACGTCTTGGACACGACGATGACGAGCGTGGTCTCGGGGTCGAGGCCGCGAACCTTCTCGGCCATGTCGTTGGGGTCGATGTTGGAGATGTAACGGCAGTCGATGCCGGCGTCGGCGTAGGGCTTGAGCGCCTCGTACACCATGACCGGGCCGAGATCGGAACCGCCGATGCCGATGGACACGACATGCTCGATCTTCTTGCCCGTGACGCCCTTCCACTCGCCGGAGCGGACCTTCTCGGCGAACGCGTACATGCGGTCGAGCATGTCGCGGACGTCGGCTACGCAGTCCTGGTCGCCGTCGAACACGGTGCCCTTATCGGATGCCGGGCGGCGCAGCGCGGTGTGAAGCACGGCGCGGTCCTCGGAGGTGTTGATGTGCACGCCGGAATACATGGCGTCGCGGCGCTCCTCGATATGCAGCTCGCGCGCAAGCTGGACAAGCAGCTTCATCGTCTCGTCGGTCACGAGGTTCTTGGACAGGTCGATGTGGAACTCGCCCATGTCGTAGCTGAGCTTGCTCACGCGGTCGGGATCGGCGGCGAACCAGCCCTTGAGATCGATGCCGGCACCGGTGAGCTCGTCATAGTGTTTCTGCAGGGCAGCCCATGCAGGCGTGCTCGTGGCATCGATAGGAGCAGGTACGGTAGACATAGGAATCCTCCTTTATCCGAACAGGCGCAGGTTTTCCGCGTCGTGCAACGAAGCGACTCCATTCTACCGCAGCGCGCAGACAGATTCGCCATTGCTCCCGTCATGAAACGGTCAGGGTGCCAAAGAAACGGTGAGCATCCAAATCGAGAGTCGAAAGGCCCCGTCGATGGGTTGAAACGAACCCGTCCCCAAATGACCCATGATTCAGCGCCCTCAGAGAGCACCCATTCGCTCCGAATACCGCCGCATTCATCCAAAGCACCCGATGCGATTCGCCTCCCACATATATAGTGTGTCTTATCTCGATTCCCCAACGATTGGAACGCATATGAAGCTGCCTCCCCTTGGACGCCGAACGCTCAGATATGCACTCGGCCTCGCTTTGGCCTGCGGACTCGCGCCCGTGGCCGCATATGCCCTGCCGACGATACCGGTGAACCCGCTGTCCGCGCTCACGGAGCCGTCTTCGACGGACGCTCAGGACGAGCAGACGGCCGTACCCGGCCAGGCGCTCGTCTTGTACCGAGCATCCGATGCCGCCTCGGTGAGCCTGCTCGACTCCGCGGCCGCCGACGAGTTCGCGAGCGCCGGCGTCACGATCGCCCAGACATGGGACTTCTCCGCTGTCGACCGCGCCGCAAGCCGGGGCGACATCGAGCTGCAGAGCGCCGATGGGGCAACCGACGCGATCCCGTCGGGCGACGACCTGCGCGTCGCGCTCGTCGAGCGAGAAGGAGCCGACGCAGACGAGCTGGTCGCCGAGCTCGAAGCACTCGACTTCGTGGTGGCGGCGCAACCGAACTACGTCGCGACGGTCGACGCGACCGCGCCCGATGACACCCTGTACGACGGCTGGCAGTACGGCTTGACCAGCGAGAGCGCCGGCATCGACCTCGAGGCGGCGCTCGCCGCCCGCGACGAGGCGGCTGCAACCGACGACAACATCGTCGCCGTGATCGACACGGGCGTCGACGTCTCCCACCCCGACCTCGCCGACCACATGTGGGAGAACCCCGGCATCGAGGGCCTTCCCGGCGAGGCGGGCTCGAACGGCTACGACTTCACCGGCAACGACGACGACCCGACGCCGGGCACCACGGACATCGACTCCCACGGCACCCACTGCGCAGGCGTCATCGCCGGCATCCAGAACAACGCGGAGGGAATCGCGGGAGCGAGCTCCGACACCAAGATTATGGCGCTGAAGGTGGCCCCCGAGAACTGCAGGGGCGTGCTGTACCTCAAAGACGTCGTCTCCGCCTACCAGTACCTCATCGGCGCGGCTCTCTCCGGGCAGAACGTCGTCGCGGCGAGCAACTCCTGGGAGATCGCCTCCTACGCACCCGTACTCGACTACCTGGTGAACCAGGCGGGCAAGCTCGGCATCCTGTCCGTCTTCGCTGCGGGAAACGCCACATCGGACACCGCCACCGTCGGCACCGGGGCGACCACGGGCCTCGAGAGCCCTTACGCGATCGTCATCGCGTCGAGCAACAAGTCGAACGCCCTGTCGACCTTCTCGAACTTCAACGAGACGGACGTCGACCTCGCACTGCCCGGCTCCAACATCATGTCGACGGTGAGCACCGACGCCGCGCACGCCTACTTCTCCCCGAGCGTGTCTCTGGCCGCAGGCAAGGACCTGGAGTACGTGAACGACTATTCCGACTACACCCCGGATTCTGACGCCTACCGGCTCTTTGTCTACAACACCGACGGGACGCTCGCCTCGCCTGAGGCCACCGACGCGTTCGCCATCGAGCCGGTCGCAGATGCGGGACACGGCACCCCCGGCCTCAAGGTGACCTTCGACCCCTCCCGGGCTGACGGAAGCTCCCAGTACACCGCGACGCTCCAATGGTATCTCGATAACCCGTTTATCGGCACGACGCACGCGGTGCAGGACTATGCGATCGGCGTGAGCGCGAGCATCGATGCCGGCAGCCCCTCCAACACGAGGCTGTACCTCGTACCATCCCTATACGCCGTCAAGGACGGCGCGACCGTCCCGCTTCACGGCGTGTCGACCATCACCGAGGTGAACATCGACCTGACCAACGTCTACGGCACCTCCTTGGCCGCCCTCGACACCGAGGCAGACCGACTGATCGGTGCCGCCCAGTTCAGCATCATGCCCGCCGACGGCGTCTGGTCGAGCGAAAAGACCACCTTCTACATCGAGCCCTACGGCATCGGTCTGGTGGACGGCGAGGGCGTGGACGACGAGACGAGCGACTACGCCCCCTACGGCGAGATGAGCGGGACGTCCATGGCGACCCCTCTCGCCGCGGGCACCGTAGGCCAGCTCGCCGCCCTCGACCCCGAGGCGAGCGCGCTCGAGCTGCGCGGAAAGCTGGTCGGCTCGACCGTCCCGGTGAGCACGACAACTTATGGGGGCGTCGAGAAGCACACGGCGACCGACGGCCGCTTCGACTGGAACGTGGCGCTCGACGACGATGCGGTGAACGCGAACACGTGGTCCGTCGACGCCGACCCGGCGACCGGCACGGTTACCGTCCACGGCTATGCCCTCGGCGACGCGAGCGTCACCCTCGACGGCGAGGACGTCTCCTGCACGGCGCAGACCGACAGCGAGCTGACCTTCACGGCGCCTGCCGACGCCTTCGACGGAGGCGTCCATCGCATCGACGTGACCGACGGCTCGACCGGGCGCACGCACCGCGCCTCCTACAGCCTCCCTGCGCGCGAGGCATCCTATGACATGATGCGGACGGACAGCCTCCCCGGCGGCACGACGGACTCGGCCACCGGCAGACTGGTGGGCGCCGAGGGCGCGCTGTATTTCGCCGACACGAAAGGCGCCTACCTGTATCGCCTGGATCATCCCGGAAACGGCTCCTGGACCGCATGCGCGGTACCCGGAACTCCGTGGCAGTCAACTATGCACGACTCCCATGCCCCGATAGCCTACACGGCGATCGGAAGCGATATCGTCGCCGTCACGACCGACCTAGACGAAAGCGGCATCGTCGTGCTTGCGGCGACCTACAGCGCGGAGCGCGACGAATGGAGCCCCTATCGGCAGATCGATGCCATCGCGACCCCGGAAGGGGCCGACCAGGCGATCTACATCTCCTCGCTCGCAAGCGCGACGACGACCGGCGACACCGCCTATGCGCTCGTGGGGACCTCGTACCAGTTCGCAACGGGCGATTATTTCCTCCGATACGCAATCGCTACCTTGGAGGGCCCCGACGGGGAGCTCTCCGCGACCGAGATTCGATCGGAGCAATTCCCGGGCATCATGCTCGCGCCGCTTGCGCCCATCGCGCATGATGGAAAGATCTACGTGATCGGCGCGATCGGCGGCGGGCGGACCGACCCCTCGGCAACGTACGCACCGCATGCATACACTATCGACCTGACAAGCGGGGTGTTGGATGACCTCGGTGCCATCGAGGATGCGCCGGTCTTTACCTACTCGGACTACGGAGATCTCGAGGGTTGCGTGACCGTCCCCTTCGAAGACGGCGCGCTCGTCTTCGCGCGCTCCCAGCAAGGCGTCAGCGACACCATGTACATCGACCTCGACACGCTCAGGTGCGAGGGCTCGGCATGGGTCGGCGGCGACTCCGCGACGGGCGTCACCATCACGTCTGCCACGGTCTTCGACGGGACGGTCCACTTGACCGCGCTCGACAACGGAACCGACGCGACGTCGGCTACGGGCGCGCTGTATACGCTGCCCCGCGCGGCTGCAGAGCAGCTCGCGAGCATCGCGTGTCCAACGGAGCACTACACCGACCTTGATGAGCTCGCGTGGTATCACGAGCCGGTCGACTGGGCGGTTTCCGAGAAGATCATGCCCGGCATCGACGCGGATGCCGGCGTGTTCGACCCGACGGGCACCCTCACACGCGCCCAGATGGCGCAGGTCCTGTACAACATGGCCGGCAAGCCGGCCGTCGACGACCCGATCCCCTACAGCGACTGCGACCAGGACGCCTGGTACCGCGATGCAGTCGCCTGGTGCACCCAGCAAGGCATCTTTATGGGGTATGACGACACCGACAAGTTCGGCCCGGACGACCCGCTGACGCGTGAGCAGATGGCGACCATCCTGTGGCGCATCGCCGCGCCCGAAACCGCCACCGAAGGCGACCTCGACCGCTTTACCGACGGCGCCACGGTATCCGAATGGGCGACAGAAGCCGTAACATGGGCGGTTGCCGAGGGATACCTGCGCGGTATCGGCAACGCGACCGAGCTCCAGCCGCGAGGAGACCTCGAGCGCGCCCAGGCGGCAACCGTGTTCATGCGCGCCGACCGCGACGGATTCCCCTTCCCGCAACCCGCAGCATAGCGGCGCGCACGCACGATCGGCCGAGGGCCCGAGACGTCGGAACAGCCGATATCTCGGGCCCTCGTCATGTCCGGAGCCTGTCCCGCATCCTACACGCCGCCACGGCATCTCCCCCGATTCAGGCCCTCGTTCATTCATGAACGAACGAGGGCATTTTCGGCGTTTCCGCAGGATTCGTTTGTTTGACACCCCTGTTAATTCATGAACGAACGGCCCCGCGGCACCGGCATCGGCCATGGCATCGGAGATTCCCTACAGGCGCAGACGCCCCAGCAGCTCGGGATAGCCCTCCTCCACCGCCTGGTTGTACTGGTGGGCGAACACGCCGATCGCAGCCGCCCACGTGCATGCAAGGCACAGAAGGACGATCGCCGTCACGACGACGCCCGCGAACAGGACCGCCGGCGTGGGCCCGGCGACAAAGACCGTCATGAGCAGCAAGACGATGTCGAGTATGAGCGAGAACGCGGCCACCCGGCGCAAGGCGCGCTGACGCGCCTGCTGGCCGCGCAGAAGCATCCCGTGGAGCTCCGTCAGCTCCTCCACCGTCAGGCGGTGCTCGACCAGACGCGCCCGGTCAGCCGCGCCCAGCCTGTTGATGTGAATCCGCATCGTATCCTCCAGCAAGCGGCAAGCCGCCAAGCCGCGGCGCCCGAGCCCCGGTATCCTACTCTTCCAGCTGCTCGCTCGCCTCGAGCCACGCGGTCTCCAGCTCGTCGAGCTCCGCGCGGGCGTCGTCGATGGCCCGCTGCTGAGCCGTAAGCGCCTCGAAATCCGTAGGGTCGACATCGGCCATGGCGGCCGTCAGCTCGTCGACCTTCGCGCGGCGCGCCTCCATCTTGCGCTCCAGGGACGAGACCTCGCGACGCAGCCGCTGGCGCTCGGCGTTGGAGAGCCGCGAGCCGCCGGAGGCCTCCCCCGACGCCGTCTGCACGGGAGAAGCCGCCTCGGCCGCCCGCTGCGCCGAGGACTTCTGCGTGCGCGCGGACGACGCGCCCACCAGGCGCAGGTATTCGTCCACCCCGCCCGGCACGTGCCGCAGACGCCCATCGATGATCGCGTACTGATGGTCGGTCACGCGCTCCATGAGGTAGCGGTCGTGCGTCACCAGAATCAGCGTGCCCGGCCACCCGTCGAGCAGGTCCTCGACGATGGCCAGCATGTCGGTGTCGAGGTCGTTGCCCGGCTCGTCGAGGATGAGCACGTTGGGCTCCTCCAGGATCGTCAGCAGAAGCGACAGGCGGCGGCGCTGGCCGCCCGAAAGGTCCCCGATGCGGCTCCACAGCTGCTGGGTGGTGAAACCCAGGCGCTCGAGCAGCTTCTCGGGACTCGTCTCCTTGCCGTCGACGATGTAGACGCGCTTGTAGCGCGAGAGCACCTCGCGGATCGTCTCGTCCATGTGCGGGGCGAGCTCGTCGAGCTGCTGGGACAGCACGCCGAAGCGCACCGTCGCGCCGATCTTCACGCGGCCGCTCGTCGGTGCGAGCTTTCCCTGGATGACCGACAGCATGGTGGACTTCCCCGCGCCGTTCTCGCCCAGCAGGCCGAAGCGGTCGCCGGCGCCGATCAACCACGTCACGTCCTCGAGCACCGGCTTGACCTCGCCATCGGCCCCATCCGCATATCCCGCATAGACATCGATCACGTCGATGACCTGCTTGCCCAGGCGCGACACCGCCAGGCGCTTGAGCTCGAGCTCGTTGCGCACCGGAGGCACGTCGGCGATGAGCGCGCGAGCCGCCTCGACGCGGAACTTCGGCTTCGTCGAGCGCGCCTGCGCGCCGCGGGACAGCCAGGCGAGCTCCTTGCGCGCCATGTTCCTGCGCCGGTCCTCGGCGACCGCCGCCAAGCGGTCGCGCTCGACCCGCTGCAGGATGTAGGCGGAGTAGCCGCCCTCGAACGGCTCGACGACCCCGTCGTGCACCTCCCACATGGAGGTGCAGACCTCGTCCAGAAACCAGCGGTCGTGCGTCACGATGAGCAGCGCGCCCTCGCCTGCGCCCCAGCGGGCCTTCAGGTGCTCGGCCAGCCAGTTGATGGTGCGCATGTCGAGATGGTTCGTCGGCTCGTCGAGCATGAGCACGTCATAGGTGCCGATCAGCAGGCGCGCGAGGTCGACGCGGCGGCGCTGGCCGCCGGACAGCTCGCCCACCGTACCCTCCCACGGCACGTCGGCGATCAGGCCGTCCAGCACCTGGCGCACGCGCGGGCTCGAGGCCCATTCGTACTCAGGCGCGTCGCCCACCACGGCGCGATGGACCGTGTCGCCGTCGTTGAGCGCATCGCGCTGGCCGAGCAGGCCGACTGAGATGTCGCGCCGATGGGTGACACGGCCGTCATCGGGCTCGAGCTCGCCGGACAGCACCTGGAGCAACGTGGACTTGCCGTCGCCGTTGCGCCCGACGATGCCGATGCGGTCGCCCTCGTTCACGCCGAGCGTCACGTCGTCGAAGATATGCTTGGTGGGAAACTCCAGCTTCACGGAATCGCAGCCGAGAAGAATCGCCATATGCGCTACACCGCCTCTGCAATCGCATTTCGTTCGACCATCTATCCTAGTGCAACTTTAGGGACAGTCCCCCAAATTTCACGGAGGAGACGCGCGTCTCCTCCGTGAAATTTGGGGGACTGTCCCTAAAGTTGCAAAAAACGGCGACCCGGGTCTCAACGGGTCGCCGCTGCATGGAGTGCCGCACCGGAGCCTGGGCATGCAACCGGACTCGACGGCGGGCATATGAGAACGTCGGATTAAGAGAACATTCCCGTGAGGTAGTCGTTCAGCCGTTTATCGTTCGGACGCTGGAAGATCTGGTCCGTCTCGCCGTACTCGACCATCTCGCCCATATAGAAGAAGGCGGTGCGGTTGGACACGCGAGAGGCCTGCTCCATGTTATGCGTCACGATGATGATGGCGCGGTTCTCGACGATCGTGTTCATGAGGTCCTCGATGGCCAGCGTCGAGATGGGGTCGAGCGCCGAGCAGGGCTCGTCGAACAGGATCACGTCGGGATGCATGGCGAGCGTGCGGGCGATGCACAGGCGCTGCTGCTGGCCGCCGGACAGGGCGAACGCGCTCTGGTCGAGCTTGTCTTTGACCTCATCCCACAGGGCGGCGCCGCGCAGGGACTCCTCCACCATCTGGTCGAGGGTCGCCTTGTCCTTGATGCCATGGCGTTTGGGCGCGAACGTGATGTTCTCGCGGATGGACTTATGGAAGGGGTTCGGCTGCTGGAACACCATGCCGATGGACTTGCGCAGCTCGTAGAGGTTCTCGGTCTTGGTGTTGATGTTGCGCCCCTGGTAGAGGATCTCGCCCTCGACGCGGCAGCCCTTGATCTCGCGGTTCATGAGGTTCAGGCTGCGCAGGAACGTGGACTTGCCGCAACCGGAAGGACCGATGAGCGCGGTGATCTCGCCCTTGTGGAACTTGAGGCTCGTGTCGTTCAGCGCATGGTGGTCGCCGTAGTACACGTTGACGTCTTTGGTCTCGAGCACGACCTCCTCGGAGATGGCCACGCCCGTCGTGCGGTGCGTCTTTTCGCTCGAGCCGACGCTTTTGAGGAACTGATCGGTTTCGTTCGTCATTCGGCGGTCATCCTCCTTGCAAGTGCCTTACCGGCGATGCGAGAAAGCACGTTGAACAGCAGCACGCAGATCATCAGCAGGGCCGCGGTGCCCCAGACGATGTGCTGGGCCTCGGGGCTGCCCTCGCCGTAGATCTTGTAGATGTGCACGGCGAGCGACTCGCCCGGACGGAAGATGTTCCACGCGCAGGTCGGGCTCGCGAAGTTGAGCGAGAAGAAGTTCAGGCGCGCCGGCGAGCTCATGCCGGAGGTGAACAGCAGCGCAGCGGCCTCTCCGAACACGCGGCCGGCGGACAGCACGACGCCCGTCACGATAGCGGGCATCGCCGCGGGGATCAGCACGTGCAGGGTGGTCTCCCAGCGGGTCAGGCCCATGGCCAGGCACGCGTCGCGCTGGCTGGCGGGAACGTCCTCGAGCGCCTGCTGGATCACGCGGGTCAGGATGGGGATGTTGAACATCGTGAGCGCGATGGCGCCCGAGATGAGCGAGTAGCCCCAACCGAAGTTCACGGAGAACATCAGGAAGCCGAACATGCCGACGACGATGGAGGGCAGGCTGGACAAGGTCTCGATGGCCGTGGACGCGATCTTGGTGACGGGGCCCTCGGGCGCGTACTCGACCAGGAACACCGCGCCGCCCAGGCTGATGGGCAGCGAGATGATCAGGGTGAGGATCAGCAGGTAGAACGAGTCGAAGAGCTGATAGGCGATGCCGCCCTCGGTGCCGTTGGAACGGCTCGCCTCGGTCAGGAAGCCGGGCTGGAACAGCTGGCCGATACCCTGAGCGAGGATATAGATGACCATCGACACGACGATGAGCATGACCAGGCCTACGATGAGCGTCAGGATACCGGTGGCGATCCGGTCATTGCGCATGGAACGCTTGATGCGCGCGTTCTGCGCCTCCACAGAGATGTTAGCCACGCGCCTTCGCCCCCTTTGCACCGATGAGATGGATGATCAGGATGAAGATGAGCGACATGCCCATCAGCAGCAGGCCGAGCGACCACAGGACGTCGTTCTGGACGGAACCGGTCGCGTAGACGGCCATGGAGGTGGTCAGCGTCGTGGTGATGGTCGACGCGGAATCGAGCAGGCCCTCGGGCATGGCCTCGACGCCGCCGATGACCATGCGGACGGCGAGCGTCTCGCCGAACGCACGCGTCATGCCGAGGATGACCGCGGTCATGAGCGACGGCGTGGCGCTCTTGAGCACGACGTGCCAGATGGTCTGCCAACGGGTGTAGCCCAGGGCGAGCGAACCGTTGCGGTATCCGTCGGGCACGGCGCGCAGCGCATCGATGGACAGCGTCGTGATAGTCGGCAAAATCATCAAAGCCAGCACGATGGAGCCGGGAAGGATGCCCAGGCCCAGATCGACGTTGAAGATCACGCGCATCGCGCCGACGATGACATGGAAGCCGATCAGGCCGAACACGACCGACGGGATGCCCACGAGCAGCTCGATGAGCGGCTGGAAGTACTTCTGGCCGAACTTGGGCTGAATCTCGACGACGAAGATCGCCGCACCGATGGCGATGGGCACCGCGATGATCGTGGAGATGATCGTCACCGCGAAGGAGGTGACGATCAGCGGGAGCGCGCCGGTAAACGGCAGGCCGGTCGCCTCGTTCGTGTTTGCGAGGTTCCACGTCGTTCCCGTGAAGAATTCTGCAATGTTAACGCCGTCCTTGATGAAGGTGGACAACCCGCGCTGAGCAACCATGAGGATGAGCGCCACAACGACAAGTGTCACGAGCGCGACGCAGGCGCCCGTGACACTCAAGCCTACCTTCTCAAGGTTGCGTTTTGGCATCTGCTTAGCCATAGCGCACCTTTCGAAAAAGTTCTATGTACTGGGCGTAATTCGGACAGGCCGGAATTACTTCTCGGTAACGTTGCCGTCGGCGTCCTTGACCACGGTCATCTGGGACACGGGGATGAAGCCCTGCTCCTCGACGAGCGAGCCCTGGACGTCCTCGGAGAGCATGTACTCGAGGAAGGCGGTGGTAACCTCGTCGGCGTCCTTCTTGCAGTACATGTGCTCGGTGGCCCAGATGGGGAACGAGTTGTCGTAGACGTTCTCGGAGACGGGCTCGACGCCGTTGACCTTGATGGCCTTGAACTTGGTGTCGTCGAAGTGGGAGAAGTCGAGGTAGGAGATGGCGTTGTCGGTGGAACCGATCTGGGTCACGACGTCGCCGGACTTGTCGAGCTCGGCCTCGCCCTTGAAGGTGGACTCGGGCTGGCCGGCGCCGAAGACGGCGGCCTCGAAGGTGGCGCGGGTACCGGAGCCGGACTTGCGGTTCATGACGTAGATCGCGGCGTCGTCGCCACCGACCTCGGACCAGTTGGTGATCTCGCCGGAGAAGATGCCCTTGAGCTGCTCAAGGGTCAGATCGTCGACGGTGACGTTCATGGAGACGACAGGACCCATGCCGACGACAGCGACCTCATGGTCGACGAGGTCCTCGCACTGGTCGGCCTCGAGCTTGGTCTCGGCGAACACGTCGGAGTTACCGATGGTCACGGTGCCGTCCGCGACAGCGGTCAGGCCGGTGCCGGAACCGTTGCCGGAGCCGGTGATGGAGACATCGGGGTTCTCGGCCATGAACTGCTCAGCGGCGGCCTCGACGAGAGCCTGGAAGGAGGAAGCGCCGTCATAGGTGACGGTACCGGTCAGCGAGGAGCTCCCGGAAGCGCCAGCGGAACCGGCAGCGGTGGAGGCGGTGTCGCCGCCGCAACCAGCAAGACCGAGGCCGGCAACAGCAGCAAGGCCACCGGCGAAACCGAGGAACTGACGACGAGAGCAAGCGTAGTCGAACATGGTTCTCCTTTCGCGAATTCTGCGATTCGCAACATCCGTGCGGGCGGCCATGCAGACCCGTCCGCGTTTCGACTACGTACTGTATCGCGCGTTCACCGAGCGTTTTTGCTCGCTCGCGTCTTATTACGATGCTCTGACTAAGATTTACCTTCAGATTTCTACCGGTTTACACGGTCCTTACAATGACACCGTGTGGTAAAGCGCTTCATCGCGACTATCAGCATCCGCCAAGGGGACGCATATCCGCGGCTTTGCGCCCCGCGCCGCGCAGGCCGCAACCTCCTCCGGGCGAAAGTGGCTAGAAATTTCCGTTTTGCTGTAGCTGAACCGGTATTGAGGGGTCGGAAGCCCGCCGCTGGCACCGGTCTCCCCCTTAAAGCGCCCGATTCGGGGATCTTGGGGTCCAGAGACCGACTTCGTAACCGGCCAATACAGCCAAGACGGCTTATCCGGATATCTCCACCGCGCCTGGCTTACAGCAAAACAGAAATTTCTAGCCACTTTCCTCGGGGAGGGCAGCATCGGCGGGGGCCGATGACATAAAGCGGACCGTTTGGCGCGCTAAAGGGGGTCTGTGATTGCCTTTAGCGTGCCAAACGGCCCGTTCTGTGTCATCTCGGAACTCTGCGCTCCCGCAAGACGCGGCGGCACGCCCGCTCGAGCGTGCCGCCGCATGCAGAGATGAATTAATCAGCGTTCCTAGAACTCAACGTCCATGAGGCGCAGGATGGACAGGATGTACATCTTGAGCGCGCCCTTGAGCTGCGCCTCGCTCGCGCACTCGTTGGGGCCGTGCATGGACCCGCCCCATGCGGGCAGCTCGAGGCTGTTGTCCTCCGGGCCGAACGAGACGGCGCGCTTGAAGTTTCGAGCATACGTGCCGCCGCCCATGGAGAGCAGCTCAGCGGGCTTTCCGGTGACCTCCTGGTAGACGTCGAGCAGCGTCTGGACGGCAGGATGGTCGGCGGATACCGAGAACGGCACGTTGGCGTGGCCGACCGCAAGCGTGGCGCCGAAGCGACCCGCCACCTCGCTGCACGTGGCCTCGAGCTGCTCGGCCGTCGTGCTGTCGGGGAAGCGCACGTCGATCGTCTGGCTGATGCGGCCGTCCGCGACCTCGATCGTGCCGCCGTTGACGGTCAGCGGGCCGAAGGCCTCGCTGGAGGTCGCAATGCCCAACGCCTCCCCCGCCGTATCCGCGTGGATGATGGACAGCAGCTCGAGGTAGGGCTTCTCGGACTCGGCGACGAGATTCGCCTCGCGCAGATACCCGACGATCAGGCCGATGGCGTTGATGGTTCCCTCGGGCAGCGACGCGTGGCCGCCGATACCGTGCGCGCTGATGCGCGTGCGCCCGGGGGCGATGGCCTCGACGTCGATGCGGTCGGCATTGGCGACCGGGGCCGGGCATGCGGAGGCATCGACGGCGAGCTCGCAGACCGACTCGGACGGAATGGCGTTCGTGGCCTCGGCGCCGCTCCAGGACAGGATACGGCCACCCTCAATCGGACCGCTCGTGAACGTGGCCCCGAACTGGCCCTTCTCGGCGTTGCAGACCGGGAACTCCGCATCGGGCGTGAACAGGAAGGCGGGGTGATCATGGCCGGCGAGATAGTGGTGCACGTCGGTCATGCCCACCTCCTCGTCGCTGCCGAGCAGGGCGCGGAAGGTGTAGCGCGGCGTGATCCCCGCATGCTTGAGGAAGGCGCCCGCATAGAGGGACAGCACGGCAGGACCCTTGTCGTCGATCACGCCGCGGCCGAGCAGCCAGCCCTCGCGGCGCTCCATGACAAACGGGTCGGTGTTCCAACCGGGACCCGCGGGAACCACGTCCACGTGCGCGATCGTCGCGATCTGCGTATCCGACGCACCGGGGATGTCGGCGATACCGATGTAGCCCTCGTCGTCGCTCGTCTCATACCCGAGCTTGCGCGCGATACCCAGCGCGCAGTCCAGGGCGGCGCGGGCGGGGGCGCCGAACGGGGCGCCCGGGGTCCCGGCGTTCTCGTCGGCAACGGACGGATGGCTCACCAGATCGGCGATGTCCGCGATGACATCCTCCCACACCTCGTCAACGTATGCGTCGACGCTGTTCTCGAGCTCTTGATCCATATCGTGTCTCCAATCTAGATGTTGAAAGCGTGCTGTTAGAGAGAGACGCCCAGCACCTGGGCGACCTCCCCCATGCCGTGGCAGATGACATCCGCACCGACCTCTTCGTGCTCACCGGGCTTGGCGGTGCCGGTGTAGACGGCGATACAGGGGATGCCGCAAGCGTGCGCGCCCTCCGTATCGTGCTTACGGTCGCCGACCATGACGACCTCGTCGCAGGTGACGCCAAGCTGGCGCATGGCCTCGCGGATGCAGTCCGCCTTCGTGTCGCGCCCCGGCTCGAGACGGCCCACGATGACCTCGAACGGCGGCAGCCCGAGCGCGTTGATCATCTCGATGGCCATCGATTCCAGGCGCGACGTGGCGATCGCGATGCGCGTCCCGCGGTCGACAAGAGCCTGCAGCAGCTCCGGCACGCCCGGAAGCGGCGGGTAGTCCTCCGGCTTGACCTCGGCGTTGAACAGCTTGCGGTACTCATTGGTGATCGCGACGGCCTCATCGAGGTCGACATGGCACAGGTCCATGAAGCCGTCGTACAAGGGAGGTCCGATGAGGCTCGTCATGTCGCCGAGGGAATCGACGTCATATCCGCGGTTCCCCAGCGCCATGCGGGCCATGCGCAGGATCGCGGGACTCGTGTCGGCCAGCGTGCCGTCAAAATCGAACAGCACGACCGGCCGGGTGGAAAGATGGAGCGTATCGGGCATGGATGCGCCCTCCTTTTCGTCGCGTAGGCCAACGTCCACCATCATACGACAGCCCGGGGCGGAAAACGCGAGCAGCTTGGAGCCCGCACAAAGCAAGAAGGGCTCGTCGCCGGCGGAGACGTCGCTTTCGAACAGGTGGGTTTGCCCCGAGCCTCCGATAGACCGCCATGGATACGGTAGCCCAGCGAAGGTTATTCATGAAAAAGCACGAGGCCGCCATCTCCTATCCTGCGGGAATGTCGAATCGGCCCTTCTACGTTCATGAAAAAGTACGGATCGGGGAACGCGGCGGAGCGGCGGTAAGCTCTGTCCTGCCCCGCCGCAGTCGCAGGGGCGCTTTATCCAGGGTGGCTTAACAGGGGTCGACCAAAAAGCCGCTATCGCGGTGCACAAAACGCATGAACATGAATTTGGTATCAATAAACCGCATATAGTATGTGAAACAGCCTGAACGGGCAATCAACGACCTGCGGTTTTGTTGATGACTTTGCAGGGGGAATCATGCATCTGGGCTCTGAGGGTCAGAAATAGCTGGATGATTGATACCAAATTGATCTGAACCTATCCGCCGCGATCCAATATCGGTTCGATCAGGGAAGAGACAGGATCCCTCGCAGGCAAAACCCTTCAAGCTGCCCAGAAAGCATGGTATGGATACCAGATCGTAGCTCCTGAATGCCCGCTGAGTACCGCTAATGACCCGCCGTGTTGAGATTCAGCAGGACTACGCCGACGACGCACAGGATGATGCCCACCGCGCTCGCGACATTGAGCTGCTCGTAAAACACGAGCGCCGAGATGGCGGTCGTCGCGACGATGCCCACGGCGCACCATGTCGCGTAGGCGACCGACAGATCGACCGTCAGCAGCGCGCGGGCAAGGCACAGATAGCATGCGACATAGCAGATGACGGTCAGAACGCTCCAGCCGAACTGGGTGAAGCCCGCCGAGAGCTTCAGGCAGGTCGTCGCCACGATTTCGCAACCGATGGCCCCGGCCAGCAGCAGATATCCCATATTCCCGTCCCCTTTCGCCACGAAAAAGCCCCGGCGCCGTCAAGCACCGGGGCTCAAAGCTATACAGCTAGACGCTCGCGTTACTCAGCTTCCTCGTCCTTCTTCTCGGACGGCAGCGGAGCAACCTCGATCTCGACGCCGAGGGTCTCGGCGGCGGACTTCATCGAGAGGCTGATGCGACGACGGTCGAGGTCGATCTCCATGACCTTGACCTGGACCTTGGCGCCGACATGGGTGACCTGCGAAGGCTGGTCCACGTGCTTGTTGGCCATCTCGGAGATGTGCACGAGGCCCTCGATGCCCTCACCGAGGTCGACGAACGCGCCGAAGGGCACGAGCTTGGTGACGGTGCCCTCGACGATAGCGCCGACGGGGTACTTCTTGACGAGCGCGCGCCACGGATCCTCGGTGGTCTGCTTGAGACCGAGGGAGATGCGCTCGCGGTTGAGGTCGACATCCAGGACCTCGACCTCGACCTCCTGGCCGACCTTAACGACCTCGGAGGGGTGGTTGACGTGGTTCCAGGAGAGCTCGGAGATGTGGATGAGGCCGTCGATGCCGCCCAGATCCACGAAGGCGCCGAAGTCCACGATGGAGGAGACGGTGCCCTTGAGGCGCATGCCGCTCTTGAGCTTGGAGAGGATCTCGGTGCGCTCGGCCTTGCGGGACTCCTCGAGCACCACGCGACGGGACAGCACGACGTTGTTGCGGTTGCGGTCCATCTCGATGACGCGAGCCTCGATGGAGGTGTGCAGGTAGGAGCTGAGGTCCTTGACGCGACGGAGGTCGACGAGCGACGCGGGCAGGAAGCCGCGCAGGCCGATGTCGAGGATCAGACCGCCCTTGACGACCTCGATGACCTCGCCCTCGACGTTCTCGCCGGAGTTGAACTTCTCCTCGATGCGGTTCCAGGCGCGCTCGTACTCAGCACGCTTCTTGGAGAGGACCAGACGACCGTCCTTGTCCTCCTTCTGGAGCACGAGAGCCTCGATGGGATCGCCCAGCGAGACGATGTCTGCAGGGTTGGCATCCTTGCGGATGGAAAGCTCGCGCACGGGAATGACGCCCTCGGACTTGAATCCGATGTCGACGAGAACCTCGTCGCGCTCGATCTTCACGACGGTGCCGTTGACCAGATCTCCCTCGTCGAAATCGGTGATCGTGCCGTCGATGAGGCTGTTCATCTCCTCCTCATTGACATCATCGAGGGAGAAAATGGACGAGTTCTGAATCTCACTCAAAGGTGGACCCCTTTCGAACTATGGGGCCCCGATTGCTAGGACCTGCAGATTGCACGTGCGTCCAGGCGGGTGCCCGGCTGCGGTGCGCACCGTTTGGAACTTCTCGGGAGCCGACAGATACTGATGTGAGCGTATGCTCACGTTCGTCTAGACTACGTGGAATCGTTCTGATTTTCAAGGTCAAAGACGGATTTTTACGTAAACGGTTTGAAAAGAATTCCCGTCTCTCCACCGAATAGTCACGACTGCAATCGCTCCGATAACAAAAGTGTAAGCGAAGCGGATGGCATGCATTCATCAGAATGGGTACAACAGACGCATATGCATGACCGGCGTTCATGCAATCACGCCGCGATTCGACCCGTAAAGGAGGTGCACATGCTGAAAGCCGTGGTATTCGACATGGACCAGACCCTGCTCGACATCAACCTGAGCGCCTTTATCGCGGTGCTCGCCAAGGAGGAGTCCGCGCTGCTTGCGGACATCGGGCGCAGGAACCCCCTGTCCATGTTCGCCGCGTACACGGCGGCGCTGCTCGACGTCAACCGCGCGGAGCGCGACAACACGTGCACCAACCGGGAGCTGTTCGACGCGGCCATCGAGCGGCGCGGCGGCGTGGTGCTGTCGGACCCCGTCATCGCCGACGCGCTCACCTATTACGAGCGCGAGATCCTGCCCGGGCGCAACGACGCCATCATCGACGCGCATCCCATGAAGGGGGCCGCCAAGGCCATCGAGGCGGTGCTCTCGCGCGGACTGCGCATCGCCCTGCTCACCAACCCGAGCTTCGGCGCCGCCTGCATCGAGTGCCGCATGGGCTGGGGACAGCTGCTCGACGTGCCGTTCGAGCTCGTAACGACCATGGAGAACACGCGCCGCGTCAAGCCGAACCCCGAATACTACACCGATGCGCTCGACGAGCTCGGGCTGAAGCCGTCGGAGGTCCTCATGGTCGGCAACGACCGCCAGCGGGACTTCCCCACCCCCGACATCGGGCTGCAGACCGCCTTCGTCGGCCGCGGAACCCCGGTGCGCGCAACCTGGTGCGGCCGCATGGACCAGTTCGCCGAGAGCTTCGATGAGATCGAGCAGCGCTTCTACAAGCGCGCCGAGCGCAACCTCATCGACCTCGTGCAGGAGGTCTGACGCGCGTCTGTCCCGTGGATGGCGCTGGGCGCGAGCGGATCACCCGCTTACTCATTACATCTCTTAATTATATGCACATTATAATACTGTTATGATTTCTCTCATATTTCATATATAGTTTGACTGTGCCAGCAAAGTCCGCTGTGGGCGGCGCTCTAATTCCTTGATTGGAGTGTCGCTTATGAACATTTCTGATGTTCTAGAAGTCCTGAAAGCCCTGGCGAGTGCCCTTGCGGATCTTGGCAGGGGAGAGCCGACCAATTGCTTTCGCGCCGGGCGTCTCCGTGGCGAGGCGGATGCGGGAGAAGGCGAGGAAGGCGCAATGTACCTGCGCCGACGCAGCCTGAGCCCGTAGGCGCCCGCCACGGGGGCGCGTGGCGCGGAATGAATTGGTCGGCGCTTCCCTTCCATAGGCCGATTCCTCTTCGACCTATGGCAGGAGAATAAGCAGAAAAACGGATGACGAAGGGAGATGGATGAAGCCCGGCGGCAACCGGGCTTCATAAAGCAATAGCACCTTGCGCTGCCCACCCAAGTTAAGCATTCCGGGCTTTGCTGGTACAACTATACTGTACCACGACGGGACTCAGTTTATGCAGAATCGCCTATTCCCATATTTCTGGTACCGCGCGCACCTTCGGGTTACCTGAGGCTACACGCGCGTCTTGCCGATCATGAGGTTCAAGATCTCCACGTCGGTCGCCTTCATGCCGACGCGGCCGACGTAGCCCATGGACGCGATCGTCTGCTCCACCGTATCCTTCACGAGACCCTCGCCCGCTTGGAAGCCACGGTCGGCCATGGCCATGTCGCAACCCAGGATGGCAGCGTCGACGGCAGCCGAGATCTTCGCGGCGCAGCTCGGTTTGGCACCGTCGCACACGATGCCGCCCACGTTCCCGAGCGTGTTGACGATGGTACCGCCGATCTGCTCGCGGGTGCCCCCGCGCATCCAGCAGATGGCGGCACCCGCGCCACATGCGGCGCACACGACGCCGCAAAACGCCGACAACGCGCCGATATAGCCCTTGACGTGTGCGGCGACCAGGTCGGACAGAGCCAGCGCGCGCAGCAGGCGCTCATGGTCCACGCCCAGCTCGGCCGCATACTCCACCACCGGCAAGCAGCAGGTGATACCTTGGTTGCCCGATCCGCAGTTGATCACCACGGGCATCGAGCAGCCGCTCATGCGCGCGTCCGATCCGGCAGCCGCGCGGGCACGGGCCCGGCAGGCCACGCCTTCGCCACGGGTCTCCATCAGCGTGCGCCCCACCTCGGCGCCCCAGCACCTCTCCAGGCCCTCGCGCGATATGGCGTCGTTGAGCTCAATCTGGCGCTCGAGCACCTCGCGCGCGCCCTCGATGTCGCCGTCCTCGGCGAACCCCACGATCGCATCGATGGTCAGGTACGCGTAGGCGGGGTTGTCCTCCTGCACGGCCAGCGCGGGATCGGCCTCGCGCGACCCCTCGAGCACCTCGTCGTCGAAGGCGCGCAGGACCACGTTCGTGTGGTGCTCGGCGATGACCACCTCGGCGGAGTGCCCGTCTGCGCTCGCCGTCACCTTGATATAGAGGTTCGGCACGCCCTCCACGAGCTCGACGGTGCAGTACGAGCGATCCGCCAGAAGCTCGCGCGTGCGCGCGATGTCGTCCGCCGTCACGGTCTCCAGCACTTCGAGCGCGCTGTCCGCGTTGCCGCCGACCGCGCCGAGCGTGGCCGCGGCCTCAATACCGTGCATGCCGTCCGAATTGGGGACCGTCACGCTCTTCACGTTCTTGACGATGTTGCCCGAACACCCGACCCGCATGGCCTGCGGCTCGGCGGCGAGCGTCGCGCGGGCGAGCGCCGCCGCGTAAGCGACCGCGATGGGCTCCGTGCATCCCAGGGCGCAGACGAGCTCCTCGTTCAGGATCTCGCACAGCGAGCGGTCGCGGATTTCGGTACAGAACTGAGGGTCGCGGTCTTCGGACATGCACGGTCCTTTCAGCGTGGGCGGGCAAATCGTTGATCTATTGTAACAATTCCCTGTCGTCCGCATCGCTCATCTCAACGCCCCGCGGGCATCGCCGATGTAACAGTTACGGTATCACCCGGCCGGAATGCACGGAATCGCACCGGATTCCGCGCATTCCGGCCGGGTGATACCGGCATGGTTGCAGCTAGATTCTTTTCTGAGAACGCCGAGAAGCCTGGGGCTACAGCACCGAGCGGGTGCCCTCCCCCATCTCGACCACCGCCGACAGGCCGGCGAGCGCCGCCTCGTCGGCGGCCAGCGCGTCCTCGACCGCCCGGCGCTGCTCGGCCACCGCCGCACGTGCCGTACCGCCGCGCGTCGTGCGCGCCGCCACGATAGCATCGAGGTCGAACGCGCCCACCACGTCGTCACCGAACAGGTCGCTTGCCGCGCGGAACGTCTCGATCGGCAGCTCAGAGATATCGCAGCCGGCCTTCTCCGCCTCGAGCACCAGGTGCCCCACGACGGCGTGCGCCTCGCGGAACGGCATGCCGCGCTTAGCGAGGTAGTCGGCAACATCGGTCGCCGCCAGGTGCCCCCGGTGCATGACGGCACGCATGCGCCCCGCGTTCACCTTCCACGTGCTCACCATGCCGCGCATGACCGTCAGGCACTGGTCGAGCGTGTGCGCCGCGTCGAGCGCGCCCTCCTTGTCCTCCTGGAGGTCCTTGTTGTAGGCAAGCGGCAGGCCCTTGCACGTCATGAGCAGCTGGACCAGGTCGCCCACCACGCGCCCGGTCTTGCCGCGGATGAGCTCGGCGAAATCGGGGTTCTTCTTCTGCGGCATGATCGACGAGCCGGTCGAGAAGGCGTCGGACAGGGTGATGAACCCGAACTCCTGGCTGCTCCACAACACGATCTCCTCGGACAGGCGCGACAGGTGCACCGCCATGACCGAGCAGGCGTACTCGAGGTCGAGCAGGAAGTCGCGGTCGGACACCGCATCCAGCGAATTCTCGATCACGCGGGAGAAGCCCAGCGCTTCGGCCGTCATCTGGCGGTCGAGCGGATAGGTGGTTCCGGCAAGCGCGGCGGCGCCGAGCGGAGAGGCGTCGGCGGCGTCGAACGCGGCCCGCAGGCGGCCGAAGTCGCGCGTCAGCATCCACACGTAGGCGAGCAGCTGGTGCGCGAAGAGCACGGGCTGCGCGTGCTGGAGGTGCGTCATGCCCGGCAAGATGGTGTCGCCGGCCGCATCCGCCGCCTCGACCAGCGCGCGGCGCAGACCCAGGTTGTCCTCCATGAGCTGCTTAGCGAGCGCCTTGGCGGCCAGTCGGGTGTCGGTCGCGACCTGGTCGTTGCGCGAGCGGCCGGTGTGCAACCGCCCGCCCGCCTCGCCGATGCGCCGCGTGAGCTCGGACTCGATGGACATATGGATGTCCTCGTCGTTGATGTCGAACGAGAACGCCCCCGCATCGATGTCCGCCTGGATGCCGTCGAGACCCGCGCAGATGGCGTCGCGGTCCTCCTCGCTGATGATGCCCTGCGCGGCGAGCATGGTCGCGTGCGCCTTGGATCCCGCGATGTCCTGACGGTACAGATGCCGATCGATCGGCAGCGACGCGCCGAACTCCTGCGTCACCTCGGATACCGCTTCTTCAAAACGGCCGCCCCACAGCGCCATCTTGCAACCTCCTTGTGTCCGGCGGACAAGCCCGCCGCCCGCTTCGTGTAAAGGGTAAGTATACGCCGCCCGCCCGGACCCGTCTGCACAAGACGGGTCCGGGCAGGCAAAACCAGGGCGCCGCAGCGAGTATGCCGCGGCGCCCGCCGAGCTCGGTGTTTCCCTAGTCGATCTTCTGCAGACCGGAACCCGGACCCTGCACGCGCGACCAGGTGCGGTGCTGCATGCTGTGCAGCTCGATGAAGCCGGGCGCGGCTTCGTGCGGGAAGGTGTCGCCCTCATCGTAGGTCGCGAGGTTCTTGTCGTAGAGGCTGTAGTCGGAGCGCACGCCGTCGACGAACAGGCCGCCGCGGCACAGCTTGATGCGGACCTCGCCGGTCACGAACTTCTGCGTGTAGGCGTTGTAGGCGTCCAGCGCGAAGCGGTTCTGGCTGAACCACAGGCCGCGGTACACCGCGCTCGCCCACTCGACATCGAGTTTGGCCTTCTCCTTCAGCGTCTCGTAGTCGAGGCAGAGCGTCTCGAGCGTATGGTGCGCCTCGATGAGCAGCAGCGCGGCGGGGCACTCGTAGCACTCACGGCTCTTGATGCCCACGACGCGGTCCTCGATCATGTCGAGGCGGCCGTACCCGTTGCGACCGGCGATCTCGTTGGCCTTGATGATGAGGTCGAGCAGCTCCATCTTCTCGCCGTTGATGGAGGTCGGAACGCCGCCCTCGAACCCGATGATGACGGTCTCGGGCTCGGCGGGGCAGTCCACGGGGTCGGCGGTCATCGTCCAGATGTCAGCCGGCGGGGTGTTCCAGGTGTCCTCGAGCACGCCGCACTCGATGGCGCGGCCCCACAGGTTGTCGTCGATGGAATAGGGCTTCTTCTTGGTGGTGGGCACCGGTACGTCGTGAGCGGCCGCCCACTCCATCTCGGACTCACGGGAGGTCAGGTCCCACTCGCGAACCGGCGCGATGATCTCCAGATCGGGGTCGAGCGCGCGGATCGAGGTCTCGAAGCGCACCTGGTCGTTGCCCTTGCCCGTGCAGCCGTGCGCCACGTACTTGGCGCCGTAGCGGTGGGCGATCTCGACGAGGTGCTTGGAGATCAGCGGGCGGGACAGAGCGGAAAGCAGCGGGTAGACGCCCTCGTACTTGCCGTTCGCCCAGATCGCCTTGGACAGGAAGTCGCGCGCGTACTCGGCGCGCATGTCGACCGCCTCGGACGCGATCGCGCCCATGTCGAGGGCCTTCTGGCGAATCCACTCGAGATCCTTCTCGTCCTGGCCGACGTTGCCGCAGATGGCGATGACGTCGAGGTTCTTCTCGACCTGCAGCCACTTGATGCAGACCGAGGTGTCCAGACCGCCCGAGTACGCGAGTACGACCTTTTCCTTGCTCATGGTGTTCCCTTCCTTGTCAAGGTTTGCAAACGAAACATCAACGAGCCCGTCACGGCGCTTATACGATATGTAATGAAAGGTTGGGCCGCGGCACCAGCTGCCGTGGCGAGATCAACCCGACGCACCTATAGACGAACCCTGCCGGAGAGCCCTCCTCTCCATGCGAACAGAGACGACCGTTTTATCGTCGTCGGGAAATTGCACGCTGGCGTCGCGTCGCGATATCGGCAGCAGTCTGGCCGGGCAGCATGGCGTTGCGCGCCATGGCCTGAATTGTCGCCAGCACGTAGCCCACCGTTCGCTTCCTTTCTGCATCGACCCTGCGTGCGTATCGTCTCGACGCATGGGAGCGTCGATTGGTCGCTACTATACGCTAAAGTGTCTGCTTGCGAAACCGTCAATAGGAAAGAAACATTCTAGAAATCTACGGTCCGGCACGCTTCCTTAGGGAAGCGCCGATCAATTGCTTTCGCGACGCCCGCTACGGGGCCGACCGGCGCGGAATGAATTGGTCGGCGCTTCCCTAAGCCGACTCGCCCGTGACGAGGCGGGAGATCTCGGATCGCCTGGCCACCATCACGATCAGCGGCACGAGCAGCACCACGCAGCTCGCCCCGATCAGCACGCCCTGGACGCCGAACAGATGCGCCAGCACGGGCGCCGCGAACAGCGGGACCGCCCCCGCCCCGCTGAAGCCGGCGTTCATGACCGAGTTGACGCGGCCGAGCAGATGGAGCGGGGCGTGCATCTGGACCAGGGTGTGCTGCAGCGGCGTGACCATGCCGAACGCGCAGCCGAGCAGAAGCTGGCCCGCGATGGCGCATCCCACATGCGACGTGCCCACGTACAGCACGCACGCCGCGCCCTCGAAGGCGATGAGCAGCATCAGGGTCCGCACGTTCACCCAGCGCCGCGGCACGCGCATGGCCGCGAGCGCGCCCACGACGCTGCCCAGGCCCGCAGCGCTCGAAAGCCATCCCATCCACGAGATATCGACCTGCAGCACGTCGCGGTAATAGAGCGACTCCAGCGGGTCGAACGCGCCGTAGCCGGCATATGCGAGCACGCCGACCCAGAACAGCAGGGCGAGCGAGGGGGCCGCGAACACCGTGCGCGTTGAATCGGCGAGCGTCGAGCCCTCGGGGCCCTGCGAATCCCCGCGCTCCCGCTCCCCCGCCCGCGCGGAGGCCCCGATGCGGCGCAGCAGCGCCCCCGCGGGAACAAGCGCCAGGGCGGACAGCACCGCCGTGAACGCGAAGACGCGCTGCGACGGGAGGAAGGTCGCGATGATCCCGCCGACCGCCGGGCCCACGACCACTGCGACGTTGGAGACGACCGACATGATCGCGTTCATCCGCTTGCGCTGCTCCGCGTCGTCGCTCAGATAGGCGGGATAGGCCGACAGGTAGGCGTATCCCACGCCCGTTGCGAACCCGAACGCCGCGCTCATGGCGAGCACGGCCGCCACGGATCCGCCCGCGGCCTGGAACAGCGCGCTCGACGCCACGGCCACGCCCAGGGCGACCGCCGTGTGGGCCTTGGGCCCGTGCGTATCGAGCAGCGACCCGCCCGCCGTGTTCCCCGCGATGATAAAGAGGTTGAACAGGCCGACGGCCATGGCGATGTCGCCGGTCCCGGCATGAAGCTGGTAGGTCAGCGTGCCGATGATGCCGATGAAATACGAAGCCTGGACGCCCAGGTAGAGCATGAATCGAACCGCGGCGAGCGCGAACGTGCCGCGCGGCAAGGATGCGCGGATACCTGCGAACATGTGGGTGATCTCCTTTCTGATGGTGCTTTTTCTGGACGGAATCGCTTCTGCCCACGGCGGCGCGGCGCCCTTCCGTGGGGAAACGATCCCAAAAAAGCACTATCAGCAGGCGATCTCGAGCAGGCGGTCGATCACTTGCGCCACGCCGCGCTCGTTGTTGGAGGGGGCGACGAAGCGCGCATGGGCGCGCATGTGATCCTCCGCGTTGGCGACGACATAGCTATGGCCCACTGCCTCGAGCATCTGGACGTCGTTGTAGGTGTCGCCGAGCGCGAGCGCGTCGGCGACGGGCACGCCCAGGCACTCGCACAGCCGCGTGATACCCGTGCCCTTGTCGACGTGCTTGTTCATGAAGTCGATCCACTCCTTACCGGCATTGGTCACCGAGAAGCGCTCGCCCCATGCGTCGCGATAGGTCTGGGCATACACCTCCTCGGCCATGCGGTCGGGGAAATAGACCGTGTACTTGTCGGCCTCGGCATCGAGGCCCGCAAAGGTGTCGACGTACTCGATCTTGGTGAAGAAGCGGCGGAAGAAATCGTCGTAGACGCGGTCGCACTCGAGCAGGAAGGCGCTCTCCGTGCCGCACAGGACCGGGCGCCCGCGCCCGTCGTCGAGCGTGAAGTCGATGAGCTCGTGATAGGTGGGCGGATCGATCAGATCCTTGTAGGCGAGCCGTCCGTTCGCCCAGATGGCGGCGCCGTTATCGGCTATCAGCGCCATCTGGTCGAGATGGGATGCGAACATGTCCTTCAGGGTATACAGCGGCCGCCCGCTCGCGGCGCAGAAGACGATGCCCGCGCGCGCGAGCGCCTCGATGCGCTCGGACATGCCGGGCGGCATGCTCCCGTCGTCAGCGAGCAGGGTGCAGTCCATATCGCTCGCGACGATCCTGACGCGGGCGAGATCGACGTCGTCGAACATCGTAGGCATATCGTGAAGCGACATAGGCGCGAAACCTTTCATATCCCCCATGCTGCGGCACGACCCTCGCAGCAGACAACGGAAGATTATAGGGCAGTCGCCCGACCGGTGGCGCCAAGGGCGCCGAATATCGTGGGAGGGCCGGCGGATCGCACGGGATCCGCCGGCCCTGCAGGCAGTCGATTCCTACTTGGCATCCGCCCAGGTGACACCCGTGGACGCCTCGGCGATCAACGGGACGCGCAGCTTGACGACGCCCTCCATCTCCTCGACGACCATCGCGGTCAGGCGCTCGACCTCGTCGACGGGGCACTCGAAATCGAGTTCGTCGTGCACCTGCAGGATCATGCGCGCAGCGAAGCCCTCGTCGTGAAGACGGCGGGCGACGCGCGCCATGGCGATCTTGATGATGTCGGCGGCGCTGCCCTGCATGGGATGGTTCATGGCCGTGCGCTCGCCGAACGAGCGCTGTGCCGGGTTGCGCATCTTGAGCTCGGGGATGGGCCGGCGGCGCCCGAACATGGTCTCGGCATACCCCGTGCGCTTGGCCTCTGCGACGGTGCGGTCGAGGTAGGTGCGCACGCCGGGATACGCGCGGAAATACGCCTCGATCATCTCGCGCGCCTCGGCCATGGGGATGTCGAGCGACTGCGAGAGGCCGTAGGCCTGCTGGCCGTACACGATGCCGAAGTTCACGGCCTTGGCGCGGCTGCGCAGCTGGGGCGTGACCTCCTCGACCGGCACGCCGAACACGCGCGCAGCGGTCTCGGCGTGAAAGTCCTCCCCCTCGTTGAAGGCGCGCACCAGGTGCTCGTCTTCGGAGAGATGCGCGAGCAGGCGCAGCTCGATCTGGCTGTAGTCGACCGCGAGGAACACCGCGCCCTCGCCTGCCGCGAACGCCGTCTTCACGGTGTGCCCGAGCTCGGAGCGGGTGGGGATGTTCTGCAGGTTGGGGTTGGACGACGACAGGCGACCCGTAGCGGTGATGGTCTGGTTGTACGTGGTGTGCACGCGGCCGTCCCCGCGACGCTGCTGGCCGAGCGTGTCCAGATAGGTGGACTTGATCTTGGTCTTCTCGCGCCATTCGAGGATCAGGCGAACGATCTCGTGGTCGCGCGCGAGGTCGTCGAGCACCTTCGCGTTGGTGGAATAGTAGCCGCGCTGCGTCTTCTTGAGGCCCTTGGTGGGCAGGCCCATGACGTCGAACAGGATGTGCGACAGCTGCATGGGGCTGGCGATGTTGAAGGAATCGTCGCCCGCAAGCGCGCGGATACGCCCGGCAAGCTCATCGATCTGGCCGACGAGCTTGTCGGACATCTCGCTCAGGCGCTCGGGGTCGAGGCGCATGCCCGTGCGCTCCATATCGGCGAGCACCGGGATGAGCGGCATCTCGATCTGCGTGAACACGCGCGCGGCGCGTGTACGGTCGAGCGACTCGGCAAGCGGCATGAGGGCCGTGCGCGCCAGGACCGCCGAACGCGCGGCGGCGGGCACGGCGCCCTCGGCAGCGCCGTCTTCGCCCGCGGCCGCGGGAAGCTGCACGTTCAGGTACGCGTCAGCGATGTACCCGTCATCGAACGACGAGCGCGCCGAATCGAGCAGGTAGGCGGCGACGACCGTATCGAAGATCCGGTCGGGATCGATCGCGAGGACGTCGATGTGGGCGGGCACGGAGGAATCGGCCGGGGCGAGCTCGTGGATAAGCGCCTTCACGTCCGGGGAGACGACCTTCCCCTCGCCGAACAAGCGGAGCAAAACGCCCGCGATCAGGCCGTGCGAGAAGTCGTAGCCGTCGACCTTCGGCAGGTCGCAGGCGCCGCCGTCGGGCTCCTCGAAGGCGAGCAGCGCGTCGGGGGCAGCGACCCACAGCGTGTGCGTGAGGCCGAACAGGGCCCCCGCCTCGCGGTCGTCGTCAAGCACCGCGGCGATCCACTCCCCCGCCTCGATGGCCCGCGCGAGCTCGCGGGCGGCCTGCTCGACGTTCTCGCCCGTCGCGGCGTAGGCATGCAGGGCGTCGGGGATATCGAGGGTCGAGGCGGCCGCCTCGGGCGCGCCCTCGCCGCCGATTAGCGCGAGGAAGCGGTTCTGCATGGCGTTGATGCCCAGCTCCCCGAGGGCGTCCGCGACCGAGGACGCGTCGTAGGCCGGAAACGCCGTGTGCTCGAAATCGAGCTCGACCGGCGCGTTCGTCTGGATGGTCGCCACCTTGCGCGAAAGCAGCGCGTCGTCGATGTGCGCGCGCAGGTTCTCGCCCATCTTCCCCTTGACCTCATCGGCGTGCGCGATGACCTCGTCGAGCGAGCCGTACTGCGCGATGAGGGCGCTCGCCTTCTTGGGGCCGATGCCCGGCACGCCGGGGATGTTGTCGGAGGTGTCGCCCTTGAGGCCGTAGAAATCGGGCACGAGCTCGGGCGTGATGCCGTGGTAGAGATCCTCGACCGACTCGGGCGTCATGATCTGGACGTCGGAGAGGCCCTTCTTGGTGCCGACGATCTTCACGTGCTCGGTGGAGAGCTGGTACATGTCGCGGTCGCCGGTGATGAGGTACATGTCGCAGCCGGCCGTCTCGCCCATGCGCGCGAGCGTGCCCAGGATGTCGTCGCCCTCCCAGCCCTCGGCCTCGAGGATGGGCACCGACAGCTTGGACAGGAGCTCCTTGATCATGGGGAACTGCTGGCGCAGGTCCGGATCCATGGGCGGGCGCTGGGCCTTGTACTGCGGGAGCATCTCCATGCGCACGCGCGGCTTGCCCTTGTCGAAGGCCACAGCCACGCCGTCCGGATGGAAGGCGTCAATCATCTTCAGGAACATGTTGAGAAAGCCGAAGATGGCGTTCGTGGGACGGCCGTCCGGCGCGTTCATAGTGGGCGGCACGGCGTGGAACGCGCGGTGCATGAGCGAGTTGCCGTCGATGACGGCAAACGTGCGGCGGATATCGGGCATAAGTCATCCTCTCGTTTGCGAACTGGGTCAAGTCTACCCGTCCGCGAGAGTACGCGCCACGGGAAGAGGCGCAAGACACCGTGATACACATCGACCAAGCGCGATCGTCGCATCGATCCACGACCCCCTGCCGAAATGTCGCGGAGCGATGATAAAGAGGTCTTCAGATCCATCTTTTTTAGACTGCCCCAGGATGCTTGCGTCATCAGACGTTACAGGGCGTCAACGAGCAATCGCAAAACAAGCAGCAGAGAATCGGGAAACACGGCATTGTCGGGCCCCTGATCGAGCAAACGCTCAACGTGCAGCAATCCGCGGCAGCGGTTCTAGCAGCGGTGTTCCCGTCATCATTCCCCGAGGGCGCGAAAGCTCCATTTAATCCGCGCATCCGCAATGAATGCGACCACGGGATCGGGCGGGTAAACCGTACCGTGGGTCCGTTTCAATCCACACGCCCACGAGGGGCGCGACTATTGAGATCGGGGGCCTCTGCGAGCATGCGGCCGTTTCAATCCACGCACCCACGAGGGGTGCGACTTCCGCCTGCAATCATTCAGGGCGGCGCGACTGAGTTTCAATCCACGCACCCGCGAGGGGTGCGACTCGGCCGAAATATGCTCATCTACCTCACCCCCGTGTTTCAATCCACGCACCCGCGAGGGGTGCGACGCGAATTGCCTACCGATGTGCCTACCCCCTCCCAGTTTCAATCCACGCACCCGCGAGGGGTGCGACCGTAATCGCCGTGGCCACTGAATCTGCTGCGCTGTTTCAATCCACGCACCCGCGAGGGGTGCGACGCGGAAAAACGTGGGAGCGCCCACCAGCAACGACGTTTCAATCCACGCACCCGCGAGGGGTGCGACAGGCACGCACCGCCGCACTCAGCCTACCGACTTGGGTTTCAATCCACGCACCCGCGAGGGGTGCGACAAAAATGGTACACGATGCCGTCGCGCCGCGTCTTGTTTCAATCCACGCACCCGCGAGGGGTGCGACGCTCGGCGAGGATGTCGGAGGCGTCGGCGTCGGTGTTTCAATCCACGCACCCGCGAGGGGTGCGACGGCCTTAGTATACGTCAACGGGAATAAAACTGCCGATAATATGCAGTCGTCGGCGCTAACATACCTTCATGGGATATAATGCCGTTACAAATATGACAACATACTTTCATTACCTGCGCGAACCTCCCGAAGTATTGACGGAGCTTAAGGTTCGCGCAGCGACAACAAGCGCCTATATCAACAGCAAGCCCTCTGGATCATATGCATCATTCGCACCAAGTCGTTCGACGCGACGTTTCCAGTTCTTACCAAGATTGTAGAAGAGAAGGCTGTCCTTCTCTTTATCAATTATCTCGGCAAGCTCATGCTTCAGCAATTCATATTGCGCAGGATCCAGCAAGCATTCAAACACAGAACATTGGACCCTCTGCCCATATTTCACGCAGGTCTTTGCGACACGACGCAACCTTCGCTCTCCGCCGTCTTCTCCTGTGGCAACGTCATACGTTATAAGCACATACAACTGCCCCTCACCTCCATAGACATGCCGGGTAATCATCTAGGTCCCCGTGTAAATATCGAGCCAATAGTTGTGCCTGGATAAACGGAATGACGCCCATCGGCACCCGCTCTTTGAGAAATGGATGGATGACCTCCTCCTGTTTGCGCCGTTGCCAAAGACCTAAAACCTTTTTGAGGGACCGTTCGTTAAAGAAACACCCTCCCTCGGCATCGAAAGAAAAATCAGCCTCCTTGACCTGTCTCCTGTTAAATAGGGAAAGCACAAACCGATCGACAAACGGGGCTCGAAGCTCTTCAATCAAGTCGAGGGCAAGACTCGCTCTGCCCGGTCTGCAGGCATGCAGATAACCAAGTTGTGGATCAAGACCGACCGATTCGCACGCCGTTGCGATCTCGCGTGAAAGTATCGAATAGAGCAACGACAAAGCTGCGTTAACGGGATCCTTTGACGGTCTCCTTGACCTACCGGCAAAAAGCTTGTCACCAGATTCAATACGAAGGAGCTTTGCGAAAATCGAGAAATATCGACGAGCACAATCCCCTTCAACGCCTCGAACATCCTGAAGGGACCGAGGCTCGGAGGCTCTTTCCAAAGCGGCTCCCAAAACGTCAAGCACCGGGATTGCGGACTCGCGAAGATCTGGATAGTCCCTCGCATAATGCCTTAGTACAGTCGATGAATTGTGAAGCTTGGCCTGCAGGAATCTGGTCGCTAAATGCAAGCTGCCTTCTTCATCGGATGCTCGGCGATATTGTTCCTTTCGCAGCAGAACGCTACCGCGCACCGGCCCCTCCACACGAGCCTTGAACCGACCCCGATCCCCCGGTCGGCGCATGTAGCGAGAACGGCCATGCTGCAACCTACATGACCAAATAGAACGACACCTTCGAGCACATGAAACGGAACGCTCATTATCTGTTCCTCGTCAAGCACAACCGACAGAGCATCGTCTTTCTTCCGGAGCAACGCATCCGGGTTTGTCACGTACAGCGTGTTGAGTAATCTCCTCATTGCGACCTCCCGAGGCCCAGCCCAAAATCTTCCCAATAGTCGATAGCGCTTAGCCCACCAACTGATGGCAGGCACTCTTCACGCAGGGGCATCGCCTGCACCGGCTGCGGGCTTCCGCCCTTGGTGTAAGGCCAAGGGCGTACAGTTCATGCATTCGGCGAGCGAGGCGCCCAACGCGTCCTCTCAACTTCTCGGTAATCTCGACGACCTCTCGCCTGCGTGTCTCCCCGTAATAGAGGGCACCCACATCGATGCGGACGCCCTCCATCTCTTCTAGGCAAAGTGCTTGAGCGCAAACCTGCAACCTATCCCAATCTTCGATTTTTGGATTGCCGACCTTATATTCGACGGGCATTATGCTCAACTTGCTATCAGCGTCGTATTCGACGATATCCGCGACACCGTAAAGACCGTAGACATAGCTTACAAGCCTTACCGATCGTTCTGCACGCAAGCCCGCTCGACATGAGTAACCTGAGGCGTCGACACGTTCGTGGAAGAATCTTCCGCGCAGCGTATCGGCGCTTTCTTCCCACATGCTCTCGACATGGATGAGTGCCCATTGCCGCTCGCAAAACGACAGATGCTGTAGGCCTGATAACGGGAGAAGCTCGTCTTCGGAATACACGGTTAACCCCCATGCTGAACAGAAAGCACTTAGGCCATCGGGGCGATGTAGTCGAACTCCTTAACCTCCACCCCGTCGGGCAGCCCCTCGGTGTCGATACTTATCTCATAGTCCGCATACGAGCGGGCAGCTTGCCCCTGCGAAATCACGCGATTGACGTGAACGAGCTCGAACAGCTTTTCCGCGGGCGCGTTTCCGAGCTTGCTCGCATGCTTGAACACGATGAGCTTCCTTGAAGTCATGAGACCGCGCGATGCGCTCCTATCGACCTCGAACATGTTCATGAATGCCGTCCAGAGCAGATCGAGGTCCTCTTGGCAAAAACCGGTCCTCTCGGCGAGCGGGGCGGACACAAAGCCCTCCATGCGATAGAGGCCGTAGGGGATGTACTGCTTGCGCCCCATCGTCTTGTTCTCTTTATCTTCCTTCGCCTCAGTCGCCGCCATGCGCGTGATACTCATCTCTAGGGGGGAGACCGGGTCGACCGATTCCGCAAAGCACAGCTGCACGGGGCCCCTCACCTGACCGCAGTTTCTTCCGGTCGTCATCACCGCGCCAAACGTTCGGATATCGAAGAAGTTATCGCACATGAATTGAGTAACCTTGCGCTGATCCTCGACCTTTTTCGGCAGTTTCTTATCCACCGGCTTCAACCCATAGTGCTTGTACGCCTTTTCGTTCCTCTCATTGAGCACGGCACCTTCCTGCACGTAGATCTTGTATCCCAGCTCCCCCTCTTCGACGTCGGGATCATCGATGGAACATCCCTTGACAAGATCGACGTAGTTGCGAATCTTGCGCTTGATACAGACATCCGAGATGATCCCCACGCCCGTCTCGGGATCGATACGCGGGAGGTTGCCGGCATCGGGATCTCCATTTGGATTGCCGTTTTTCACGTCGCAAATAAAGATAAAGTCGTAACGGTTCTTAATCGGTTCAGACATTATTGCTCCTCCTCGGAATCACCTGTGTGGTTTTCAATTGCAACGTCCTCGTCTTTGGTCGTCTTGCCGCGCCAGAGATCACAGCGCTCTTGGTAATACCCGATGAAGAACGCCCCTTGCTCATCCATACTCAGCGTTTTTGGCAGCGAGCTCTCACCGGGAAAGAGGCGGCCGACAATCTCGTCCATCTCCCGCTCGAGCTTTACCGAAAGCCCCCTCTTCTTTTTGCGCAGAGTTCCTAGATTGGCTTGGCAGCCTCTCATCAACGGCTGAAAGACCCTCTCGGGTGTCGAGGAGGCGGCTCCGATGTACCGATCCCGGATTGTCGCGTTTGTGTCGCCCGAGGCACCCTGCTGGGCACGCTCCATAACGGCGAACAGTCTCCCCAAAAGATACCCGATGTTGCTGTTTCCCCTGTTCAGAGCCATATCAAAGCGCTCCTTTCTCGTCAGCTCGACACCCCTGCGGCGCGCCTTTCTTACCAGGCAGCCCTTAAGAGCCGCCGCGCGCTGCTCCATATCCCATTTGTTGTTCGACGCATGATCCGCTCTCATCCTCGACAAGATCAGCTGCTCAAGTGCAACAGGGAAATCCGTGCCGCGGAGCATCGATTCGAAGCTCCTGCTCACCAACGTCGAGGGAACATTCGAAGACTTTCCAAGGGGCGCCGTCTGCAGGAGAAACCCCCACATAGAGGTCCTCTCAACGCCCACCATAGCCGTGTCGCGAAGGAAGTACCCGTAGTTCTCAGCGATACTCCCCAACGAACGATGCTCGTAGAACCGCACGGACAACCTCGCGGCATTTGGGGAAATCCCCAAGATGCTGAATCCGAGGTTGTTGTCGAATTGCGAAAGGGGAAGCCCCTTTCGCATCTCGCTGAACGCATTGGAAACCACGTCGAGGGCGGCCTTGTCTTCCGCAGAAGACCTCCCGAGCAATATATCGGCCAAGAGACGCTCCTCTCGCGGAGCCGCCCTATCCGCCCAAAACGTGACGATGGTGTTGCCGAGAACAATCCTCCTGTCGGGTTTACCCAAAAGATATTTCAGGGCTGTCCCCGCCTTGAACGCAACGCTTTTAGAAATTGCCGCGTTGTAGGCCTGCCTCTTGCCATAAGACTCCGACGCGTCAAAGTTATATGAAACAAGCGAAGCGCCCGACGATTGAGCTCCGGGGATCCCTGTCACTTGAGGAAACAGGCGAGCAAGGGCACCGTACTCACCGGTGACAGAGCAGAAACCCTCTACATCATCGGAGGGGGCACGTTCAAGGTAATCGGTCCAAGCGCTCCGAACGGCAGAATGTTCGTGGATAAAGTTCCCTTCCCTCTCAAGACAGAAAACCATCATCCTGCCTTTTACAAGCTCATCGACGAGACCCTCGGAAACAGCATCGCCTGCTTTGGGATTGTCGAAGAAAGCCAGGACCGCCTTTGCTCCAGCATCGTTGCAGGCATCTAACACCTCATGGTGTAAAACACGCGATCGCTCCCTATTCGCACTCCCATCTTTCGCGTCGATACCAAGAAGGTAGGAGGCTTTATCGCATAGCAAATAAGCTTTTGGGCTCTTTCCCGACCTGCCGTCGTGCTCGGGAACAATCATCTCGAGCGGCTGAAGCCGCCCCTTCTCATCCTGAGTCCCCAGCGGCAGGACGCTCTTCACCGCTCCCTCGACATCAAGAACGATCGCCCAGCTAACCTTCTCCTCGCTCCATCCTGGAAGCGGAATCTGCTCAGAGATATCAGGTTGATCGACGAGCCTGTCATACAGGGAGCTCAACTCGTGAAGAATCATGAGACCAACCCCTCTCTCGCCGAAGCAACATCGATGACCCCATGGCGCATCATTGCCCTGAAAAAGAGCGGGTCTGGAGAGTCCGCATTGCTGAAATCAAGGTCGTATAGCATGTATCCCAGATCTCGTTCGGGCACGTCGGAATAAAAGCCCGCTATTTCTTCATCGGCCTCAAGCAATTCGACCTTCGCGGGAAACTCCCTACATCCGAGTACAGGTTGGGCGAAGTGTTGACCCTTCCTGAAGCGTCTCATCGCGATGTTGTAATGCTTCTTTGGCCCATCATCAACATCCCCGGCCCGATCCGTCATGTCGAAGTGTGCATCGACCACATATGCCACATCCCTCAGGTAGGTCATCGCCCTCTGCTGACGCTTGTCGGTAGCCACGATGGCCAAACCGGTCCCTTTCTCGTAAGCTTCTTTCGCGTTCCTATAGCTCAACTTGCTCTCCAGCTCGTTTCGCCGGAACGTATCGAACCGAATCTCGTTGAGGACCGCGATGCGGTCGATGAGCCACCGGATGGACGGCTTCCAGTACACGGCCTCTAAGATCCCCCTCGCCGCCGAGGGAGTGATGACGTCATAGCTCACCCGCTCTGATTTGAATTCCGGCCTCGTGAAACAGGCTCGCGGACCGGAAATCTTGAGACGCACGCCATATCCCATTTTTCCTCCTTTCGCTTCATTGTTTCTGACGACTCAGCAAATTAGTGTCATAGGCCTACCCTCTTCCGGCTCCAAAAGCCCTACCGCGCTGCTATATGTCTCACGACAATCATGCCATGTCGCGTAGACATAAATCGGAGCATACGTATCGGCATCAACCACACCTGCTCGCACGAGTTCGGCAAGTCTCCAGGAAGCCACGCCGACGCTTGATTGCTGAAGCTTTACCGCGAACGCAGACGCGGGAACTCCCCGCGAGCATGCATCTGAAAGCTCCTCGAGCAGCAGGCGGCCCTTCTCGCCCCAAGGCACGAACACCGGAACCGTTTCGTCTTCGATTATTCGGTACTTTTCCGCATAGTGCTCGAAATCGAGCGTTCCGAACACGGGCCTGGCCTCTAGCAGGGCGCTGGAAACCATGTCCCCATACAAGCCTTCGGCATCGAGGCCCACCGCAGTAGCGGCGCCGTACCGACACTCGAAAAACTCTTTGGATATCGCCGCGTCAAAAGCGCCTCCATGCGCATCGATCAGCCGCTTGGTAATAGCCTTCATGCGGCCGAGCCAACTTGCGTCGTATCGTTTGCCTGAAAGGCCGTTTTCAAACTCATCGGAGATTTCGAATATATGGACAATTCCCTGGTCGAGTCTTCCCTCGCGGTTGCATCTCCCCGCAGCCTGCACCAAGGAATCCGCACCGGCAACCTCGCGATAGACAACCGGAAAGTCGATATCGACCCCCGCCTCGACAAGCTGGGTAGATATGACGATGCAGCGATCCCCGGAAACCAGGCGCCGCTTCACGCTATCCAGCACCTCTGAACGGTGCAGGGGCGTCATATTTGCACTGAGATGGAAGATCCCGTGCTCTGCCGCAACATCAGTTCCAGCTACCCCCATGCGGCGAACCACGTCTTCAAATACGACGCGGGCTTTCTTCTTCGTACCGAGAATGCAAAGCACCTGATGGTTGGCGGACAGGGCGTCGACGAGTTCATCTTCTCGGATGTCACCGTCAACCACGAATCTGACCCTGCTCCCAAGCGCGATGTCCAAATCATCTTGGCAAGACACAACCTCGCGAGGATGTGCCCCGAATGGCCATAGGCCATCGAGCGCGGGCTGGGTTGCGGTGCATAAGAGCACGGTAACATTGTAGTCGGCAGTAAGTTCCTCGAGCATGGCCAACGTCACGGTCAGGAGGCCATCCGGAAGTGTCTGCGCCTCATCCAGGACGATGACGCTGTTCGCAATGTTGTGCAGCTTCCTGCATTTGCCCGGCTTATTTGAGAAGAGGGATTCGAACAGCTGGACATTGGTCGTCACGATGAGAGGAGCATCCCAATTCTGCGCGGCAAGTCGCACAGATAGCCTTACCTCATCATCCTCGATGAGATCGAAATCATAGTTCGAGTGATGCTCCAATACGTTAACGTCCCCGAACACCTCGCTGAACACACGTGCCGTCTGCTCGACGATGCTCGTAAATGGAATCGCATAGATCACCCTGTCCATTCCGTTGGCGGCCGCATGACGAAGCGCAAAGGAGAGGGAGGAGAGCGTCTTTCCCCCACCCGTTGGAACGGTGAGCGTATAGATTCCTCGCCTGCCACGCGCCGCGGCGCGGCATTCCTCAAGTACCTCAGCTCGTATCTTGTTGACCATGGATTGTGCAGCTGAAGCCATGATGCCATCCATGTGCCGATCGAGAAGATGCGACAGCTCGGCAATAGTCCGGCGCTTCGTTACGCCGTCCCTCGTAGCAGCGACATTCGGAGCTATATACCGCTCCGTATCGATATAATCCGCATCAACCAAACAAGAAAAGAGCATTCTCGATAACACGGAAGCAGAGAAGATCCCACGCGTTTGAGCCGTAGCGATATTTCCTGAAAGCGCCAGCTTCTCAAGTGGCATTGGCTCGAGCTCGCTACTTTCTGGAAGCGTTATCCCGATACGTTTCGCGTAATCCAAGAAAGCACAGACAACATCATCGACACCATCCGCGGAGAGTCTCTTGATCAGCGGGGTGCGTCCCCCGTCTCCGCCTTTCAAGCCGTTCGGCATGCCACCGTGGTGGCCAGCGATTGGAAACGCCAGCAAGCATCCGTTGGCATCGCCAAGCGCACTTGTATAACGGAATAGAGCTGCCGACGCGCCAGGGGCACCATGGTCAACCTGCTCCCTCGAGCCAAAAAGCCTTCTTTGAAACGCAGGGTTAACCTTCCCTGCATCATGAAACAAACCGAGAGCGCGGCCCCAGTTCTCATATCCAAATGAAGCGGCAAATTGAGATGCAAGTTCCGCCACATTGCATAGATGCTCTTCTAAAGACTGCCATTCAGAGGGATCGGACCCTTCTCGAGAATGGGCGTAGATCGGCGAATTCTCCGTTGCTGTCATGCTACCATCCTCCCGAGCGAAGATTGCATGACATCATTATTGAGTTCGTAGAAAATTCTTTGGTAACCATATCGGTTAACGGTAGATTTACGCCGGCAGAAAAGCGGCGGGCGGCTTGCGCCGCCCGCCGTCCGGTTCACGAAGAACCAAAGAAGTCTCTACGTTTCAATCCACGCACCCGCGAGAGGTGCGACTAGGACCAGCTGCCAGCCAATATGACGCTGCTCCAATTTCAATCCTCGCCATCTCATGAAGGCAACGCCTCCATTATCTCATTATCTGGCTGGTATTGTTTCAGTCACTTCACCACCACGAATGAACAGAGTGACGCTTTCCAGTTTGATCATGCCGCATCATCTGCGTTGATCAACATCGTTATGCATTGAACTGCTAACGCCGCAAGCTTTCACACCCATCCCCTCCACACAAAGCCTATGTCGCCACTAGGAATACCGTGCTACCATTCCCTGCGGAATTATCGGTAACGGAACGAGGAGGCATCCCTTATGGAGCGTCCGAACGCATGGAAGAAGTACGGTGAGGCGGATCTTGCCGAGCTCGAGAAGCTCTGTAGCGAGTACCGCGCCTTCATCAGCGAGAACAAGACCGAGCGCGAGTGCGTGCGCGCGAGCGTCAAGCTTGCCGAGGCTGCGGGCTACGTCGATCTTGACCAGGTGACGGCCGAGGGCCGCAAGCTCTCCGCCGGCGACAAGGTCTATGCCGTCTGCCACAACAAGACCATCATGCTCGCCAACATCGGCACCGCGCCGCTCGAGCAGGGCGTGAACATCCTGGGTGCGCACATCGACTCGCCGCGTCTGGACATCAAGCAGAACCCGCTGTACGAGGCCGGCGACATGGCCTACCTCGACACGCATTACTACGGCGGCGTGAAGGCCTACCACTGGGTCGCCACCCCGCTGGCGCTACACGGCGTCGTGTGCAAGAAGGACGGCACCACGGTCGAGGTCTGCGTCGGCGAGGACGCCGCCGATCCGGTGTTCTGCATCTCCGACCTGCTGATTCACCTGGCTTCCGACCAGATGAAGAAATCCGCCGCCGAGGCTGTCGACCATGAGAACCTCGATGTCATCATCGGCGGCCGCCCCGTGCGCATCGAGGGCGACGACGCCCCGAAGGAGCCCGTCAAGCAGATGCTGGTCGACATCCTGTCCGACAAGTACGGCATCGAGGAGGAGGACCTGCTGTCCGCCGAGCTCGAGGTCGTGCCCGCCGGCGCTGCCCGCGAGATGGGCCTCGACCGCTCCATGATCCTGGGCTACGGCCAGGACGACCGCGTGTGCGCCTACACCTCGCTTGCCGCCCAGCTCGACGTCGAGCAGGTCGAGCGCACGAGCGTGTGCCTGCTTGTCGACAAGGAGGAGATCGGCTCGGTGGGCGCCTCCGGCATGACCAGCCGCTTCTTCGAGAACACCATGGCCGAAATCATGGAGCTCGTCGGCGAGACCGGCCCGCTGGCGCTCCGTCGCTGCCTGGCCAACTCCCGCATGCTGTCCTCCGACGTGTCCGCAGGCTTCGACCAGCTCTACGCCGACCGCTTCGAGAAGAAGAACGCCGCCATCATGGGTCATGGCCTGTGCTTCAACAAGTACACCGGAAGCCGCGGCAAATCCGGCTCCAACGACGCAGACGCCGAGTACATGGCGCTCGTCCGCACCATCATGGACGAGGCCGGCGTCGACTTCCAGACCTGCGAGCTCGGCCGCATCGGCGCGGGCGGCGGCGGCACGATCGCCTTCATCCTCGCCGAGTACGGCATGGACGTCATCGACTCCGGCGTGGCGGTCCTGTCCATGCACTCCCTGTGGGAGGTCACGAACAAGGCCGACGTCTACGAAGCCTACAAGGGCTACAAGGCGTTCATCGAGCGCGCCTAGCGCGAAAACCCCTCCTTACGGGCCCAACCCGGGAATCTGCCAGACGGCGGGTTCCCGGGTTTTTTATTGCGACATCAAGGTACGAAGGCTCAACCGGTCGTTCCATCGAATCACCTTCCCTACCTCCCGGCCCCCTTTTAGACACCCCGTGGGTACCGCTTGCCATCCTGTGCGTCAAAAAATGTTAACGAGCACGTACGCTTGGAGATATCTGGAGGGTCTGCGCGTGCGCACGCCCGTGCCGCGCGCACTGTCAGGACGAGGAGGTACGGTATGAGAATGCCTCACCGAGTACTCGCCATCACCGCGGCCTTATGCGCCGGGATCTTAAGCGTAGGCGCAGGGGCTCTTCCCGCCCTGGCCCAGGATGCGAACGTCGAGGCACAGGTTGAGTTGCAGGCGTCGCAGACCAAGACCGCCTACGACTTCTTCAGGGCCCAGGGCAGCAACACGGCGGCGGGCATCCTGAACGGCACGGTCGGCCCGCGCAAGATGAAAGACGGCACCTACCTGCACAACTACACGAACCTCGGCGACGCCGACGACGCGACCTCGCTTGCCAACATGCTCGAGGCGCTCGACATGCTCGAGGAGATGAACAAGGTCCGCACGCAGGTCGAGCACGTCAGCGAGCTCAAGGTGACCGACACCGCCATGGCCTACACCATGCTTGCGGCCAATTGGACGAACGACACCTACGAGAACGGCGGCGGGCTCCAGCACTCCAACCCCTACGCCGACCCCGACACCATGCGCTGGGGCAACTCGCGCGGCGAGGTCATCGCGCGCGGGTACCGCGACGCCCGCCACGTGATAGGCGGCTGGTACTGGGCCGAGAAGGCCTATGCGACCGGCACGAGCCAGACCGACCTGTACGGCACGACCTACTCGACCACCGAGAACCGCCAGACCGGCCACTACAAGATCATCCGCGACAACACGTATAAGATCGCCGGCGCCGCCATCGTGAGCGACAACAACATCCGCGCGGTCGACTTCGCCGACGTCAACCGCCTGCTCGGAGCCGGCAGCTACACCGGTACGGTCTCGGGCGAGCAGACCTACACCGTAGCGCAGTACCGCGCGCGCCTGCAGGCCTACATCGATCAGATAGGCGGCATCGACGAGCCCGAGCCGGAACCCGAGCCCGAACCTGCGCCGGACACCCCGTCTGGCGACTACAAGGTCATCGTTGCAAAGAAGGGCGAGGTCGAGGTCCGCGTCGGCAAAGCCGCCCCGGGAGAAACACTTCACTTCAGCGTCATTCCTGCGGAAGGCTGGCAGTTTGACCGCATGTGCGTGGATGCCGAAGGAGGAACGCCCCTGGTAATACACTCCGGCGAGCGCGATGAGGACTACTGGATAACCATGCCCAATGCCAATGTCATCATCCAGGTCTTTTGCAGCAAAATCGAATACGAACCCTGGATGTACCCGAGCATCACGGTCGAGATCGAAGGCGCCGAGGGCGGCTACATGAACGTGCCTTCGAGCGCTAAGCCCGACACGGTGGTCTCCGGCAGCATCGTTACGAACGACGGCTGGTGGCTCTACTCCGCGACCGCCGAGGCGGGCGGACGCGACATCGTCTTCCAAATGGACGTCGACGACGGAGGACTCTGGAAGTTCGCCATGCCCCACGAGGACGTCACCATCAAGCTGGTGTTCCTGCCCTACCCCGATGATGAGGATCCGGATGAGCCCGACAAGCCGGACAAACCCGTTGAGACCCCGAAGCCGAACTTCAGCGACGTGGCCGACGACGCCTGGTACGCGGGCTCGGTCGCGTGGGCGGTCGAATCCGGCGCCATGGGCGGCTACACCGGGACGAACAAGTTCGGCCCCGACGACACCCTCACCCGCGCGCAGATGGCGCAGGTCCTGTGGAGCCTGGAGGGCAAGCCCTCCGTCACCGTCAACGCCGGCGACCTGCCCTCCGACGTGAAGACGGGCGAGTGGTACGCCTCGTCGGTGGCCTGGAGCCTTGAGACCGGCGTGTTCGCCGGCTACGACGACGGCACCTACGGGCCGGAGAACGCCCTCTCGCGCGAGCAGGCGGCGGTCGTTCTCTGGCGCCGCTCCGACGAGCCCGCATCCAACCAGAGCCTGAGCGCCTATCGCGACGGAGACAAGACGTCCTCCTTCGCGGTTGCCGCCATGCGTTGGGCGATCGAGGAGGGCGTGCTGTCCGGCAAGGACCAGGCGGACGGCTCGAAGCTGCTCTGCCCGCAGGACACCTGCACGCGTGCCGAACTCGCGACCATGCTCATGAGGATGGATAACGAGGGCAAGCTGTAATATCCGCCTCCAGCAGAAAAGCGGCCGCCCGGGACCTCAATGAAGGTCCCGGGCGGCCGCTTTTTCGGCTTGCATACCGTGCCGTGACATGATTTCGAAGGCGCCGCCGTGCTTACGCGATGGCCTCCAGGACGGCACCGCAGCGCGGGCAGGCGACGGGAACGGTGGGCGTGCCGACGCGCGTGGTCGTGTAGCCGCAACCGGGGCAGCGCATCGTCGTGGTCGCGAGCCTGCCGCCGCGTCCGTCAAGCGCGTGGAACCCGCCGGAAACCTCCGAGAGCTCCTCGTCGCTCAGCTGAATGGCGCCGTTGACCTTCATCTCGCGCTCTGCCATCGTTCGCTCCTCTCCATCGGCTGTCGAGACCATGGTACCCGGATTGGCCGACCTCGTCTTGTGGGAACGGAACGAAAGCAACGTTTTTGGGAACGAACCATGGCCCGTGGGTGAGCTGCTCGTGATACGGTGTTGCGCACGGTCCCGATTCCGAGGAGCACCCATGCTGCAGGTCATCATCTCCCCCGCCAAGCAGATGCGCGTCGCGCGCGACACGTTCAGCCCGCGCGGCATCCCGCCCTATCCCGCAACAACCAAGCGGATCTACCGCGCGCTGCGCGAGATCGAGCGGACCCAGGGCCCCGACGGCCTGCGGGGACTGTGGCGCGTGAACGACAAGCTGCTCGCCGAGAACATCGAGCGCCTGCATGCGTTCGAACCGGTCGCAGACGAGGCGCGGCTGGACGATCCGGATATCGCGCCTTCGGTCTCTCCCGCCGTCTTCTCGTACGTGGGCATCCAGTACCGCAGCATGGCGCCCGAGGTCATGGGGTTCGCCGAACTCGAATGGCTGCAGGAACACCTGTGGATCCTGTCCGGCTTCTACGGCTGCGTGCGCCCCTTCGACGCCGTGGAGCCCTATCGGCTTGAGATGGGGGCCAAGCTCGCCCTCGACGGCGCGCGCGACCTCTATGCGCTGTGGGGAGACGCGATCGCCCGCGCGATCTTTACCGACGACGAACCGGCTGTCGTGGTGAACCTCGCGAGCGTCGAGTACGCCAAGGCCGTGCTGCCGCACCTGCCCGAAGGGGCGACCGCGGTGACCTGCATCTTCAGCGAGGAGCTCCGAGCCGGGAAACCCGTGCAGCGCGCGACGGCGAGCAAGATCGCCCGCGGCTCCATGGTCCGCTGGATGGCAGAGCACGGCGTTGAGGATGCGCGCGACCTCACGCGGTTCGACGTGGGCTACGCCTTCGCACCGGACCTCTCCGATGCGGACGGGAGCACGCTTGTCTTTGTGCGCCAAGCAGGCGATGCCGAAGAGGACCACTCGTAGCCGTTCTCGCGCAGAGCACTCTCGAAATCGCGCTCGAACGCCTGGTGCGCGCCGAGCCCGATATTGAGCAGACCGTCGCCCGCACCCGAACCGATCGCCTCGACGCGGGAGGACGAGCCGTCGCCGGTGATGACGATGGTCAGGCTCGCATAGCTGCCGTTGCGCAGGAAGAACTTCTCGATGACGCCGACGTACACCGAGAAGTCGCCAAGGTCGCGCTCGGTCTTTCCCGCCCACTCGATTGAGGTCCCCAGCTCGCCGACCGCCGTGCGCACCAGGGCCTTGGCGTCCTCCATGCCGATGGGGGCTTCAAGAGGGATCATCGCATCCTCCCGTCTGCTGCCGCCTGAGATGAAACAGCAGGTCGCGTCACGAACCGCCGAGGAAGATGAGGATCGCGATGAGCACAACGACCAGGGCCAGGCACCACACCATGCACCCGCAGCCGCAGCCGGTCTGGTTACCGTTCGCCCCGGAGGGGCCTGTGAGCAGGCCGTGCACCATCTCGGTGAAGGCCCCGTCGCCCATGCCGACGCGCCCGTCGCGATCCCAGTCCAGCGGATGATGATTCATCTCGCCTCTCCTCTCACCTCTCGTGCTCAGTATACGAAGCATCTCGCGAACCCGGGCGATATCGGGGGACGGCTCCGTAAACGGCCCGCCGCAGTCCCCGTGGGCGGGTGTGAGAAAAAAGGGACAGGCACTTTTTTTCTCACGGCGGAGATTAACGACTCCGCGAGCGGTGCAACCGTAATTATGCTCGCCTCGAGGCTTCGCCCGCTATGCGCGCCACCGGAACCCCGAAATAGACGACGGCTCGAGTCCATCCGGAACCGAGCGCGCTATAATGGGCGCAACAATCGCATATCACGGGGAGCTTGCAGGACACCACGGCAGGCTGAGAGGGGGCGCGACCCGCCCCGACCCGACGAACCTGATATGGGTAATGCCAACGAAGGGAGCATGCGTATGAACGCACCCAACACTGTCAATCTTGTCACGCAGCTCGACTACGCGCGGGCGGGCGTCATCACCGACGCCATGCGCGCCGTCGCCGAGCGGGAACACCGCGATCCGGAGTTCATCCGCGCGGGCGTGGCGGCGGGCCGCATAGCCATTCCGGCGAACATCCGCCACCTCGACATGGGCCTTGAGCCCCGCGGCGTCGGAGCCGGCCTCTCCACCAAGGTGAACGTCAACCTCGGCATTTCCGGTGATGTCGCCGACGCCGACGTCGAGTGGGAAAAGGTGCGCACCGCCGAGAAGTTCGGCGCCGACGCCATCATGGACCTGTCCAACTCCGGCAAGACGCGCTTTTTCCGCCAGCAGCTCGTGCGCGAGACGCCGCTCATGGTGGGCACCGTCCCCATGTACGACGCCATCGGCTACATGGAGAAGCCCCTGGTCGAGCTGACCGTCGACGACCTGCTCGAGGTCACGCGCGCGCACGCCGAGGACGGCGTGGACTTCCTCACCATCCACTGCGGCATCAACAAGAGCGTCATCAAGACCTTCAAGGAGACCGGCCGCCTCATGAACATCGTGAGCCGCGGAGGCTCGCTGCTGTTCGGCTGGATGGAGGTCACCGGCAACGAGAACCCCTTCTTCGAGTACTACGACGAAATCCTGAAGATCTGCCATGAGTACGACGTCACCATCTCGCTCGGCGACTCGTGCCGCCCGGGCTGCCTCTACGATGCGAACGACGCCGTGGAGACCGCCGAGATGATCGAGCTGGGCAAGCTCACCAAGCGCGCTTGGGACGCCGGCGTCCAGGTCATGATCGAGGGCCCCGGGCACATGCCCATCAACGAGATCGAGGCCAATGTGCGCATGGAGAAGAGCCTGTGCCACAACGCGCCCTACTACGTGCTCGGCCCGCTTGTGACCGACATCGGCGTCGGCTACGATCACATCACCGCCGCGATCGGCGGCGCCATCTCGGCGAGCGCCGGCGCCGACTTCCTGTGCTACGTCACGCCCGCCGAGCACCTGTGCCTGCCGAACGCGCAGGATGTGCTCGACGGCCTCATCGCCACGAAGATCGCCGCGCACGCCGCCGATATCGCCAAGGGCGTGCCCGGCGCGAAGGATATCGACAACCGCATGGGAGACGCCCGCCGGCGCCTCGCCTGGAACGAGATGTGGACCTACGCGCTCGACCCGGTGACGTCGAAGGCGCGCTACGAGGCCTCCCCCGCCTCCACCGAGGGCACCTGCACCATGTGCGGCAAGATGTGCGCCGTGCGCACGGTCAACAAGGTGTTCGAGGGGACGACGATCGATCTCGACGCGCAGGGAAATACGGATTGATTCATGAATGTACGGGGGCCGAATCAGCGTTTGCGCAGGGTTCGTTTATCTGACACCCCAGTTCATTCATGAATGAGCTGATCGACGCTCCCGAACGGAAAAACTCACATGAAGGACCGGGCAGGGCCCCGTCCTCATCTCAGAAAGGAATAGCACCATGGACATGGCAGAACTCGGCCGTGCACTCGACAACGTTCGCACCACCGTGCCGCTCGTGCACTGCATCACCAACTACGTGACGGTCAACGACTGCGCAAACGCGCTGCTCGCGTGCGGAGGCTCCCCCATCATGAGCGACGAGCCCGATGACGTGGAGGACATCACCTCGATCTGCGGCGGCCTCGTGCTGAACATCGGCACGCTCAATCAGCGCAGCATCGAGGGCATGCGCGTGGCCGGCAAGCGCGCGGGCGAGCTGGGCCACGCGATCGTGCTCGACCCCGTGGGCGCCGGCGCATCCAAGCTGCGCACCGACACGGCGGCGGAGCTCATCGACACGCTGCCCGTCACGGTCGTGCGCGGCAACATGAGCGAGATCAAGACCATCGCCGGCTCCGCCGCAGCGACCCGCGGCGTGGACGTCAATCCCGATGACGCCGTGACCGAGGACAACCTCGCCGCGAGCGCCGATTTCGCCCGCAGCCTCGCCGCCAAGCTCGGCGCCGTCGTGGCCATCACGGGCGCCATCGACATCGTCGCCTCCGCGGACCGTGCGGTCGCCATCCGCAACGGCGTGGCGACCATGGGCAAGATCACCGGCACCGGCTGCATGCTCACCTGCGTCGCCGCCGCATATGCCGTCGCCAACCCCGACGACGTCTTCGGCGCGACCGTCGCCGCCATCGCGGGCCACGGCCTTGCCGGCGAGGTCGCCGCAGCGCGCATGGCGCCCGCCGACGGCAACGGCAGCTTCCGCACCTACCTGCTCGACGCCATCTGCAATATGTCCGCCGACCAGCTCATGGCCGGCGCCAAGATCGAGGAGCTGTAATGCCGGCCGCCCAGCGCGGCCCCTGGACGCCAGAGGATATCCGTCACGGCATGCTGCTGTATGCCGTGACGGACTCCGCCTGGCTGCACGGCCGCACGCTCGCCTCGTGCGTGCGCGAGGCGCTCGCGGGAGGCGCGACCTTCGTCCAGCTGCGCGAGAAGCACATGTCGACCGACGAGCTCGTGGAGGAAGCGAAGACGATCCTCCCCATCTGCCGCGAGGCGCGCGTCCCGTTTCTGATCGACGACGACGTCGAGGCGGCGCGGCTCGTCGGCGCCGACGGCGTGCATGTCGGCCAATCCGACACGGCATGCGCCGAGGCGCGCCGCATCCTCGGCCCCGACGCCATCGTCGGCGTCTCCGCGCAGACCGTGGAGCAGGCGGTCGCCGCCGAGCGGGCGGGCGCCGACTACCTCGGCGTGGGCGCGCTCATCCCCACGCCCACCAAGCCCGACGCCGTCGACGTCACGCCCGAGGAGCTTTCGCGAATCTGCCGCGCCGTCGAGATTCCCGTCGTCGGCATCGGCGGGCTGCACCTGAGCACGATCGACATCCTCGACGGAACCGGTGCCGCCGGCGCCGCCGTGGTTTCCGCGATCTTCGCCGCCGAGGATATCGAGAGGGACACGCGCGAGCTTGCCGACAAGCTCTCCCGCATGGCCCTCGCACGCTAGCGGCAAAGGATACCATCTGCGCCCATCCCAAATGGCGCAACGAGAAGGAGGTTGACGATGGACACGTTCCGCGTTCCCGCCGTGCTGTCTATCGCCGGTTCGGATTCGAGCGGCGGTGCCGGCATCCAAGCGGACATCAAGACGATTGCCGCCCATGGGTTGTTCGCCGAGACCGCCATCACGGCGCTTACCGCGCAGAACACCACGGGCGTCCGCGACGTGCTCGAGGCGACGCCCGAGTTCGTCGGCGAGCAGATCAATGCCGTGTTCGAGGACATCCCGCCCGCAGCGGTGAAGATCGGCATGGTGTCGTCGGCCGCCATCATCGAGACGATTGCGCAGCACCTTGAGCGCTGGCGCGCCGAGAATATCGTCGTCGACCCCGTCATGGTCGCCACGTCGGGCGCGCGCCTCATCAACGAAGATGCCTCGACGGCGCTCACAGGCAGGCTGCTGCCGCTCGCGCGCGTGATCACGCCCAATATTCCGGAGGCGATCGCCCTCGCCGGCAGATCGATCTCCGATGCCGACGAGCAGCAGGCGGCGGCATGCGAGCTCGTCGAGCGCTTCGGCTGCGCCGTCCTCGTCAAGGGCGGCCACGGCGTCGCCGACGCCAACGACGTGCTTGCCGAGCCTACGGGCACAGCAGGCCCGCGTATCACCTGGTTCACGCACGAGCGCATCGAGACCGAGAACACGCACGGCACCGGGTGCACGCTGTCGTCCGCCATCGCCTGCGGGCTGGCGCAGGGCCTTACGCTCTCCGATGCCGTCGAGCAGGCGAAAGCCTATCTGACCGGCGCCCTCGCCGCGGGCCTCGACCTGGGCCGCGGCTCGGGTCCCGTCGACCACATGTGGCGCCATCGCGGCTGATGGGTTGGATGGGGACGGGTTCGTTTCAACCCGTCCCCGATGGCACGCCGACAGCTGCCCCTAGTCGTCCGCGACCGTCACGCCCAGCAGGCCGACGAGCGCGAGGGCCTGCTCGACGCTCACCTTCGCGCCGCGTAGCTCGCGAAAGTCGCTCGAGAGCACCGGGGCGGCAAACTCACAGGTCGAAAGGTCGATGCCCGCAAGCGGCGTGCCGAACACGTCGATACGCGTCAGATCGCATCCGTCGAGCTCCACGCGCTTCAGGCGCGTCCGCTGCATCGCCGCCTCGATCAGGCGCACCGCGCGCATGCACAGCACATCGACGGTGCATTCGGACAGGTTCGCATAGCTCAGGTCGCTCGAGGAGACGGCGACGCCGGCGAGCCGGGCCTGAAGGAGGCTCAGGCCCGGCGCCGAGCAGTCGACCATATCGCAGCGGTTGAGCCACGCCCGATCCATGGAGCACCGGATGAACCGGCAGCCCTGAAAGCGCACATCGCGAAACGTGCACCCGCTGAAATCGACGCCGTCGAACGTGCAGCCGCGAAACGCCACGGTATCGAACGTCGCCGACCCCGCGTCCTCGTAGGAAAGCTCGAGTCCTACAAACGCCGTGTTACCCACCCGCGCGTCGCCCTCGGCGAACAGGTCGAGCAGCTCCTCGACATCGATGTGGGCCCCGAGCGCCTCGGGCACCTTGGCGAACGAGGAGACCCGCCGCGCCATTACAGGTACTTCCTCCAGTCGTCCTCCTCCTCGGCGGCCGCCTCCGCCGCAGCGTCCGCCGCGGCCTTGGCGCGCGCGGTCTGCATGTCGGAGTAGGACTCGCCGTTTTGCTCGGGGAAGCAGGCGAAGGCGTGCTCGAAGCGCGGGAGGTTGTCGTCGTAGCGGGTCTTGGGGATGGCGAACCAGACCTCCTCGAGCGCATGGGCGCCCGAGGCGAGCTCCGCGCGGAACATCTCGGCGACCGCGCTCGCGTCCCAGCCGAAGGCGCCGCAGCCGTACGCACCGAGCACAGCCTTCTTGATTCCGCGCGCATCGATGAGGTCGAGCACGAAGCGGATGCGGTCGCGCATGGCGTCCGCAAGGACCTCATCGGAGACCTTGTACTCCGAGCGGGCGCGGCGAGCGTTCGGGGCGGCCGCCACGACCACGTCGGCGTAGGCGTGGATCTTGCCGCGGCCGAAACGCACGGCGGGCACCACCAGCGCGCGGTTGCGGTACAGTTCGCAGTTGAGGTTGCGGCGACGGTTCTCGGCGTACCAGTCTCCGAACGTCTCGAGGACGTTGCCCAGATAGGACTCGCGGCACAGCGACTGCTCCTGACCGGTCGCACCGCGCGAGAAGCCGCCGGCGGGATTCACGAACGAGGCGAAATCGAGGACCGCGAGATCACAGTAGGCGGCACGTCCGCGCCCGTTGTCCAAGATGACGGCGACGGCATCGGCGTCGACGACGCTCACCTGGGGGACGCGCCCCTCTTCGACCTCGTGGGCCGGGACGCCGTCGTAGCGCACCGTGCCCTGCTGCGCCTGCTCGATTTCCTTCGCATAGCGCGCAGCCATCTGCTCGATATGCTTTTTCGCCGCGTCCGCGCGCGCCGCCTTACGGGGATTCTCCCTGCGCTCCGCCATACTGCATGCTCCTTTGCCGTACGCATTCGGGATACCTACATGGTGCCTATGATAAACCGTGCGGCGGAGCTTTTGGGACGGGGTCGTTATCGGGCGCAGTGCAAATCGGGGACGTACCTGTTGCGTGCATGCATGCACGCAACAGGTACGTCCCCGATTTGCACCGACGGCCCCGACCCAAATAGCACCATCATGGTATGACGGTGTTGACCGGCCATCCGGGTAGGTCATGGAATGAAACTCCGGTATCATGTTTTGAGTTCTGACCATTTTTCGTCCGCAAACGGTGGTTTCGCCTTGTCCATGGAGTTCTTCATTCCATATATCTGTGTGGCCGCGGCGGCCTTTATCACCACCTATGCCTGCGTACCGCTCGCACGGCGCCTGGCGATCCGCCTGAACGCCGTCGACTATCCCTCCAAGCGCCGCATCAACAAGACGCCCATCCCCCGCATGGGAGGTGTCGCGGTGCTCCTCGGGCTCATCGCCGCCCTCGTCGTCCAGCTCATCGGCACGTGGTACTTCCACTGGCCTCCCGTGCTGATCCCGCACCCGAGCATGAGCATCAACTATCCCCTGCTCGGCGTGTCGTTTCTGCTGATCTTTCTGACCGGCGCGGTCGACGACGTCGTCCAGCTGCGCCCGCGCGCAAAGCTCGCTGGCCAGCTCGTCGCCGCCATCTGCGCCGTCGCGAGCGGCGTGGCCATCAACTCGGTCGTCAACCCGTTCGGAACCGACTACATCCAGCTCGGGTGGCTCTCCTACCCCATCACGGTGATCTACCTCATCGCGTACAGCAACATCATCAACCTGGTCGACGGCCTCGACGGACTCGCCACGGGCATCTCCGCCATCGCCTCGATCTCCATGTTCTCGTTCGCCGTGCTGGCCGGCCGCGTAGACGCCGCGGCGCTCGCCATCGCCCTCATGGGCAGCTGCTTCGCGTTTTTGCGCTACAACTTCCACCCGGCAAGCATCTTTCTCGGCGATTCGGGCGCGCTGCTGCTCGGCTTCGCGCTGGGCACCATCTCGCTGCTCAACGTGTCGCGCACCGCGGCCCTGACCTCGCTCATCATCCCGCTCATCGTCGCGGGCGTGCCCATCATCGACACGTTCTCGGCGATCATCCGCCGCATGCGCGCGCACGTCAGCATCGGCCAGGCCGACAAGGGCCACATCCACCACAGGCTCATCGAGGAGGGTTACGACCAGCGCCAGGCGGTGCTGCTCATCTACCTGTGGTGCATCCTGCTGTCGCTGGGCGCCGCCGCCATCAACCAGGTCGGCATCGAGCTGCGCATCGTCATCTTCATCGTGCTGCTCGTCTGCTCCATCGCCTTCGCCATGCGCTTGCACCTGTTCGAACCGGTACTGCGCCACCACTACAACCCCAAAACCCACCAGGATGAGATCGTCACTCCCGACGACCCCGCGTTCGCCGAAGAGGAGCAGTCGCAGCGCGAACTCAAGCGCGAGCACCGCGAGCAGTACCGCGAGAACCTCGGGAAGGTCTTCCATCCGAACAAGCCGAATCGTGACAACAAACGCTAGGAGATCACACATGCCCAACGAACGCAGCTACGAGACCGCCCTCGAGCGCAGCAACCAGATCAGCGCGGACCTCGCGCAGCACCCCCAGAACTACACCATGCTGACCGGCGACCGGCCGACCGGCCGTCTGCACCTGGGCCACTACTTCGGCACGCTCAAGGGCCGCGTCGAGCTCCAGAACATGGGCGTCAACACGAACGTGCTGATCGCCGACTACCAGGTCATCACCGACCGCGACACCACCGAGCACATCCAGGACAACGTCTACAACATGGTCATGGACTACCTCGCCTGCGGCATCGATCCCGACAAGACGATGATCTACGCGCACTCCGCCGTGCCGGCGTGCAACCAGCTCCTGCTGCCCTTCCTCTCGCTTGTGTCCGAGGCCGAGCTGCAGCGCAACCCCACGGTCAAGGCGGAGATGGAGGCCTCGGGCCACGAACTGACCGGCCTTCTGCTCACCTACCCGGTGCACCAGGCCTGCGACATCCTGTTCTGCAAGGGCAACGTCGTGCCGGTCGGCCGCGACCAGCTGCCCCACATCGAGCTCACCCGCCTCATCGCCCGCCGCTTCAACAACCGCTACGGGCGCGTCTTCCCCGAGGTCGACGCCCTGCTGTCCGACACGCCGCTTCTGCCCGGTCTCGACGGGCGCAAGATGAGCAAGTCCTACGGCAACGCCATCTCCATCTCCATGACGGCCGAGGAGACGGCGAAGCGCATCAAGAAGAGCCAGACCGACTCCGAGCGCATGATCACGTTCGACCCCGAGAACCGCCCCGGCGTCTCGGGCCTGCTGTCCACGGCCGCCATCTGCACCGGCCGCTCCGAGGTCGAGATCGCCGCCGAGATCGGCATGGGCGGCTCCGGCCAGCTCAAGAAGTACGTGACCGAGGCCGTGAACAGCTACTTCGCCCCCATCCGCGAGCGTCGCCACGAGTTCGAGAACGATCTCGGCTACGTGAAGGACGTGCTCGCCGAGGGCAACCGCCGCGCCAACGAGATCGCCGAGGCGACGCTCGCCGAGGTGCGCGAGGCCATGGGCATGGTGTACTAGCGCACCTGCAGTCACCGGTTTCTGACCCCGCCATGGGCATCTCTTCATGGCGGGGTCCGCGATGCATCCCGTCAGGATCGAGAGGTTGAAGGAGCAGCCGATGTACCGGCTTATCGCAAGCGACATGGACGAGACCTTTCTCGGCGAGGGGCACCGCGTGCCGCCCGCGAACCTCGAGGCGCTCGCCCGCATGCGCGAGATGGGCATTCTTTTCGTCCCGAGCTCGGGCCGCCCCTACTCCTCCATCATGGACAGCCTGTCCGGTATCGACCCCGCGCTGCTGCAGGGCAGCTACGTCATCTCCTACAACGGCGGCTTCATCAACCGCTACGGTGACGATCGCCCGCTTCTGCGCACGGTGATGGACCGCGCGAGCCTCGAGCAGCTGTACCGCTACGCCGTCGAGCACCGCATCTGCATGCATGTCTACACCGAAAGCGGCCGTATCTTCACGCAGTTTCTGAACGAGCTCGAGCGCGGCTACATCGCCAACCTCGCGGGCATCGAGGAGCTCGGCGACGACCAGGACGCCCTCGCGATGGCGGGAGGCGAGGAGTTCCCCAAGATCATCTTCATGGACCCCGATTTCGACGCCGTCAAGCGCCTGGGCGAGCGGCTCCGCCCCTCACTCGATCCCGAGCTCGTCGATATCACGCACTCCTCGAACCGCTACGTGGAGTTCGTCCCCCACGGCGTCAACAAGGGTACGGGCCTCGCCCACCTCGCCGCCATGCTCGGCATCGATATGGCCGAGACCGTCGGCGTGGGCGATTCCGCAAACGACCTGGCCATGATCCAGGCGGCGGGCCTGGGCGTGGGGGTGGCGAACGCCTCGGACGACATCCGCCCCGCCTGCGACCTCATCCTCGACGCCACAGCCGACGACGGGGCCTTTCCGGAGCTGCTGCGCCGCATATCCTGACCGCGACCTCGAGGAGGAACCATGCCGTCCATCCCGCCGTTTTGCACCTGCACCGACCACGCATGCGCCTGCCATCCCGCAAACCACGACCGGGGCTGCGCACCGTGCGTCGCCAAGAACCTGCACCAGCACGAGGTTCCCGCCTGCTTCTTCCGCGCCGTCTCCCCCGACAAGCTTCCCGAGGACTCAGACGACTGGTCGTGGGAGAGCTTCGCCCGCCACGTGCAGGCGCACGCCCGATAACCGCACGCGCCCGATACATGAAAGCGCCCCACCATCGACTTGGATGGCGGGGCGCTTTCATGTACAACGTTGATCGCACAGAGGGGAGGGATGCAATCAAACCCGGCGGAGAGATTATTTTTCATCGCCTGTATCTGCTCCGTCGTTGAGTTAACTATAGTAAACTGACCGGCTGAAGTCCATGACGAAGATGCTCTCCATATCCTCTTCATAAGTTAGCCATGGATAACCATTTATGAGGACCGACGATATGGGACAATTCTCGTGCAGTCTGGATGGAAAGGAGCCGGATATGGAGCGAGACGGATTCTTTGCACGCGTCTACGAGACAGTCGAGCAGATTCCCGTGGGCTTCGTGGCGACCTACGGGCAGATCGCCCGCCTCATCGGTGAGCCGCGTCGCGCGCGCTACGTCGGCTACGCCCTGCATTCGAATCCCCGTCCGGGCGAGATCCCCTGCCACCGCGTGGTCTTTGCCGACGGGCGCATCTGCGAGGGGTTCGCATTCGGCGGCCCTGAGGTCCAGCGCGCCCTCCTTGAAGACGAAGGGGTCGTCTTCCGCGACGAGACGCATGTCGACCTGAAGGCGTGCAGGTGGCCTGCGGGGCTGTAAGAAAGCACTGATCACCATCTTTCGCGCCGCGGGAACGCGCCTGGAGGCCGTCGTATCCGCCCGTGTGTGAAATCGCACCTTGGTAAAAGGTTTTACCAAGGTGCGGGGGGCGCCTCGTTTTGAATTTGGTATCAATTCGTAGGCCAGAAGGGCCACACGGGGGCGGATCGAGGGCCCCTCCCGGAGCCTACGGAATCGGCTGGCCAAAGAAACCGCAGATCACAGGCTTGTCAGATATGGCCGTTTCCATCTGTACTTCCCGATTTGATACCAAATTCATTTTCAAGAGCCATTGACCCCCTCGTTCCTGGGGTTTTGCAGTGCGGTTTTCCCACCGTGCGCATACGGGCACCGAGATCCGACCTCAGCGTGGCACCAAACGCACGTCGACTCCCCCGCTAAGGACGCTCTCCTCGCGCCGACCGCTCCACCTTTCTCCTCGTCGGCGTCGGGCCCAAGAACAGCGGCACGGCGATGCGCGTATAGAACGCGAGCCAGATCAGCGAGGCACAAAAACCGCCGATCACGTCGGAGGCGTAGTGCACACCCAAATAGATCCTGCTGATCCCGATCATGAGGATGATGAGGGAGAAGACCGCCGAAAACAGCATGCGACGGCGCCTGTCGTCCTCGTAATGCCAGACCAGCCACACGAGCAGGCCGAAAAACGCGCACGCCGCCATGGAGTGTCCCGAGGGGAAGCTGAACCCATGCTCGACCACGAGGTTGATGCCTTCGGGCCGCGGTCTCTGCACGAGCGCCTTGATGCCGAGGTTCAGCAATGCGACCAGGCCGACATTGAGCGCGCAGCACCATCCGGGGCGCTTGCCCGGCGCGAACGCCGCGATCACCAGCAGCATGGCGACGATCACCAGCGGTGTCGCCAGAGCCGAGAAGGCCTCCATGAGCGGTGTGAGCCAATCGGCGCGCAGGTGCTCCACGATCAGCCAGCGCGCGAGCGCATCGATGCGCATGAGCTCGCCTTCGAGCACCTCCGCAAGCAGCAGCATGAAGACCGCGAGGCATACGAGCACCAGCACGAGCACGCGGTTTTCAACCAACAGGGCCGCAAGCCTCTTTGCCGTGCCGTGCGTACGCTCGGCACCTTCCTGTCCGGACCCCATGCGATCCATTCGCATCTCCCCTCAACGCGTTTGCGGCATTGTACCCACCAGACCCCTCCCCTGTCCGCGCATCATCGTTCCCGCACAACGCCGCCCCGGTGCGCAGGACGCGAAGCGGCCGGTTTGACTTTTGTCCACGCGAGCCTCTATTATCGAACATGTGTTCAGTTTGAGCGATTCGAGCGGAGGAGAAACGGTGGCGAGGCGCGAAGGCGAAGACAAAACCTACCTGTGCATCGACCTCAAGACGTTCTACGCCTCCGTCGAATGCGCCGACCGCGGGCGCGACACGCTCACCTGCAACCTCGTGGTGGCCGACCCCGACCGCGGGCGCACGACCATCTGCCTCGCGGTCTCGGCCGCCATGAAGAAGCTCGGCGTGCGCAACCGCTGCCGCGTGTTCGAGATCCCCGAGGGCATCGACTACATCATGGCCAAGCCGCGCATGCGCCACTACATGGAGGTCTCCGCGCAGATCTACGGCATCTACCTCGAGTTCGTCAGCGCCGACGACATCCACGTGTACTCCATCGACGAGTGCTTCATCGATGCGACTCCCTATCTGGCCCTGTACCACAAAACCGCCCGCGAGTTCGCGCGCGAGCTCATGGACGCCGTGTTCACGCGGTGCGGCATTCGTGCCACCGCGGGCATCGGCACCAACCTGTTCTTGGCCAAGGTGGCGCTCGATATCACGGCGAAGCACGTCAACGACGGCATCGGGTACCTCGACGAGGAGCTGTTTCGCGAGCAGATCTGGCGGCATCGGCCCATCACCGACATCTGGGGCATCGGGCCGGGCATCGCGGCGCGCCTCGCCAAATACGGCGTGGCCGACCTGATGGGCGTGGCCGCGCTCGACGATGCGCTCCTGTACCGCGAGTTCGGCGTGACGGCCGAGTATCTGATCGACCACGCGCAGGGCATCGAGCCGTGCACCATCGCCGAGATCCACGCCTACGTGCCCGAGGCGACCTCCATCGCAAGCGGCCAGGTGCTGCCGCGCAACTACAGCTACCGGGAGGCGCGCACGGTGCTGCGCGAGATGGTCGACACCTCGGTGCTCGACCTCGTGGCGAAGCGCGCCGTGTGCGACGGCATCTCGCTGTACGTGGGGTATGCGAGCGATGCGCGCGACCTGGCGCGGATCGGGGCGAGCGGAAGCGCGCGGGTGACCGACAGCTGCGGGCAGGTGCGCGCGAGCACGCACGGGCTGCTGCCGGACGCCGTCTCCGCGCCGCATGCGACGCGCTCGCGGCCCGTGGCGCACGCTGCAGACGGCATCCGCGCCCGCCAGGCGGCCCGCGATCCGGACGGCGCCGCGCCAAGTGCCGTCTTTGTGGGCGAGCACGGCAAACGCACCGTGCGCGGCAAACGGGCCTACGGATATGCGGAGGCTTCGCGCAAGCTGGGGGAACGCACCAACTCGTTCAAGCGCTTGATGGCCCGCTTCGACGCGCTCTTTGACGAGATCGTCGATCCCACCCGGCCCATCAGGCGCATCAACATCGGCTTCGGGGGGCTGCTGCCGGAGGAGTTCGCGACGATCGACCTGTTCACCGACGTGCAGGCCGAGCAGACCGAACGCAACCTCGCCGAGGCGATGCTCGCCGTCCGCGACCGCTACGGGAAAAACTCCCTGCTGCGCGGCACGAGCTACAAAGACGAGGCCACCGGACGGGACCGCAACGAGCAGGTGGGAGGACACCATGCCTGATATATCGGATAGGAAACGCGTGCCCTCGCCCTGGGGGGATCTCGAGTTCACGCCCGTCGAGGACGCGGGCCGCGCCCCCTCGCTCGAGCGGGGCGACGGACGTCCCCAGCGCCGCGCGGACGGCCGGCCGCGGGCGAGCCGCGCCGCGCAGTTCATGCCGTTTGCCGCCCTGACCGGCTATTACGATCTGGTGCGGGAGCAGGAGCGCATCGTCGAGCCGCGCCACGAGCTGACCGAGGAGGAGGCCGATGAGCTGTCGCGTACCATCATGCAGGTGCGCCGCGGCGACCTGGTGCGCATCACGTACTACGATCGCGGCGGCTACAAGACGCGCGCGGGTGTCGTGAACGCCATCGAGCCCGAACGCCGGCGCCTGCGCCTCGGCACCAACACGATCCCCTTCGACGACATCTGGAAGCTCCTGCGCGCATAGGGGCGCCACGAGAGAGGGGCACAAAAGGCGCGCCCGGGTCGCATTGGCGCGACCCGGGCGCCGCATGAATCAGTCGACGGCTCTCCGATAGCGGGAAACGGGAGGCAAACGTCCCGTGTATGCCCCTAAGTGTTATCCCTTAATATGCTCACTGGGGAGCACGATCGACACCGTAGTATTCGTAGTATGTCGAACCACAACTGCACCTATAAGGAGGGGGAACCAACCCCGAACCAGAGGAGAGATACCCGATAATATGGCCACACCAACAGCACTTCCAGAGAGGCCGCGCAGTATTGCCATTAGACATCGGGGGCTTCCAAATCATTTGTCCCCCGGACGCGTCTACAAGGGCATCATCGGGGATCTCTGCGCAGCCGTCGCCGACCCCCCAGCTTCTTTTCGAGATTCTCCTCCATGATTAACCTCGTCTCTCGCAGGTTCCTCGTACCGCCCAAACACCATATTGGTTCCGGGCCACACCCCCATCCTAGCATGGCAGGCGATCACCGTCCGTCGCGACGGGAGCGAGCGCCCCGGTTCCGGGAACGGATGCGCGACACCTGTCAGATGACCCATTACAGTTTGATCACGTAGTAGCCTGCGTCGCGCACAGCCGCCTCGTACGCGGCCTCGTCAATCGGGTGTTTCGACCGCACGTGCGCGGTCTTGGAGCCGAGATCCACCGTGGCCCAGGTGCCGGCGACCCCGTTCAACGCATGGGCCACGTTGTCGGCGCAGCCTTGGCAGCTCATGCCCCCGATGGGCAGATCGATCTCATACGGGTAATGCGTCTCGTCGGTATCCGTGACCTTGACTGCCCGCACCGCGCGGCCCTCGTTGCCCTCCGTGCAGCAACTCTGCCCCCTGGTGAGGCCGCCGACCGCACGTCGAACGCCTGCGACAAGGCCGATCACGACGACGATGAACACGATGATGTTGCCCGGTGTGAAGATGTCTCCCATAGCTCCCCTTTTCCGTGCAGGACGCGCATACATGCGCAATAGACAGGCTGTCACAGCCACTATAGCGCGTTTCCGTCATAAGTTCGACAAAGTTGACTTTTTTCTTGACCTGCAGGCGGCTTCGCTATAAGTTTGCTAGTGGAAACTTTCATCAGCCGCAGGGTAAACGGGAGCAGCCATGACCAGGACCATCGATTCTCTGTCCCTCGAACGAGCCATCGTGCGCCATTGCTCGCCTACGCTCGCCGCGCTCAAGCCGGCAAGCCTTTTCACCTTCCCCGGCAACTTCGTCGACGCTCCCGACAGCCAAACGCATCGCCACGCCCTGGCGGAAGCGATAACGGCATGTGAGCAGCAGCTGGCGAGCGCCGGCATCACGGTGCGCGTGCTTGCATGGCGAACCTGCGGCGCGCTCGTCTACGTGTACCGTCCTGCCGAGCTGGCGGCCTACCTGTCCGATCGGCGCGCATCCTGCCTTCTCGGCGCCCTGGGATACGACACGGCTTCGCTCGATCGCTGCATCGGGGCGCTCGCCGGCAAGCTGCAGGCCATGGACCCCGGCCGCAGGCAGGCAGCGCGCGAAACCCCCTGCCCATGCACATCGTCCGGATGCAGCAAGGATTTCCCCCACGAGATGGGCCTGTTTCTGGGATACCCCTACGAGGACGTTGTCGGCTTCATCCAGCATCGGGGACGCGATTACCTCGCCGTGGGCATGTGGAAGGTCTACACCGACCTCGAACGCGCGCTCGAGACATTCGAGCGATTCAAGCGGTGCGCCGCAGCCAGCATGCGCGCCCACCAGAACGGCAGCAGCCTTGCGCAGCTTGCCGTCGCAATCCGGTAACTGTCCGGATCAATCCGGACCCGATAGAAAGGATACATCCATGAGCAAGATCGCAGTCATTTTCTGGAGCGGCACCGGCAACACCGAGGCCATGGCCAACGCGGTTGCCGAGGGCGCAGCATCCAAGGGAGCCGAGGTCGAGACGATCCAGGCTGCAGATTTCAGCGCAACCAACGTCTCCGGCTACGACGCTCTCGCTTTCGGCTGCCCGGCCATGGGCTCCGAAGAGCTCGAAGAGGGCGAGTTCCAGCCCATGTGGGACGACGTCAAACCCGAGCTCGGCGACAAGAGGATCGCCCTGTTCGGCAGCTACGACTGGGGCACGGGCGAGTGGATGGACACCTGGCGCGAAGACGCCGAGGACGCCGGCGCCAACGTGGTCGACACGCTCATCGTGAACAACGAACCCGATGACGAGGGCCTCGCCTCCTGCGCAGAGCTCGGAGCGGCACTCGCGTAGCATATCCGCAAAGACGCCGATCACCCGCCTCGGCGCACCATACGCCACCCCTCCTCAAGCCCTGCCGACGCGACTCACGGCAGGGCTTTTTGCGTTCCGTCAAGGGTACAATTGGACGTGACGGTCCAGACGGGTCGCCGCAGCCCGTCAGACGCGGCCCGGCATCTGAACCGAATGCAGAACAGAGAGGGGAACTATGGACGATACCAAGCGCGCAGCCCATCGCGCCACGGCGCAAACCGTCATCAAGAATCTCAAGCGCCGCAACATGGAAGGCTACTACTGCGACACCGCAGCCGAGGCAGTCGACCTGGTGTGCGGCATGATTCCCGCAGGCGACTCCGTCACCTGGGGCGGCAGCGTCACCTTCACCGAATCGGGCATGAAGGCCGCGCTTGAGGCGGGCGACTGGCGCCTGCTCGACCGCACGACAGCCACCACGCCCGAGGAGAAGCGCGAGATGTGGCGCGACCGCTCGAGCGCCGATTGGTTCTTCATGAGCACGAACGCGCTGACCATCGGCGGTGAGCTCGTCAACATCGACGGCAACGGCGACCGCTTGGCGCTGCTCGTCCACGGACCGGCGCACGTCGTCGTGCTGGTCGGCATGAACAAGCTCGTGGCCGACGTCGACTCCGGCATCAAGCGCATCCGCACGACGACCTGCCCGCTCAATGCGTCGCGCCTGCACACCGCGACCCCGTGCGAGACCAACGGCATCTGCGGCAGGTGCCATGCCGAGCGCTGCATGTGCTGCGAGACGGTCATCACCCGCCATTCCCGCCACGACGGGCGCATCAAGGTCATCCTCATCGGCGAGGATCTCGGCTACTGATATAGACATCACGGCATCAGGCATTACACGTCCTCGAAAGGAACGACTGTGAACGATTTTAGGTTCTACTCCCCCACGCGCTTCGTCTTCGGCCGCGGCGTGACCGACCGCGCAGGCGACGAGATCGCCAAGCTCGGCTTCAAGCGCGCCCTGCTCGTCTTCGGCCAGGGCTCCGTGGTCCGCACCGGAACGCTCGACCGCGTCAAGGCATCGCTGGATGCCGCCGGCGTCGCCCACGCCGAGCTCGGCGGGGTGAGGCCCAATCCCGAGATCACCTCGGTGCGCGAGGGCATCGCGCTGGCGCGTGAGTTCGAGGCGGACATCGTCGTGCCCGTTGGCGGCGGATCGGCCATGGACGCCGCAAAGGCCATCGCGCTCGGAGCCGTCTACGACGGCGATGCGTGGGATTTCTGGCGCAAGCGCGCCACGCCGACCGACCATCTGCCGCTTGCGTGCGTGGTCACCATTCCCGCATCGGGATCCGAGGCGTCCAACTCCTGCGTCATCAGCAACGACGAAGAGCATCTCAAGTGCGGCCTCAACACCGACCTCAACCGCCCCGTGCTCGCCATCATGGACCCCGAGCTCACCTTCACCCTGCCCCCGTACCAGACGGCAGCGGGCGTCACGGACATGATCGCCCACATCATGGAGCGCTTCTTCTCCGGCCAGCCCGCGGTGGACGTCACCGACAACATCGCCTGCGGCATGATCCGCGCCGTCATGGACGCCGCGCCGCGCGTCATGGAGGATCCGAAGGATTACGACGCGCGCGCGAACATCATGTGGGTGGGCACGCTCGCGCACAACGGCCTGGCGGGCCTCGGCCTGGGCGTTCCGGGCGGTCGCGACGGCGACTGGACCTGCCACGGCCTCGAGCACGAGCTGTCGGCATTCGATCCCAAGATCACGCACGGCGCCGGCCTCGCGGTCATCTTCCCCGCCTGGATGCGCTATGTCTGGCGCGAGCATCCCGAGCGCTTCCTCGCGTTCGGAGAGCAGGTGTTCGGCATCGAGCCGGTCGATCCCGCAGTCGACGACCTCTCCGATATCGACGAGGAGATCACGCCCGAGCGCGCTGTCGAGGACGCCGTCGAGGCGACCATCGACGAGCTGCAGGACTTCTTCGTCTCCCTCGGCATGCCGCGCACCCTGTCGGAATTCGGCATGACCGAAGACGACATCGAAAAGCTCATGCCCGGCCTCTCCATCAACCGCGGCGAGCTGTTCGGCTCCTTCAAGAAGCTGACGCTCGACGACGCGCGGGCCATCTATCGGAGCGCGCTGTAAGGGTACCGTCGTCGGCCATCTCAATCGCGATGCCCGTCGGAACAGGGCGGCCGGGCCTGTGCCCGCCGCCCTTTTTGCTGAGCTGCGCTATCGATATCCGTTGAGGCACTTGTCCTGCCGCCCCGACCGTGCGACGCTTATGCGCCCAAGAGAACCACCGACCGATCGCCTCCGCGCGCCCGCGGAATGAATCGGCCGGCGGCTTCCGAAGGCTCCCGAACTGTGCACATGCGTTTTTGAGGAAAGGGCTGCCATGGCATCCTTGCATCGAACAGTCACCCGCCGCGCCGTCCTCGCCGCCGGCGCCTTGATGGCGCTCAGCGCAGGATTGGGCGGTTGCGGCGGGAGCTCGGCCGCACCGCAGGGCGATCCGAGCGATGGCAGCTCCCCGAACATCTCACCGGATATAGCGGAGGTGACGGACGGCCCCGTGCAGCCGGGGCCCTCATCCACACCGACGCGACCCGAGCGGACGCTTGCCGCCATGACGCTCGAGCAGAAGGTCGCCCAGCTGTTCTGCGTGACCCCCGAGCAGCTCACCGGCGCCTCGGTCGCCACGGTCTCGGGCCCCATGACCGCCGACGCGCTCGCGCGCATCCCCGTCGGAGGGCTCGTCTATTTTTCCCACAACATCGTGGGCGACCGGCAACTGTGCGACATGCTCTCCGACGCCGACCGACTGAGCCGCGCATCGGGCGCCGGCGTGGGCGCCTTCCTGTCCGTCGATGAGGAGGGCGGCCCGCTCGTCGCGCGCGTCGCCAACTCCGGCCTGTTCGATGTCCCGACCTTCCCCAACATGAGCGAGATCGGGGCGACCGGCGACGCGTCGCGCGCGGCCGAGGTCGGATCCACGATCGGCGGATATCTCGCCGACATCGGGTTCAACCTCGACTTCGCCCCCGATGCGGACGTGCTCACCAACCCCGACAACCCCGTCATCGGCCCGCGCTCGTTCGGCAGCGAACCCCAGCTCGTCGCGCAGATGGTCGCAGCACAGGTCGAGGCGATGCTCGCCGTGGGCGTCGCGCCCTGCGTGAAGCACTTCCCGGGGCACGGCGACACCATGGGGGACTCCCATACCGGGGCGGTCTATACCGAGCGCAGCAGAGACGAGATCGAGGCCTGCGAGTTCGAACCGTACCGAGCGGCCATCGAGGCGGGCGTGCCCATGGTGATGGTCGGGCACATCGAGACGCCCAACTTTGCCGCCGACGGGCTGCCCGCCTCGCTCTCCCCCATCATGATGGGCGACGTGCTGCGCGGCGAGCTCGGCTTCGACGGCATCATCATCTCGGATTCGTTTTCCATGGGCGCCATCACGCAGCGCTTCACGCCCGACGAGGCCGCCGTGCAGTTCTTCGCTGCCGGAGGCGACATGCTGCTCATGCCGGCGGATCTCACGCTCGCCTACAACGGCGCGCTCGAGGCGATCGGAGGCGGCGTGCTGACCGAAGCGCGCATCGATGAGAGCGTGATGCGCATCTTGAACGTCAAGGACGACCTCGGCCTGCTTCCATAGGAAGGCATCCGTCCGCATCGGGGGCCTTCCGGATCCGCTTACTGCTGAAGAGCCCGAAGCCGCTTGATCTCCTCGGCGTATCCGGGAAGCTCGTTGGGCGTCTCCAGAATGAACGGCAGGTCGCGCAGAGCGGGATGCGAGACGATGCGCGCGAACACGTCGTCCCCTCCTCCGAGCTCGGCAGAGCCCAGATACCCCTCCCCGATCTTGGCATGGCGGTCCTTATGCGCCCCGCACGGGTTCTTGGAGTCGTTGATGTGCACGGCGCGCAGGCGCGGAAGGCCGATGATGCGGTCAAAGTCCGCGAGCACGCCGTCGAGATCGTGGATGATATCGTACCCGCCGTCGCTCACATGGCAGGTATCCAGGCACACCCCCAGATGCTCCGCAAGGCGCGGCGAGCGCTCCTCGACGCCCTCGATGATGGCCGCAAGCTCCTCGAATGTGCGGCCGACCTCGGTGCCCTTGCCCGCCATGGTCTCCAGCAGCACCGTGGTGCGCATGCCCTCGAACATGACCTGGCAGAGGGTCTCGACGATCAAATCGATACCGACCTCGGCGCCCTGCCCCACGTGCGAGCCGGGATGGAAGTTGTAGTAGTTGCCCGGAAGCGCCTCCATGCGCTGCAGATCCTCGGCCATCGCCTCGAGCGCGAACTCGCGCGCCCGCTCCTTTGCGGAGCAGGGATTGTACGTGTAGGGGGCATGCGCCACGAGGGGCCCGAACGCGTGCTCGTCGAGGATGCGCTGCAGGGCGGCGACATCGTCCAAGTCGAGCTCCTTGACCGATCCCCCTCGCGGATTGCGCGTGAAGAACGCGAAGGTGTTCGCTCCGATGGACAGCGCGGTGGCGCCCATGGCCTCGAAGCCCTTCGTCGTGGACAGATGGCACCCGATAGTAAGCATTCAAACTCCATTTCTCAGTCAAGACGGCGCGCCCATTGTACGCCACAACCGAAGGCGGCGGCAGGCTGGGCGGCGTCTTCCTCATCACGGTGGCCGTCGCATCTCGCCAAGCGGGATGGGTTGAAATGAACCCGTCCCCAATCAACCGCCAAGCGGGACGGGCTGAAATGAACCCGTCCCCGAGCACCCCAAAAAACGTGTATATCGAGTTTGGTGCGATTTTTAGGTGCCCTTCGCCCACATGCACCGCACCCCTCGGCATTTGCCCAGTTGTTTCCTGCGGAATTGCTGAGGGGTGTAGCGGTGGTGGAGAGATGTGCCTCAAAAATCGCACCAAACTCAGCCTACCGTCTCTGTGGGTTTTGCCCGAAGCGGATTTTTATGCACTTTCTTGACAGGAATATGCAGCAACGTCGCCTACGGCGTCGCGTGCACCCCTTCAAGCTCGAGCAGCGCCCGCTTGCGGTCGAGCCCTCCCGCGTATCCCGTGATCGAGCCGTCAGCGCCCACCACACGATGGCAGGGCACGATGATCGAGACCGGGTTGCGTCCGACCGCGCCGCCGACGGCACGCGCCGAGGTCCGCACGCCGTAGCGCCGCCCGAGCTCCTGCGCGAGCTGCCCGTACGTCGTCGTCTGCCCGTACGGGATCTCGGCAAGCAGGCCCCAGACGCGCCGCTGGAAATCCGATCCCATCAGATGGAGCCGCGGCGCCTCGTCCGGCACCTCTTTGGCGAAATACCGATCGAGCCAACAGCACGCGCCGTCGAGCGCACGACACGCCTCACGGAAGGCAGCCAGATCGCCCCCGCCGTCCTCGCCCAAACGACGGCGCGTCGACCCGAATTCGCCAAGATGCTTCTGCCCCTCGAACCACACGCCGGCAAGCCCCAGCTCGTCCGCCGCGAGCAGCAAAGGGCCCAGCGGCGAGTCGTAGGTCCGCTTCTGCATGGACATCGCTACCCCTTTCGTGATTTGGGCGCCCAGTCGCGCATGCCCGGTATGGCGCCGCCCGCGATGGCCCACAGATACAGGCTCGCCACGCTGCCATACGGGCTGTAGCGGCGCCGATACTTCGCGAACAGCTGCGGGGTGATGCGCCGATGATGGTAGAGCATCCTCATGCCGCGCTGGATGGCCAGGTCGTCAAAGGAGAGCACGTCGGGCCGCTGCAGGCAAAACAGCAAGATCATCTCTGCCGTCCAGCGGCCGACCCCCTTGAGCGACACGAGCGCCGATATCGCCTGCTCGTCGGGCAGCGCTGCGACCGCATCGAGGTCGAACGAGCCGTCCTGCACCCGCTCGGCGAAATCGAGCAGGTAATCGGCCTTGCGAAACGAGATCCCCAGAGCCTGGAGCCCGTCGCGGCCGGCGTCGAGCACATGCGCGGCGTCCACGGCACCCAGCCGCTCCCGCATACGGCCCCAGATGGTCGCCAGTGCTTTCGTCGAGATCTGCTGCCCGACGATCTGGTGCACGACCGACGAGAACAGGTCGTCATCGACCTCGCGCTCGACGGGACCGATGGCGTCGATCGCCTCGGCCAGCCGCGCGTCGCGCGACCGCAGATACGCAAGCTCGGTCTCCCCGTAGGCAAAGCAGGCCATCGAAGCCTCCGTTCACGCAGCATGCCCTAAGGAGGCACCGGTCACGTGCGTTCGCGCCGGTCGGCCCCGCGGCACGGCGGATGCGGACGAAGGTGCGGCGCGAAATGAATCGCTCGATGTCCCCCAAGGCGTCAACCTGCAACCATTGTCGCACGAAAACGCCCGCGCAGCCGCATCGGCCGCGCGGGCGCGTCCCCGTTTTCATCAAAGGTCGCCGTGTCCTCACGCCGCGCGCGTCGCGACGCCTCGGCCGCCGGTCGCGCTCTACGAGCGCTCGGCAATCTCGAGCACGAGCCGCTCGGTCTTCTCCCAGCCCAGGCACGCATCGGTGATGGATTTGCCGAACACGCCGCCGTCGATGGGCTGGTTGCCGTCTTCCAGGTAGCTCTCGACCATGAAGCCGCGCACGAGCCGGCCGATCGCCGGCGCGCGGCGAGCGGAGTCGAGCACCTCCTTCATGATGCGAATCTGCTCGAGCGGGCGCTTGCCGGAGTTGTCGTGGTTGCAGTCGATGATCGCCGCGGGATGGGCGAAGTTGTCCTCCGTGTACTTGGCAGCCAGGCGCTCCAGGTACTCGTAGTGGTAGTTGGGATAGTTGAGCCCGTCCTCACCGATGTAGCCGCGCAGCACGGCGTGGGCGAGCGGGTTGCCCGTCGTCTCGACCTCCCAGTTGCGGAACAGGAAGGTCTGCGGCTGCTGGGCCGCGTAGATGGAGTTGAGCATGACGTCGGTCGATCCGCCCGTCGGGTTCTTCATGCCCACAGGCATGGGGACGCCGGAAGCGACGAGACGATGCTCCTGGTTCTCGACCGAGCGCGCGCCGACCGCGATGTATCCGAGCAGGTCGATCAGGTACTGGTAGTTCGAGGGGTAGAGCATCTCGTCGGCCGTGAACATGCCCGTCTCCTCGACCACGCGCAGGTGCATGCGGCGAATGGCCTTGACGCCCTCAAGCAGATTGGGCGCCCCCTCGGGATCGGGGTTGTGGAGGAGCCCCTTGTAGCCTGTACCCTTCGTGCGCGGCTTGTTGGTGTAGACGCGCGGGATGATCACGAAGCGGTCGCGCACGCGGTCGGCGAGCTTGGCGAGACGCGTCACGTATTCGAGCACCGAATCCTCGCGATCGGCCGAGCACGGGCCGATGATCAGCAGGCGACGCGGATCGCGGCCGGTGAGAACGTCTGCGACCTGCGCATCGAAGTCCGCCTTCTTGCCCGCCATGTCCGCAGAAAGCGGCATCTCCTCGCGAATCTCCTTGGGGATAGGCAGCAGACGCTTGAACTTCATTGACATGGTCGGCACTCCTTTTTCACATCATCGGCAACACATATAGGGGCGATTATCCCCTGCCCCAACCGTCGCGGAAAGTCCCCTTGACGCACGAAATCGAAATGTTAATAATTCTCTTCCCCGCAACCGCATACCTGCGGCGTTCGACCGCTGGGCAATCACCCTGTTTCCGATTGGTTACCGCTTGTTCGACACCACGCGGACCGGCGCGTGCCTCGGGTACAACCATGTGCAGGCAGGCACTACGGACATGAAAGGGCATCTTCATGGATACCAATCAGTTTGAGATCCACACCAACGCCGTGCGATATGTTGACCCCGAAGGGACCGTGCTCGCCGAGGTGACGTTCCCCGCCGAGGACGGCAGCGTGGTCAACATCAACCATACGTTTGTCGACGAGTCGCTGCGCGGCCAGGGCATTGCCGGCAAGCTGCTGGAAAACGTCGCGCAGGAGCTGGAGGAGACCGGCCGCCGCGCGCACGCGACGTGCAGCTACGCCGTACAGTGGTTCGAGAAGCATCCCGAGCGGGCATCGCTGCTCGCGTCGTAGGCGCATCCGGCTCGAACGCACGAAGGCGCCGCCGCGCAGCTTGGCTGTGCGGCGGCGCCTTCGTGCGCGGCGGCTGCGGGCGGGGCTCGGGCGTCCTCCCCAGATTCGCTACAGCAGGGCAAGCGCCAGAAGAACCGTCAGGAACGCCACGTTCCACGCCGTGAACATCACGAGGTAGCGGCCCTTGTGGGCGGGTAGCCACAGCGCGAGCTGCTTGTAGGAGATGAGGCTCGCCATGGAGGCGATGAGCGTGCCCAGCCCGCCGATGTTCGTGCCCACGATGAGGGCCGGAAGGTCGGATGTGAAGCCCGACAGCAGGATCGCCGTGGGCACGTTGGAGAGCACCTGGCTCGCCACGACGGACACGATGAGCTCGTGGCCGGCGACCACCGACGCGATGAAGGCGTCGATCGCTTCGATACGGCCCATGTTGCCCACGAAGACGAAGAACGCCACGAAGGTCACGAGCAGGCCGTAGTCCACGTGCGCAAGCGCACCGCGGTCCGCCACGGCGCCCACGAGCAGGGCGACGGCCACCGGAACACCCACGGGCACGACGTGCGCCACGGCAAGCAGCGAGACGGCGAACACCGCCACCCACGGCACGATACGCGCCGGCGCGAGCGCATCCGGCTCAGCCGTCGCGGTGACGGGCGCACGGCCGCGACGGGCGTCCGCAAGCTCCTCGATGCCGTCGCGCTTGAGCGCCTGGCCCGCCACCACGATCACGATAGCGAGCATCACGAGAGCTGCCGCCGCATACGGGGCGACGAGCAGCATGAAGTCGGGCAGCGGCATGCCCGAGACCGAATACAGGTAGAGGTTCTGGGGATTGCCGACCGGCGTCAGCATGCTGCCCACGTTGGCGGCGATGGTCATCATCACCACGGTGAAGCAGGTGAGCTTGGGCGAGCGCAGCGAATCGAGCGCCAGCAGCGCCAGGGGCACGAAGGTCACGAGGGCGACGTCGTTCGTGATGAACATGCTCGAGAAGAAGGCCAGCAGCGTGAGCGCCAGGATGAGCGGGCGCGTACCGCGGATGGCCGCGAGCAGGTGCCGGCATGCGACGCGGAACACCCCCGCGCGCGAAAGGCCGGTCATGGCGGCCATGAGGCTGAACAGCAGCCCGATGGTATGCAGGTCGACATAGTCGGCATAGCCGGCATCGGGCGGCACCGCCGCGCACGACGCAAGCGCGAGTACCGTCGCGATCGCCAGCACCGGATCTTTGCCCACAAGCGAGCGCAGGCTCCTGATTCGCCTTCTTACCGCCGCCACGAATGCCCTCCTTCGAATCGTCCTCGGCGCCCCTTTCGCCAAGACGGCCAGATGGAGTATAGCGGGATATGCGCGCCCGCAGCATCACCCGACCAAATCCATACGCGCAGCGAACAAACTTGGCCTCTCCCGGCTACGTCCCCAATGAGGCCAACAATGGCGCCATTGGGGACGTAGCCGAAAGAGGCCAAGAGCGAGGGCTACATGATGAGCATGGCGTCGCCGAAGCTGAAGAAGCGGTAGCGCTCCTTGATGGCCTCGGCGTAGGCATCCATGATCTGGTCGCGCGTGGCGAGCGCCGACACGAGCATCATGAGCGTCGAGCGCGGCACGTGGAAGTTCGTGATCAGCGCGTCGACGACATGGTAGGTCGACCCCGGCATGAGGTAGAGGTTCGTCGTGGCGTCCGCACGCACCGTGATGTCGCCGCGGCCCAGCGTGTCCGCACCGTCCTCGCGACCCTCGAAATAGCGTGCGACCACGGGCGGCTCGGACGCGGGCGCCTCCGCATCGAACGCGCTCTCCAGCGAGCGCACGGCCGTGGTACCGACCGCGATCACGCGGCGGCCGGAAGCCTTGGCCTCGTGCACGGCGTCGATGACCTCGGCCGGCACATGGTAGCGCTCGGTGTGCATGACGTGCTGCGTGGGGTCGTCCTCCTCCACCAGGCGGAACGTGTCGATACCGACCTCGAGCTCCACGGCCACGAACCTGGCGCCCTTCGCCTCGATGCGCTCCATGAGCTCAGGGGTGAAGTGCAGGCCGGCCGTAGGCGCCGCCGCGGAATGCTCCTCCTTCATGGCGTACACGGTCTGGTACTTCTCGGGATCGCCCTGGTAGTCGGTGATGTAGGGAGGCAGCGGCACATGGCCCGCGGCATGAATCGCCTCGTCGAGCGTGCGGGGCGCCCCCTGCGCGCTCTCGCCCTGCGGGGTGAACCGGACCAGGCGGCCGCCGCGGCTCTCGGGCACGAAGTCGACGACCTCGCCCGTGAGCACGACCGGCGCCGTCTCGGGCGCGTGCAGGCCGCCCGCGCGGTACTCGATCACCGCCCCCGGCTTCAGGCGCTTGCCGGGGTTGACGAGGCACTCCCACACATGGCCGAGCGCATCGATGTCCTCGCGACGGCGCAGCAGCAGCGTCTCGGCCACGCCGCCCGTCTTGGCCTTGCGCCCGATCAGGCGCGCCGGCATGACGCGCGTCTTGTTGATGACGAGCACGTCGCCGGGCTCGATATAGTCGATGATGTCGCGGAAGACCCTGTGCTCCACGGTCCCGCCGTGGGACAGGGCGATGCGCCCGTCGCCTTCCCGCGTCTGTCCGCGGCGGTCGAGCACAAGCAGGCGGCAGCTGTCACGCGGCTCGGCCGGGGCCTGAGCGATCAGCTCTTCGGGCAGGTTGTAATCGAAATCATCGGTTCGCATGGGATGAAAGCTTTCTTCTTGCAGCCGTATCGGATACGGCGGATGACCAACGTTGCTATCCTAGCGCAACGCACGGCGGGGCACAGGCCCTCCCCCATATCCACGCAGGCGCTGCACATGGGAGCGGATGCGATGCGCCGCGAGCCCTGCATCGTGCAAATCGGGGACGTACCTGCTGCGTGCAAAAATGCACGCAGCAGGTACGTCCCCGATTTGCATGCCAGGCCACCCGTTAAGATGGCCCGGTCGGCGTCCTCCTAGAACGTCACGTTGCCGAACTCCGAGAGCTCGAGGTCGGGGTTGTGCTCAAAGGCCCAGTCGACGTTCCACGGGCTCGTAAACAGCAGCAGCTTGCCGCCGCGCATGTCCTCGACGCGCAGCGTGTCGCGCGTGAGGTTCAGGCTCTTGATGTCGACCTGGCCGGGCTCGTTGGCGATCCAGCGGATGTCGGTGTAGCCGAGGGGCTGGCGGCGCACCTCGACATGGTACTCGCTCTTCAGGCGCTGCTCGAGGACCTCGAACTGCAGCTCGCCGACCACGCCCACGATCACGCTCTCCATGCCGGCGCCGAGCTCGCGGAAGATCTGGATGGCGCCCTCTTGGGCGAGCTCTTCCATACCCTTCACGAACTGCTTGCGCTTGAGCGTGTCGACCTGCGACACGCGCGCGAAGTGCTCGGGCGCGAACGTGGGGATTCCCGCGTACTGCACGCGGCACGAGGTACTGCAGACGGTGTCGCCGATGGAGAACATGCCCGGGTCGAACAGGCCCACGATGTCGCCGGCATACGCCTCGTCCACCGTCGCGCGGTCATCGGCCATCATCGCCGTGCCCGTGGCCAGCTTGATCTTGCGGTTGCCCTGCATGTGCCACGCGTCCATGCCGCGCTCGAACTTGCCCGAGCAGATGCGCACGAAGGCGATGCGGTCGCGGTGGTTCTTGTCCATGTTGGCCTGGATCTTGAACACGAAGCCCGAGAACGCCGAGGTCTCCGGCTCCACCGGCTCGCCGGTGAGCGCGTCGGTGTGGGCGGACGGCGCGGGCGCCAGGCGCAGGAAGTCCTTCAAAAACGGCTCCACTCCGAAGTTCGTGAGGGCCGATCCGAAGAACACCGGCGAGAGCTTGCCGGCGCGCACGGCGTCGAAATCGAACTCGTCGGCGGCGCCGTCGAGCAGCTCGATGTCGTCCATGAGGTTGCGGTGGTTCTCGGCGCCGATGAGCTCGTCGAGCGCGGGGTCGCCGAGCTCCGCCTCGATCTCGTTGACCTTCTTGGACGCGTTGGCGCGCCCGTCGCCCTCGAAGGCCAGCACGTGGCGGCTCGCGCGGTCGAACACGCCGCGGAAGTTCTTGCCGTTTCCGATCGGCCAGTTCATCGGACACGTGCCGATGCCCAGCACGTTCTCGATCTCCTCCATGAGCTCGAACGGGTCGCGCGTCTCGCGGTCGAGCTTGTTCACGAACGTGAAGATGGGGATGCCGCGCAGGGCGCAGACGCGGAAGAGCTTCACGGTCTGCGCCTCGACGCCCTTGGCGCCGTCGATGACCATGACCGCGGAGTCCGCCGCCATGAGCGTGCGGTAGGTGTCCTCGGAAAAGTCCTGGTGGCCCGGGGTGTCGAGGATGTTCACGCAGCAGCCGCCGTAGGTGAACTGCAGCACCGACGAGGTGACCGAGATGCCGCGCTGCTTCTCGATGTCCATCCAGTCGGACACCGCGTGCTTGGCGCTGCTCTTCCCCTTGACCGAGCCGGCCGACTGGATCGTGCCGGTGTACAGCAGCAGCTTCTCGGTCAGCGTGGTCTTGCCCGCGTCCGGGTGCGAGATGATGGCGAAGGTACGGCGCGACGAGATCTCATCGGCGATGCTTGGCATGGGCTCCCCTGTTCTGCGGCCGCGGTGCTCGACGGCGGCCCCTCATATGCGTTTGACCTGAGCCATTGTAGCCGCAAGCGCCCCGACACACGAGACGTCCACGCGAAAACCGCCGGCCGAGCGGCGGCGCGCCCCGACGGCGCGAGCATGCGCGCAGCCGCGCCGCGCCCTACCCCTTCGTCCGCGCCGCGGCCGCGCACAGCACGGCGCCTGCGACGACGGGCGCCGCGATGACCGCGAACGTGAAGGAGAACCCGGAGCAGAACAGGTCGGGGCGCCCCTCGATGAAGGCGTCCACCGCGTAACCCGCCCCCTCGGACATGCGGCCGTACAGAAGCGCGCTGCCGCCGGAAACGCCGACCGACATGCCCAGATATCGCACGAGCGCGACGACGCTGCCCGCGAACCCCAGGTGCTCGGGCGCAACCGACCCCATGACGAGCGAGTTGTTCGGCGACTGGAACAGTCCCGTGCCGACCGCCATCACGAGCATGCCGACGACGATGACGGCAAGCGGGGCGGTCGCGGGCAGGCTTCCCGTGAAGGCGATGCCCACCGCATAAATCACCAGGCCCGTGAAACACGGCAGGGCGCTGCCGATGCGGTCGGACAGGGCGCCGGCGGCGGGACCCACCGCCGCCATGCCAAGCGGGATGGCGGTGAGCTCCTCCTGCATGACGGGAAGGGCGATGTTGACGATGCTGCTGTCGAGTGTGGACATGAACGTCATGGCCACGATGGTGAACAGGATGACCCACTTGTTGGAACGGGGCATGCCGGCGGATGCGGCGCTACTCACGCGATTACCTCCCAGACGCGCGCGGACAGATCCACGCGCCCGGAAACGCGCCCCCCCGGTAGCAGCGATCGCGCTGCGGCACCGGGCGCTATCGCGGGCGTGGCGGCAACCGACCCCCTCCCGCGATGGGCGGGCACATCATAGCATGCACGGCGCCGTATCGGGCCGCATCACAGCGTGCGGCTGAGCCCGGGCGAGACAAGTCCCACCCGGCAGCGCCCGCGCGCCGCGCTCGCTAGCGAGCCGTCTCGCGACGGACCAGCACCGGCTCCACGGCCTTATGGACCGGCTCGCCGAGCGGCCGCGGCCGGCGCTTCTTGCGCTCCTCCATCTGTGCCATGAGCAGCCCCATGGCCTCCTGGGCGATGCGGGAAACCTGCTGGCGCACCGTGCTGATGGGGATGACGGACTCGCGCGAGACCGGTGAATCGTCGAAGCCCACGATGCGGTACTCGTCGGGCAGGCCCCCATGCGTCCGCACGATCTGGTTCACGAGCATGTTCGCGTAGGTGTCGTTCGACACGAACACGCCCTTGCGCCTGCCCGGGAAGCGCTCCTCCAGCTCTTCGAACACCTGGCGCATCGTCCGGTCCGCCTCCTCGTAGCCGTGGCCGAAATCGCGCAGCATGAGCTCGCAGGCCACCCCGCGCTCGCGGCACGCGTCCACAAAGCCGCTGATGCGCCCGTGCGCGGGCACCGACTCGGGCACGTCGGAGTTGATATGGATGAGCACCTCGCAGCCGCATTCGTCCAGAAGGCCTGCCGCCAGGGCGCCGCCCGCGCGGTTGTCGGTATTCACGCTGCTGCAGAAGCGGTCCTCTCGCTCGATGGTGACGACCGGCACCTGGAAGGAGGCGAGCTCCTCGGAGGGCACCGTGTTGCTGAGGACGATCATGCCCTCGATCTGGTAGGCGAGCAGCTCCTCGATGTAGCGGCGCTCCACGTCGCGGTTGTCGTCGCCGGCGAACACGAGGAACTTGTAGCCGTACGTCTCGTAGGTCGCTAGGATCTCGTCGAGCATCTGCGAGTAGAAGTGCAGGTAGAGGTTCGGCACGATGACACCCACGAACTCGGTCTTGCCGCTCGCGAGGATGCGGGCGACCTTGTTCTCCTTGTAGCCGAGCTCCTCAAGCGCCGCGGCGATCTTCTCCTGGTTCTCCACCGTCAGCGAGTCAGGGTCGTTGAAGTAGCGCGATATCGTCGTCTTCGAGAAATGGGTGTAGCGCGCGATATCGGCAAACGTGACGCTCTTCTTGCCCATCGGTCCTCCCTCTCTTGCACATAGCGCTCAGCCTAGCACAAGCGGTGCGGCGGATGCAGGCGCGTCCGCACGGCAACCGCCTCGGCCGATACGCTCACCCGCGATTTCCTACCGTACACCGACAAGACGGGGCCCGCTGCGGGCGATTCATTGTCTGACCCCTCGTCCGTGTGATAAACCGTACTCGGTTACGTAATCGGTAACTTAACCGGTTCTTTTCAACAAAGGGAGGCGGCGGCATCGGCGCGGCCTACGCCACCATGGTGCAGGTGCTCTCCGTCTCGCAGGGCCCGTGCGGTATCATCGGCGTCATCTGCATCAGGCCCGACTGCATGCTGCAGTTCCTCGTCTCGGTGGTCATCGCGATCGTGTGCACGTTCGTCATCACCATCGTGTTCGCCAAGACCATCGGGCGCAAGCAGCTGGCCACCCTGTAGCCTGCAACCCTGCCACCTGGCAGGTTGCACCCCTGCAGCCGAAAGGCGACGACCGACGCGCCGTCGCCTTTCGGCACATCAGCGATACGGAGCGACCTCCATATCGGACTGACCCCGCCAACCATCGGATTAAAGGAGCACGACGTGCGCGGCATCGAGCAGACGGGCCACCTCAAGGCGCCGCTCAACTGGATCAACGACCCCAATGGGTTCATCTACTACCGCGGGCAGTACCACCTGTTCTATCAGTACTTCCCCTATGCCCCGAGCTGGGGAACCATGCACTGGGGGCACGCGGTGTCGCCCGACCTCATCCACTGGGAGCACGAGGGAATCGCCCTCTTCCCCACGAAGCTCGCCGACCGAAACGGCTGCTTCTCCGGCAGCGCCATAGAGCGCGCGGGGCGCCTGCACCTCTTCTACACCGGCGTCCGCTACCTCGAGACCGACCCGGAGAACATCCACAAACACCTGAACAACCGGTTCGAATCCTGCCAGATGGAGCTCGTCTCCGCCGACGGGCAGCACTTCGACAACCTGGGCGCCAAGCGCGTCATCATCCCGGCGATCACCGATCCGGAGCTGGGCGACGCCACCCATACGCGTGACCCGAAGGTCTGGCGCGGGCGCGACGGCTACCACCTCGTGCTCGGCACGACGGTCCACCGCGAGGGGCGCCTTCTCATCTACCGCAGCGACGACCTTGGTACCTGGGAGCTCGCCGGCACGGTCGAGCGCGACGGTCTCGGCTGGATGTGGGAGTGCCCCGACTGGTTCGAGGTCGACGGTACCGGCGTCGTCATGGTCTCCCCCATGGGCCTGCTCGACGACGGCGCGGCGCCCACCGACATGGCCATCTGCATGCTCGCGGACTTCGACGAGGGCACCTGCTGCATGACGCTTGCCGACAGCTACCAGTTCTTCGACTACGGCCTCGATCTCTACGCGCCGCAGAGCGCGCTCGACGCCGAGGGGCGCCGCACCGTCATCGCCTGGCTGCGCATGCCCGCCGCGGTGGAGGCTGCCGAGGGCGCCTGGCGCGGGATGATGAGCCTGCCGCGCGTGGTTGAGGTGGCAGGCGGCCACATCTACTTCCGCATCCACCCCAACGTGCGCGCTGCCTACCGCCTGCCGGTGTCCCCCGAGCAGGCCTCGGCGCGCACCGGCTACCACCTAGCCATCGAGCTGCACGAGGGCGAGTCGCTCGACCTCGGCGGATACCGCATCGCGCGCACGGGCGGTCACATCGTCGCCGACCGCAGCGCTGTGTGCCCGCACAACGGCAAGTGCCGCCTCACCTCCGAGACGCCCGAGGTCCGCGAGGGCGATCGTCTCGACATCTTCGTCGACGCGAACATGGTCGAGACCTACGTGAACGACGGCGAGTACGTGCTGAGCCACGCGGTCTTTGGGCTCGAGGACCGCATCGTCGTGCATGCCGTCGCGACGCCGGAGTTCCACGCCCTCGGCTAGTTGCTCCGACCTGCTGCGCGAGAGACACCCTGTCCGGATTTCGCCCTCACGCGTTCTTCGCGCGCACGCGTACCAAGCGGCCGAACGCCGAACGGCAGAGGGGCACCGCGTAGAGGAAGACCGCAAGCGCCATGCTCTCGATCGGAGCGCCCATCGAGGCCAGCGGGACGCTGCCGGCGATCGACCAGGGCACCAGGCCCGCGACCAGCACGACCGAGTCCTCCAGGTCGAGGGCGTGGTCGGACCTCGAGGCGGACAGGCCCGAGCTCAGCTGATGCGTGAGCATGATGGCAAGCGTCTGATTGCACGAGATCATCGAGGCCAAGGCGGCGATACCCAGCGTGGCGGTGAACACGGACACGCGCGCCGCGAGCGACGCGACGATCCCCTCGACCGCGCTCAGAAGATCGGTCTCCTTGAAGATCCCCGCGTACGCCGAGGTCGTGCAGACGATGCCGACCGCCGACAGCATCGAGGCGACGCCGCCGCCCGACAGGACGGCCGTCTCGGGCGTACGCGCGACATAGCCCGCAAGCGCCACCCGCACGACATCCGCCAGGCCCATACCCTGGATGCCAAGGCAGATCGGCACCGCCGACAGCACGCCGGCGGAGATCACGGCGAAGATGTTCACCCGGAGAGCGGCGAGCGCGAACACCAGCACCGGCGGCGCGAACACGAGGGGGTTCAGGTTGAAGGCGGCCCTCATGCCGTCGAGCGCGCCCGCGCCCCCGGATGAGGCGCCCGCAAGCAGGCCGGCGACGACGTAGACGGAGCACGACAGGGCGAACGGCGCTATCGCCGTTCTCGCCATGCGCTTGAGGTTCGCGTAGAAATCGGTGTCCGTGATGTTCGCCACGAGCAGGGCGCTCGTCGAGATGGGAGACCAGCGGTCGCCGAAAAACGCGCCGGATAGCGCGGCCCCGCCCGCAAGCGGCAGCGGGATGCCCATGCTCGCCGCGATGGAGACGCATATCGACCCCATGGTCGCCGCCGTGCCGAACGAGGTCCCCGTCAGGACCGATACCGCGCAGCTCAGCAGGAACGTCATGATGACGAACAGGTGGGCGGGGATGCAGGGCACCGCATAGACCACGATGGCGGGAATGACGCCGGCGGCGCGCCACAGACCCGTCAGCATGCCGACGGTCAGAAGCATACCGAGGATACGGCGCACCGGGCGGATGCCGTGCCAGCACATCGCGAGCACGCGGCGCACGCCGTTGCCGCACTGCCGCGCGTACCCGCAGAACAGGACCAGGCCGCCGAGCAGCGCATAGACCGTCGGCACGCCGGCGGCGATGCAGCCGATGAGCAAAACGGAAAACAGTCCAAGCGTAAGCGGTGCAGCCAATGTCATCCCCTCGGTACATGCGGATCCCCTATGCAGCAAGAACCGTTATACCGCCGGGTGCGTCCGGGCGCACGGCAGCCCGCCTCCCATCACAGGAACGCTACGGTTGCGCCCCGTCCCAAAGCGAATAGGCCATGTGGGGACGTGCCCGTTTCAGCTCATTGACGGCCGTGCATGCCACCGATGGGTCAAAACGAGCCCGTCCCCAGATGACCCGAAGCGCGCCTTTGGTCAGCGGTAGAACGCGGACAGGTCGCGACCAAGCTCCACAAGCGTCGGCTCGTCGACATAGGCCATGTGGCCGGCGCTGTAGAGCTTGAGCTCCACGCGGCGTTTAAGATCCTCCGGCAAAAACAGGTTCGAGATGTCGTGCGCGGCGTTCCACCAGGGCGTCGCCGCGTCGTAGCGCCCTCCGAGAACCGCCACCCGCATCGTGGGGTTGTGCTTGAGCGCGGCCGCGATGTCGTATGCCACGTTGGGCGCCGCGGCCCTCATGCCGCTGCCGGGCACCTCGTGCGAGCGGTCCCAGGTGATGCCGATCTTCATGAAGTTGCTCAGCGGGTACTCGGGCGCGCCGGCAAAGCCGATCTGCTGCAGGTGCCGGCGGAACGCCGCGTTCCAGGCGGGCTCGATGGCGTCCGAGGAGGCGTCGCCCGCGATCGGCGAGCTGACCTCGATCGACGTGCAGGGCGCATGGGTCGTGAAGCGCGTGTCGAACCGCCCGGTGACAAGCCCCTCGTCCGCCAAAAGCGAGCTTCGAAACGTCGTCAGGTCGATGCGCAGGTTGTTGCGCGCGATAAGCTCGGCGGGAAGACCGATGATCTCGGACAGCTCGCGCGCCGAGCTCGCCTTCTCCGCAGGCGTCATGCGGTCGCCGCGCAAGAGCATCGGGGCGTAGACGCGCTCGGCGAAGTCCATGGCCCCGTCGAACCACGCCGCCTCGTCGGTCCCCGCTCCGGCGCGGCCGAAATGGCGCGCGGTCGCCGCGAAGACCGGCAGCAGCCCCACATATCCCAGAAGCGACCCGGGCATCTTCTGCGCCCAATCGAACACCGACGACAGCATGATGACGCCCGTAACCGGGACGAACCGCTCGGAGAGCAGGCGCATGAGCACCGCGTTGCGCATCGTTCCGTACGACTCGCCGAACAGATAGACCGGCGACCCCCAGCGGTTGTTCCGGGTCAGCCACGACACGATCGCGCGGGCGAACGTGTCGGCGTCCCCATCGACGCTCCACATGTCCTGCGGGTCCGTCCCCTCGGCGACGACCGAGTAGCCCGTGCCGAGCGCATCGAGGAACACCAGGTCGCTGACGCGCAGCAGCGTCGCAGGGTTGTCCTCCATGCGCGCGGGCGCCGCCACGTGCCTCAAGCCGTCGGTCGCCACGCGCTTGGGCCCGATGCCGCCGACGTTGATGGGCACCGACGCGCTGCCCGGGCCGCCGTTGTAGCAGAAGGTGACCGGGCGTGCGGACGCGCGGGCGTCCGGCGCGGCGACATAGGACAGGGCGAACATCTTGCCCAGGAGCTTGCCCGTATCGGTGCGCACGTCGATGTGGCCCGCCGACGCGACGTACTCGATGCGCTCGCCCGCGCACTCCCACGCCATGGTCGCGCAGGCGGGCTCGGGCACCGGAAGCCTGCCCTCTTCCGCATCCATCTCGTATACCAGCTGATCGCTCATCTGTCTGCCTCCCTTGCCTGCAAACGGCGGGTCGACCCCGCCCTGCAGCCGTTCCTATTGCCGGGCGCGGACCCGCTCGCCCTCGATCCGGACGTCGCCGTACGGCGTGCGCGCCGTGCCCGTCACCCGATTGCCATCAAAGCGGGCGTCGCAGGTGAAGGGCACCGTCTGGAGCAGCATCGAGAGCTTGCCCGAAAGGGGGACCACCGTCGATGGTCCCTCCCGGCGCGGCGCCCCGCACACAAGGGGGTACCGTTTGCCCAACGCCGCCAACGTGCCGCTCACCCGACCGTCCCCGGAGCACGCCACCGTAAGCGTTCCCGTCTTCCTGCCGAGCGGTGTGTCGAGCGTCGCCCGGTAGGTGCCGTCAACCATGGTATCCCCCACGGGCCGCATCGCCCGGCTTCTCCGCAAGCGTCGCCCAAAACGACGGGATGCCGAGCTCGTGCAGACGACCCGATCCGTTCGTGTCCTCGTACAGGTCGAGCAGGCGGAAGCCGGCCTGGATCTGACCGCGGATCTGCTCGTCCATCGTATGGAAGAACTGCACGCCCCACTCGGGAAGCTCGTCTTCCGAGATGAGCGACGGGTCGAGCAGCGGGTTGTACGGCAGGCCGCGGACGATGCGCTCCTCGTCGTCATCGACCACGTAGTTGAAGCCGTTGTCGAGGCCCGCGAGGAGCCTTCCGCCCGGCGCCAGCACGCGGAAGCATTCGCGCCAGATAGGCAGCACGTCCTCGACGTAGCAGTTGGACACCGGATGGAAGATGAGGTCGAACTCCCCGTCGTCAAACGGCAGGGGGCGCGTCATGTCGGCGCGCACGACGCGGATCTCGTAGCCCTCGCGCTCGGCCACCAGGCGCTCGGAGGCCACCTGGCGCTCCGAGTAATCGAGCACCGTGCACACGGCGCCCATCGCGGCGAACAGCGGCATCTGCTGGCCTCCGCCCGCCGCCAGGCCGAGCACGCGCCTGCCCCGCATGTCGGCGAAGAGCCAGTCGCGGGGCACCGTGCGCACGGGCGTGAGCACCATGGACCAATCCCCCTCGAGCGCGGCCAGATACCGCTCGTGCGAGATCGGCGTGCCCCACTCCCAGCCATCGGCGATCCACTGGTCGATGATCCGAGCGTTCAGGTCGGTGTACGATTCCCCTGCGCAGGCGTCTTGCGCCCCGCACCCGCCATGGCGTTTCAGACCCATGGCACCTCCTCTTCTCGATGCGTCATGACCTCATGCCATTATGCATCAACGGACTGCCCGCCATGCGCGCGGAGCACGCCGCGCGCATGGCGGGCCCTCGGAAACGCCGCAGGAAGGCCGCTCGTCTCCTTGTGGACGCTGCCCCAAGGGGGCCTTCGATGGATTTGGTATCAATTTCGCATGAATAGTACACGTAACATCTGAATGGCTACCATGTCTACCTGCGGTTTTATTGAGGTGCCCGTCATCGGGGCCAACCGCCCAACCCGTGCTGACGGCGCGCGGGCGGTATATGGCTCGATTGTTGATACCAAATTCAGATGGAGCCCGGCGCGAGCGCCCGCCTCGGCAGGATGGGGACCACTCGCGCCTGCCGGCGCCTGCCTCAGGAATCCGTCTCGATGGTACGGATACTCGGAATCGCCCATGTTGCCAGCGCAAGAAGGAGCATGGCGGCACCGGCACCCGCAAACCACAGCGTCGCGCCGACCCCATCGGCAAACAGACTCGACACGGCAAGGCCTATCGGCAGGGCCCATGACATGATCGCGCCGTACAGGCCAAACACGCGACCCAGATACTCGGGCGGGACCTTCTCCTGCATGAGCGCAATCTGCGGACCGGAGTAAAACGGCGAGCTCACGCCCATAAGGAAGCTCATGGCCAAAAAGGTGACATATCCGTTTGGGCCGAGCAACCCTGCCACAAGCGTGGCGGCGCCATAGAGCGCCGTCGCCGCAACAACCGTAAGCGCGCGATTTTTAAAGCCGCCCGTCGAGGCGAGAAGGGCGGACCCGGCGATCATGCCCACCGAGAAGACGATCTCCGCCGTCGCGGCATCGGTCGTCGTCCCTCCGAAGTGGTCGATCGTCATGAGCGGAAACAGCGCCGATATGGGCGAGAACACGAGCGTGAACACGAAGCCGCACCACAGGAGCGCAAACAGGCTGCGATAGGCGCGCAGCACCCGGTAGCCGGCAGCGGCCTCCTGCAGCAGGGCGCGTACGCGCGAGGAGATGCCGACGGGTCCCGCCGCCTCCGCCTCGCCGGCCGCCTGAGCGCCGCCGACGTCGAGCCGCGCGACCATGACCGCGACCGTCGCCAAAAGCGCGCCGAGCACATCGAGCGCGATCATGGCCGTAAGGCCCCACAGGGGGTAGATGACCGCCGCGACGGCCGTCCCCAAGATATAGCCGCCCGACTGCACCGCCTGCGACACGCCCGCCAGTCGCGTCAGGTGCTCGGGCGGCGCCACGAGCGGCGTCAGGGTCTGAAACGCCGGCGCGTGGAACGCGCTGCCGATCGCGCGGAAGAACAAGGCGACGATGACCACCCACACCGGCAGCGCGCCCGTCGCCGACACGGCGGCGACCAGGGCGCTCACCGCGGCGATAAACAGATCGGCCCCGATGAGCACGCGCTTGATGGGCATGCGGTCGACGATGACGCCGGCAAAGGTCCCGAACGCGGCGAGCGGCAAGAACCCGGCGAGCGAGGCGAGCGACAGTATGCTCGCCGAATTCGTCGAGAGCGTGATGTGCCAGATGAAGCCCATCTGCAGGATGGAACTCGTGAGCACCGATATCAGCTCGCCGCCCCATACGCAGGCGAGCTTCACCTGCCACGAACGTTTCGCCATGGCCCCTCCCTCATCGGTCCGTTCAGGCAAACGCACCTATTGTTGCATGATTTCCCGCTGGACCCTTCGGGGCAGTTTGGCGAACACGAGGTCGAAGCTTGCGTCGCAGAGCTCGAGCACCAGACCCTCCGGCACGCCCGTATCATCCAGATCGATCGAGATCCATGTCCTGCCGTCGGAGTAGTACCCAGGCAAGACCGCCGCGGGAAACTCCGCGCGGAGCTCGACGATGCGCTCCGGATCGCACTTGAGCGACAGAAGGTGCCGGCCGGCATACGGGGCCTTCGCGTTCTGGGCCGCCGTGAACTCGCAGGCGAACTGCTTGCCGCCCACCCAGTACACCATCCAACCCCACGAGGGGTGCAGCGCCCGCGTCGCACCCGGATGTGCCAGCAGCCGAGCCTCGATGGCCGTCACGTCCATAGCGCCCTCCTTGTGGGAAAATGGGGACAGGCACTATTTTCTCACAGTTCGAAGGGATGCGATCGACATGGAATTCACCGACGTCGTGAAGAATCGCTATTCGTGCAAGCAGTTTGACGGCAGGCAGGTCGAGCCCGAGCATCTCCAGGCGATCCTCGAGGCGGGCCGCGTCGCCCCCACTGCCAAGAACCTGCAGGAGCAGCGCATCTACGTCCTGCAGAAAGAGGCGGACCTCGCCGCGATCGACGAGCTGACGCGGTGCCGGTACGGCGCGCCCACCGTGCTTCTCGTCGCCTTCGACGCCCAAAACGTGTTCACCTATCCGGGAGGGGCGCGGGATTCGGGCATCGAGGACGCGACCATCGTGGCGACCCACATGATGCTCGCTGCCTACAACGCAGGCGTGGACAGCTGCTGGATCAACCTGATCGATCCCGACACCGTGCGCAAGCGCTTCGACCTGCCCGAAAACGAAGAGGTCCTCATGCTGCTCGACCTCGGGTATGCGGCTGGGGGCGCAGGCCCCCTTGCCAACCACGACAGCCGCAAGCCCCTCGCGGACACTGTGGTGTACCGCTAGCACCCACCTAGCGTGATGCTTTTAGGGACAGTCCCCTTTTTACCAGCGATGGAGCGTCGCTCCATCGCTGGTAAAAAGGGGACTGTCCCTAAAAGCATCAATGCGTCCGGTAGCGCACCTCCGAGCGGCCCCGCTCCGCCAGGCGCGCCGTCGCCGTCAGGGCAAGCCACAGTCCCATCACGACCATGACCAGGCATACCAGGCCTCCGACCGTGCCCTCGACGAGGTTGCGCGACACGCGCACCGGCAACCCCTCCCAGTCGACACGCGAGAGCACCACGGTCTGCAGCGCGAATATCGAGATGATCGCGCTTGCGAGGTTGAACACGCGCACGCCCTTGACCGACAGGGTCTCCTCGCGACGCGCGCGCACGAGATTGACGAGCGCGACCGTGACCAGCACGAACGCGTAGGCCGCATAGATATACATGAGCGCGCCCGGGTAGGTGCCGCCGAACCCCTGGAGCACGATGCGCGCGACCGTCCCGGACATGACGAGCACGGCGAGCGCCAGCACCGTTCCCGCACGCCTGCATCGACGCAGCGAGTCGACGCTCTCGACCCTGCGGTCGAGCGTCACGCTCATGAGCGCGCCCGACGCGAGGTAGGACTTGCCCGCGTTGAGCCCCGCGATCACGATGCCGACCGACAGGACCCACACCGACTGCGCCAGCAGCCCCATCACGACGTTTACGAGCGCGAACGCGACATGGACGACGCCGACGACGAGTCCCGTCGCCATGGCGCGCGCCTGCCGGTTCTCTATCAGCGGGTCCGGCACCACGGCGCGGACCACGGTGCCCACGCGGGAGACGCGGCGGACCACGATGGCCTCGCCCGGCGTCGTGTCCGGGGCGCCCGCCAGGAAGCGAAGCAGGCGGACGGCGGTGCGCCTGACGCGCGTTCGGGTGCGGACGCGCACGCGGCTGTTCGTCTCGACGATGACCCGCATGCCGCACCTCCTCGCCCGCGCGCCCCTGCATCTGCCCTGGATGGGTTGGTTGGGGACGGGTTCATTCCAACCCATTCGCCCTGCATCCATCATAGCGGGAGATGCCGCAAGACCGCAGGCGCAGGCGCCGGAATCGCCCGCAGATGGCATGTCCCGGCAAGGCAGCCCCGGGACCGCACGGCGCCGACCGGCCGCGTTTTCGGCGGGCTGCTACGCGCGCCTGCGGTCGATCACGAGCGTGCGCACGAGCGAGCACGCGAGCGCGATCAGGACGAGCGCGGAAAGCAGGTGGAACACCGTCGCCAAGCCGTGCATGAACAGCTCGGGCCGCCCCTCCACGAAGCTCGTGACGCGATAGCCCGCCTCCGCGCTCATGCTGCCGTACAGCACGCCCGTGGAGATGGTGATGCCGAGCGACTGGCCGAGGTAGCGCATCAGGTTGCCGAGCGACCCCACGAACCCGAGCATCTCGGGCGCGGCATGGCCCATGATGAGCGAGTTATTGGGCGACTGGAACATGGCGCTGCCGAGCGAGGTGAACATGAGCATGGGGACGATGGCCGTAATCGGCGTGTCGAGCGCCAGGCACGACAGCCCGAACAGGCCCGCCGAGAAGACGGCCTGGCCGGCGATCGTCGGCTTGATGCAGCCGATCTTGTCGGACAGCGCGCCCGACAGCGTTCCGATCGTGGCGTTCACCAGCGGGTAGCACGCCATGACGAGGCCCGCCACGCCCGGATCGAGCCCGAGCGCGCTCTGCAGGTAGAACGGCATGATGATCGTCACGCCGGAAAGGCCCAAAAACACAAGGACCATGGCGACGAGGTCGATATCGAAGCTGACGTTTCTGAACACCTCGAGGCGCACGAGCGGCTCGGGCACTCGGCGCTCCACCGCGACGAAGAGGGCCAAAAGCACAAGACCGACCGCAAGCAGGCCGAACTCGAACGGGCCCGCCGCGGTCTCCATGAGCGTGATGGCCACGAACACGAGCAGGATCGAGGGGATGATGAGCAGCATGCCGGGCACGTCGAGCGACCGCTTCTCGGTCGGACGGCGATTCGGCAGGGCGATGAGGCCGATGACAAACGAGATGATGCCGAACGGGATGTTGATGACGAAGATCGACTCCCACGGGAACATCGACACGAGCATGCCGCCAACGGTCGGGCCCGCCATGGCACCCAGCGCCGTGAACGTCGCCACGAGGCCCAGCGCGCGTCCACGGCTCTCGGCGAACAGCTCCGTGATGATGCCCTGGTTGTTCGCGAGGCTGCACGCCACGCCGAGCGCCTGCACGCCGCGCGCGATGACGAGCACCGGCAGCGTGGAGGACAGCGCGCACAGCCCCGACCCCACCGTGAACAGGATGACGCCGATCTGGAACACGCGCACCTTGCCCACGATGTCGCCCAGGCGGCCGAACACGAGCAGAAACGCGCACGTGATGACGAGAAACGCGCTCGCCACGAGCTGGACCTCAGTCGCCTCGACGCCGAGCTCCGCCTGCATCGTCGGCAGCGCCACGTTCACGATGGTGCCGTCGAGTACCTCCATGAACGTCATGCACAGAATCGCGAACAGCGCCCACCCGCGATGCGCGGTGCCGCCCCTCGCTCCAGTCCTATTCATCGCCATCAACCCCTTCGTCGCATGATCCCGACCTGCCGTACAGCGCGTCGAGCGTCGCATCGATCAGCGCGTCGACCGTGCGCTCGAGCGCCGCGGGCGCGAACTCGTCGCGCGCCAGCAGCGTGAGGGCGCAGACGCGCTGCAGCGACGCCGCGAGCTCCGCATCCGGCTCGCCTCCCGCGGCGCGCACCGCATCGGCGACGCTTGCGAGCATGCCGCCCGCGAGCTCGGGCCCCATGCTCACATCGCCGGGCAGTGCGCGGCGGATCTTGCGGAAGTCGGCGTCATCGACGCATCGAAAGATCGCGCGGTCGCTGTGCCACGCGGCGCGCATCCACGCATCGAGCTCGTCGCGTCCGGGCGCGCCGCCCGAGCGCTTCGCCCGGACGGTCATGTCATGGAGCTCCTCCATGAGCGCGCGCCGGTTCTCGGCGACCATCTCTGCCACGAACTCGCTTTTGGACTTGAAGAACCCGTAGAACGTCCCGGGCGCGATGCCCGCCTCGCGCGCGACGTCCTCGACGCGCGTTGCGCGGTAGCCCCGCTCGAGCAGGCAGCGCCATCCCGCGTCGAGCATGGTACGGCGCAGCGCCTCGCGCTCCTCCTGGGTAAAAATCGCCGGCATCTCGATCCCTTCGATACGGCTTCCATCGTGCATCATGGTACCCACACCCGATGTCTTTAACTGAATATTCATTTTATTTTTTCAGTTTTTGCGCGATTTGAGAGCCGCCGTGCTAGGGATGATCGGGGACGGGTTCGTTTCAACCCATATGGACCGATGGAGGACTGGACGCCGATCACGCGGAAGGCGCGGGCCGCGACCGCCCGCGCCCGCTATCGCCGCTGCCCGTAGACGTCGTTTTTGATCAGACGGTAGGCGCAGGCCGCGAGCGGTACGCCCACGAACATGCCGACGATGCCGAACGCGCCGCCGCCGACCGTGACCGCCGCGAGCACCCAGATGCCCGGCAGCTGGATGGACGAGCCCACGACGTGCGGGTAGATGAGGTCACCCTCAAGCTGCTGCAGCACCACGATGAAGATGAGGAAGATGAGCGCCTGGACAGGCGACACCATGAGGATGAGAAACGCGCCCACCGCCCCGGAGAGGAACGCGCCGATGATGGGGATGAGTGCCGTGAACGCAGTGAGCGCCCCGATCATGAGCGCGTAGGGCAGACCCAGCACGAACATGCCGAGGGCGCACAGCGCACCCAACACGACGGCCTCGGTGCACTGCCCGACAAGAAAACGGTGGAAGCAATCGTCTGCGATACCCAGCACATAGCGGACACGCACAAGTGTGGAGGCAGGAAGATAACGCTCCATCAACAGGTCGCGCTGACGGGCAAGCGCCCTCTTGTTGAGCAGGATGAACAGCGCGAAGATGAACGCGAGCACGAACGTCGCCGTACCGGAGACCACGCCCGACACCGCTCCGACCACGCCGGACATGACCGTGGTCGCAAGGCTGCTCGCGTGCGATTGCCAATCGAGGGCGCCGAGCGACTCCGTGACGCTTTCCACAACAGCGGGCGTGATGAGGTTGCTCTCCTCGAGCCATGAAAACAGGGCCTGCAAGGCGACCGGCAGCTCGTCGATAAGCAGGCGTACGCAGTCGATAAGCTGCGGCACCACAAGACGCAGCACGATGGCGACGACCGCGACAAGCGTGAGTAGCGCCGCCATGAGCGAAAGGCCCGGGCGGACGCGCGCAACGACGCGGCTGCTGCTTTTCGGCAGCATATGCCGCTCGTAAAAGCTCATGAGGATGTTCAGCGGGTAGGCGAGCACAGCGCCATACACAAGCGGCGCCACCGCCTGCAGAATAAGCCCGATAAAACCGGCGATGTTCGGCCAATAGTAGATAGCAAGATACACCGAAAAGGCCGCGATGGCGAGAGCGACGACGGTGCGGATGCTCGGTTGGTTCACGGGCCCTCCCGAAAATCGGTTGCTTTCTCCCCCATGATACCCGCTGGCGACCTCGGCAGCCGCCCGGTCTTCCCGGAGACGAAACCGCCGCCCGCGTCCCTCGCGCCCGCGCCCCTCACTCCTCGATGGCGCGGATGCCCTCCAGGCGCACGGCCACGAGCTGAGTGCCGCCCTGCTTTCCGGCGCGTTCCACGAGCGCCCACTCGTCATCGACGTCTTCGAGCGTGCCGGAAAGCTCCGCCGTCCCGACCGCCGCGTTCAGCTCGTCGAGCATGAGGGTGACGGACCTCCCGCGGCGCCGCTCGAGCTGCCCGCGCAGCCCGCGGTCGCGGTCGCCGTCGTGCGCGACGATTCTCCGCAGGTCCCTCTTCGTCGGCATCCAGACGAACAGCGCGATGACGAACCCGAACGTGAGTATGCTGATCACCTGGTAGAACGTATCCATCCCCTACGCCTCCGTCCCCGTCGCGATGCCCTCGATGTCCCGGATGTCGATCAGCCGCACCACGCGCTCCCGCTCGATCTTGGGCGAGCCCAGCCGCGAGCGCTTCACCGTGCAGGCGACGCGAATCCACCCGTCCGAGATGTCGAGCACCTCCGCGTCCTCGAGCACGCCGCCGGCGCCGGCGCACGCGACCAGGGCCGTCTTCCCGATGAACGCGCGCAGCACGTGCAGGTCGCGCGCGCGGCGGTCGCGCCCCGTGCTCACCACGTCGACCTCATCGCTCACAAGGTCGTCGATCGTCACGCCGTAGAGCCGGGCTAGCTCTGCGGCCTTGTCGAGCGCAGGCGAACCTTGCCCGAGCTCCCAGTTCGACACGGTCTGCCGGCTCACGCCGATGGCTGCGGCGACCTCTTGCTGGCTCTTCCCGGCGCGACGCCGCAGCGTCGCGAGCTTGTCGGAAATCATGGGCGACCTCCCGTCCGTTCTGATCGCTCCCATTGTCCCGCGACGGGCGCCTCCAGGCGAGCAAATCCGCTTGGCAATCCCGCCAATCCGCTTGCGCCGTGCGACAATGGGTGCCGCAACCCATGTCCCCAAAACACGTCTGGAGCCCCTATGATCAGATCCCTCTCCCCCGCCGACCTCGACACCGTCATGAACCTGTGGCTCGATGGCAACGAGCAGGCGCATCCCTTCGTGCCCAAAGGCTACTGGCGCGCCGCGTACGAAGGGGTCCGACGCGAGCTGCCGCATGCCGACGTGCTGGTCCATGTCGACCCGGAAACTGGCGACGTCGACGGGTTCATCGGCCTGACCGGCGACTACGTGGCGGGCCTCTTCGTTCGCACCGACGCCCGGTCGCACGGGATCGGCAAGGCGCTGCTCGACGAGGCGAAGCGCCGCCATCGGGCGCTCACGCTCCACGTCTACCGCGACAACTCGCGCGCCGTCGCGTTCTACCTGCGTGAAGGGTTCACCGTGCGCAGCGAGGGCACCGACGGGGAGACCGGCGCGGCGGAGTACGAGATGGCGTGGGACGCGGATGGCGACAGGCCTGGTTTTCGTCATGCATAGACCTTCAGCAAACCCGCAGGTAGCGAAAAAGCTCGTGCATAAAAATCCGTTCGAAGCAAAACCCACCGAGGAGGTAGGCTGAGTTTGGCATTGTTTTTCGGTGCCCGCACCCCACAGGCGCCATACCCCTCGGCAAAGCCGCAGGATTCAACTGGGCAAATGCTGAAGGGTACGGCGCATGTGGAGAATCCGCACCGAAAAACAATGCCAAACTCGATATGCACGTTTTTCACGCCCCCGCAGGCGTGGTCGAGAGCAATCGACCCCCGCTTCGCTACGCACCACCCAGCATGTGCATGGCGAGCGTGACCGCCAGCACGTCGCCTGCAAGTGATGCGGAGATCTCCATGTCCATGGCGCGCGCCAGATTCGCCGCGACCGACAGACCAAGGCCGCTCCCCTTGGCACCGCGCGACGAATCCGCCTGGTAGAACCGGTCGAACAGCCGGTCGGCATCGATGGCCGCCGGGTCCGAGACGGCATTCGCGACGCTCAGGACCACGCGATCGCCCTCGCGACGCTCCTCAATCGTAGGCGCCGCCATCCCGTGACGCAGCGCGTTCACCACCAGATTCGTCAAGATGCGCGAGAGCGCCTCCCGATCCGCCTCGACCGTGACGGCCGCGTCGCCAAACGTGACGGCCGGCTCCCAGCCGCGCTCCTCGAAGGCGGGGTACTGCCCCAGCAGCACCTCTTCCACAAAGGGCTTGAGCGCCACCGGCTCCATCTTGAGCACAAGGTCGGGATCGGTCGACTTCGTATAGGCGAACAGCTGGTCGAGCAACTCGGTCGTGGTGTCGATGCGGCTCGCAGCCGCCTCCAGATGCCGGGCGCGCGCCGCCGGGTCCTGCTCGTCGCACGCGAGCTGCAAATAGCCTTTCGCCCCCATGAGCGGAGTGCGGATGTCATGCGACAGCGCCGACAGGTCGCGCTGGAACTCCTGCTGGCGGCGCATTGCCTCGACATGCGCCTGGGCGCTGCGGTCGAGCTCCGCGTTGATGGCGTCGGCAAGATCGGTGACACCGGGCGCGCCGCCCGCCGCCACGCGCACGTTGCTCTCCCCGTCGCGCCCGCGCAGGAAACGTGCGATGCGGTGCATCTCGCCGAGATAGCGCGCGCTCGCCAGCACCAGACCCATGCCAAGGCCGAGCACGAGCAGCAACAGGGAGATAATCTCCGTCTCCATGGCATCCCCTTTCCCGCGGGTCCCGCCTCCTCGGGCGAGCGCCCGTTCCAGCTTACTTGAACGGCGGCGTTCAGGAAGGGCCGCTGCCCGCAAAACAGCCAGCGGACCGCTTTCAGAAGCCGAGTGGAGGCTGCGGCCCCAAGAATTGCCGAAAAATCGACGTTGTAGACGGCTCGTTTCCGAATGCCCCGAAATGCGCGCTTCCCGCGAAGGCGCTACCTGCGGAAACGCCGGATCTGCAGGTGCCGTTTTGGGCAGGTCCGGATTTGAGCCGTCTACAACGTCGATTTTTCAGCAATTGTGCCGCCCGCAGCCTCCGCTGGGTCCCGATCCGCAGGCGCCCGCCACGGGGACGGGCGCCTGCGGAATGAATTGGCCGGATTTCCTAGATATCGCGCTTGCGGGCGATGGCGAGCACGGCCGCGCTGGCGATGGCAATCCAGATGACGCCCGTGAGCAGCGCTTGGATACCGGGATCATCGATGGTAAACGCCAGAGATGAGGGACCCCAGATGTCGGCAGCCCGCATCCCGAACATCTGACCGCCGGCGGCCAGGTTCCCCAGCGACGTGGAGGGCATCCACGCGACAAGCGTCTCGAGAGCGGGGCGAATGGGCTGCAGCACGCGCAGGATGCCGCCTGTGGAATACGCCAGTCCGCTCACCAGGCTCGCAACCACCCCGAGGCTGAAGCAGAACGAGCAGATATAGCTCATGGGGCTGACGCGCGTGGCATACGCGACGACGAGCGAGATCACCGCGAGCGCCCAGATGTTGATCCAGAATCCGACGAACCATCCCAGCAGCTCAACCGGGCTGTCAAACGTCGCGAACGCGTATCCGCCGATCCATGCGACCGCGGTGACGAGCACGATCTCGAGCAGCACCATGATGGCGGACAGCACGCCGGCGAACACCACCTTGCCGCCGAAGTACGAAAGCCTGCCGCCGCGAGCGCTCAGCACGCTGCGTGCGTAGTTGTTTTTGAGCTCCTGCAGCGCATGTTCGACCACCATGAAGCAGACGCAGAGCGGAACGATGCCGCCTCCCATGCTCGCAAGATACGCGGTGTACGAGGGGAAATCGGAATTGACCGGGTTGGCAGTCCCCGGAGCGAGCGACTCGAAGAGCGAGCTCCTGACGAAGATCGTCATCGCCACGGTCATGGCGTACACGACGAGAAGTGACAGCCCGTACTGCCAGAAGCTGCCGCGCAGGCCGCGGACGCGCGTGATGCGGTAGAGGTCGGATTTGATGAGGTTCAGCATGGTTCTACCTTCCTTTGCGACGGGAGAACAGAGACGGAACGATTTCGAGCAGAAAGTCGATCAGGCAATCCAGCATCGCGCTACCCCCTGTTCCCTGCGGCCGTCCCGCCGTCCATAAGCTCGACGAAGTAGTCCTCGATGTCGCGCTCGAGCACCGTGAGCTCGAGCACCACCTGATCGGCGTCGTGCAGAACGCGCGACACGTCCTCCACCGAGGGCGCGCCCGACGCAGCCGGGTCGCTCGACGCCCCTCCGAACGAAGAGGCCGCCGAGCGCGCGCCGCCGGCGATCACGATCGACTGGTCGGGATCCACACGGAAGGTCGCGCCCGGTAGACGCTCCTCCAGAATCGCGAGCGTCCGCGCCGGATCCGCCGTCTTCACGCGGACCGAGCTGCCGCAGGCCGCATGCAGCTCCTCGTCGGTGAACTCGCGCACCATGTGGCCGCCTGCGATGACACCGAACCGGGTGCACACGCGCATGAGCTGGTCGAGCACGTGACTCGAAATCACGATCGTCACGCCGCGCTCCTGGTTGAGCCGCACAAGCGCCCGTCGCAGGTCGCGCGTCGTCTCCGGGTCCATGCCGTTGAACGGCTCGTCGAGCAGCAGCAGGTCGGGCGAGCCCACAAGCGCGAGCGCGAGCCCCAGCCGCTGCTTCATGCCCTGCGAGAACTTCTTCGCCTTGCGCGGGCCGACGCCCTCGAGCCCCACGAGCTGCAGCAGGTCGTCCACCTGCTCGTGCGGGCGGATGACGCCCATGGCGAGCGCCTTCATCATCATGTTCTCCGTCGCGGAGAAGTTCGGCAGCACGCCCGGCTCTTCGATCAGGGCGCCGATGCGCGAAGGCGCTCCCGAGAAGCTCCCCGCCACGCGCGAGCGGTCCTCACCGAACAGCGCAAGCTGTCCGGCGCTCGGCGTGGCAAGCCCGGCGATCATTTTCATCGTCGTCGACTTGCCCGCGCCGTTTTTGCCCACGAAGCCGTAGATGTCCCCCGCGGCCACATGCATATCCAGGCGGTCGACCGCGAACATCTTCCCGTAGCGCTTGGTGAGACCACGGATATCGATCACATTCATGGTTGCTCCTATCTCGTGCATCCTGCGGCAGCGGGGCGTCTGCGCGTCGCCTTCTTCCCGCTGCTCATGCATGAGTATGGAAAACGACCTTTGAGCAAGTCTTTTCCAAGGTTTAAGAAAGGTTAAAGAAGCGCCCGTGTCAGGATTCCTGCAGCTTGAAACCCATGCCCCACACGGTCTTGATGTAGGCGTCGGTGCCCGTCGCGCGCAGCTTGGCGCGGATGTTCGACACATGCACGTTCACCGTGTTGTCGTCGGCGGTGTACGGCTCGCCCCACGCCCGCTCGAACAGCTCCTGCTTGGAGAACACACGACGGGGGTGCTCCATCAGCGCCTGAAGGATGTTGAATTCGATGCGGGTGAGCTCGACTCCCCGCCCGTCCGCGGAAAACGTGCGCGCCTCGGGGTCGAGCTCCCATGCGCGGAAGCACAGCGTGGGGCCCGCGAACCGCGTGCCGTCACCGGCACCGTCGGATGCGGAAACGCCGCGATGGCGCAGCTGGACCTCGATGCGCGCGACGAGCTCGTCCAAGTCGAACGGCTTGGTGAGGTAGTCGTCCGCGCCGAGCTTGAGCAGGTCGATGCGGTCGGAGGCGGCCGTGCGCGCGGATATCACGATGATGGGGACGCGCGCGTCGCGCTCGCGGATGAGCCCGACGAGCTCCTCGCCCGACATGCCGGGAAGCATCAGGTCGGAGACCACGATGTCGAAGGGGAGCTCCCCCTCGCCGCACCCGATGAGCAGGCGAGCCTCGCTCCCGGAAAACGCCTGCGTGCAGGCCATGCCGCGTCGCGCCAGGTGAGTGGCGACGATCTGATTGATATCGGCATCGTCCTCGACGATAAGCACGCGAACGCCCGGCATGTCCAACTCCTCGCAACGATTACGGCGGTCCTTCCGCCCCCATTGTGACGCAGACCGCACCGTTTTGACAGCACCGATACGCCCACGGACCGAAAACCGGCACCCGCCGCGCCGAAGTGCAAATCGGGGGACGTACCTTCCGCGTGCAAAAATGCACGCGGAAGGTACGTCCCCCGATTTGCACTTCGGGCATCTGGCTGAACTTCCCCGTCATGAGCGCCATCGTGGGCGCGCTCCTAGCCGGAAAACGTCCGTCCCCGCCCTCGCCGCCCGCGCGGCTGCGCTACGATACGTCAAGCAGGGCAATGGGAAAGGGGTGCTGCCATGAGGGGTCCGCTATCAGCGCTTGTGTCAGCAGCTGGCATCGTCACGCTGCTCGCGCCCGCGTGCGCCTACGCCGAGATCGGTCTCAAGCAGGAGGTCACCTCGGAAGGCACGGTCGTCTACTTCGACTTCGACGGCCTGGGCTACGTGCTCATCATCATCGTTGCGCTCGTCTTGATCCTGCGTGGCCAGCGCGCATCGCTGAAGCGCGCCGCGGAGGCCAAACGGAGGCGCGCCGCCAAGCGAAGGACCGCGGGAACCGATGCGGAGGGCGACGGATGCGAAGAGGACCTCGGCGCGAGCGCGCTCGCAGCCGTCGAGCGGCTGAAGAGGGCCGAACGAGACGCGCATCGGCCCCGTAGCCGCCGCCTCGACGCGAAGCCGGGCGACGATGACCGCGGCACCGGCGAACAGCGCACCGGATAGCCACCCCCCTCGCCCCGTGATGCCCGCCCCGACGCCCGCGCGGGGCGCAAGGCCACACCCGTCCCCCACTGGAGCATATCGTGAGCAGCACCCTCATCCGCCCGATCGCACCCGCCGACGACGCCGCCGTCGCCGCCATCATCCGCACCTGCCTCGAGGCGTATCGCCTGGACATCCCGGGGACCGCGTACTTCGACCCGGAGCTCGACCATCTGAGCCGCTTCTACGCCTCGCGCCCCGGGCGCCGCGCCTACTTCGTGATGGAGGATGCCGACACGGCGCGCATCCTCGGCGGGGCGGGCCTCGCGAAGTACGGGGGACTCGATGCCTGCTGCGAGCTCCAGAAGATCTACCTGGTGGAGAGCGAACGCGGACGGGGCCTGGGCCGCGCGCTGCTGGACGCCGTCGAGGGACATGCCCGCAAGCTCGGCTACCGGCGCGTCTACCTCGAGACGCATACGAGCCTGCACGAGGCCGTCCGCCTGTACGAGCGCTGCGGCTACCGCCGCATCGATCGGCCCGCCACCGCCGTCCACTCCACCATGGACCTCTTCTATCTCAAGGACCTGTAGAGAAAGCCCATCAAAGCCTTTGGCGGGCGGTGCAAATCGGGGGACGTACCTGTTGCGTGCATAAATGCACGCAACAGGTACGTCCCCCGATTTGCACCGCCCGCCCCGGGCCGGTCTCCTGCTTTCTTGACCCGGCGGAGAAAAAATCCCATCGCTCATTGCCACTGTGCATAGGTGTGTATATACTGTAGCTATCGGGTATATACACTATGCCCAGAGGGACGACGCGAAGACGTCCGTTGCCGTCCCAGCCGCCGTTCGGGGACGCCCGAGCGCGCGGCACCCCGCCGAGGGACGCCCCGTGCGGGACGCACGAAAGGACACGCAACTTGGAAATCATCATCTCGAACGCAAGCAGCAAACCCATCTACGAGCAGATCTGCGACCAGATCAAGACCGCGATCCTCGCCGGCGACCTCGCCGAAGGAGAGCAGCTCCCCAGCATCCGCGCGCTCGCCAACAGCCTGCGCGTAAGCGCCATCACCACGAAGCGCGCCTATGCCGACCTCGAATCCGAAGGGTTCATCGAGACGGTCCAGGGCAAGGGGAGCTTCGTCGCCGGCGGCAACGCCGAGCTGATCCGCGAGGAGCAGCTCCGCCAGGTCGAGGCGCACATGGCGCGCGCCATCGACGCCGGCCGCGCCATGGGGCTCACCGACGGCGAGCTCACCGAGATGTTCGCCCTTGAGCTGGAGTGACCGCAAGCTCGCACCACGCATCCGCAGAAAGGACCCGCCATGTCATCTATGGCACCCAATAGCACCATCGCCGCCGCGCCCCTCATCGAGGCGCACGGCATCACCAAGCACTACGACGGCTTCTCGCTCGACGGCGTCGACCTCACCGTGGAGGAAGGCGAGATCGTCGGGTTCGTCGGACAGAACGGCGCCGGCAAGTCCACGACCATCAAGGCCCTGCTCGGCCTCATCGAGCTCGACGGCGGCACGGCGCGCGTGCTCGGCACCGACGTGCACGCCCTCGCGCACACGTCGGCAGGCGCCTCCGCGAAGGAGCATATCGGCGTCGTGTTCGACACCGTCTCCGTTCCGGGGCACCTGCGCATCTCCGAGATCGGCCGCATGCACGCCCGCGCTTTCACGGGCTGGAGCCAGCACACCTTCGACAAGCTCGTGCGCGAGTTCGGCCTCGAGCCGACAAAACCGGTCAAGGACCTCTCGCGCGGCATGGGCATGAAGCTCAGCCTCGCCTGCGCCCTGTCGCACGGCGCGCGCCTGCTCATCCTCGACGAGGCGACCGCGGGCCTCGACCCCATGGCGCGCGACGAGGTGCTCGACCGCCTGCGCGAGTTCGTCGCCGCACCCGGCCATGCCGTGCTCATGAGCAGCCACATCACGAGCGATCTCGAGAAGATCGCCGACCGCGTGGTGTGCATCGAGAACGGCCGCATCGTATTCAATCTCATAAAGGACGAGATCACCGACGAGATGGGCGTCGCCCGCTGCCGCGTGGCCGATTTCGAGGCCGTCGCCGCGAGCGGCATCATCCCCGAGCGCGCAATCCGCTACCGCAAGCACGACTACGGCATCGACCTGCTCGTGCCCGACCGCTTCGCCTTCGCGGAGCGCTTCCCGACCATCCCCGTCGACCACATGACGATCGACGACTACCTCACCCTCACCCTGAAAGGCGGTGTGCGATAGATGAAGCGCGCATACCAGATCGAAATGACCGTCATGCACCAGTACGCCCGCCAGCTCCTCGCGCTGGGCGTGTTCGTCGCCGCGTGCACCTGCGTCGGCATGGGGAGCATCGTTGCCGCGCCCGGTGTGCTCACCTGCATGTACTTCATCATGGGCGCGCTCGCGACATCGGCCTACGACGAGCAGAACGGCTGGGGGCTCTTTCGCCTCACCATGCCCCTGAGCAGGCGCGATGTCGTAATCGGGCGCTACGGCATGATCGCGACCATCGGCCTGATCGGCATGGTCGCGGGGCTTGTCGGCGGCACCGCTCTCGCCGCGATCGCGACGGTGGCGCCGCTGCCGGGCGACCTGTCGACGACGTTCGGGCTCACGCAGGACAACATCCAGGCCATGGTCTTCTCCTGCGCGCTGTGCGCCGTCATCGGGTCGGGGATCGCGGCCGTCGAAACGCCGGTCTACCTGCGCTTCGGCCAGACGAAAGCGACCCAGTGGATCCCGATGGTCAGCGTCATCCTCTTCATCGGGCCCATGATGATCCTCGGCGCGACCGGCGGCCTTGGAAACTTCGCCGGCATCGCCGATGCGCTCAGCGCCGTCTCCGCCTTCATCGAGACGCCCCTCGGCGCGATCACGAGCCTCGCCGTGTCCCTGGTCGCCGTATTCCTGATTCTCGGCGTCTCCGCGGCCATCTCGATCAGGCTCTACGAGCGCCGCGAGCTGTAGCACCCTGGAGCCTCGGGCACGACCGTTCCGGCGGGCCGCGCGGGAAGCACTCCGCGCGGCCCGCCGTATCGAAGTGGCTAATTAGTTCTATTCTGCTGTCGCGCATCCCCTGCAGACGGGCAAGAGTCCGCGCATTTGCGGCTCCTCCCCCTCGGCAGGACCCGGCACAGGGTGATTCGGCCCCAGATACCGTCGCTATTTCCAGCCAAAGCAGCCATATCGGCTGATTCGGGCGCCATCGCCCAACCCGCCTGACAGCAAATCAGAAATAATTAGCCACTTTTCGGCACGGGGAGGATCGATTCGCTCCGGAACGCCCCGTCCGCCCTGGCGGAAGCCCGCAACCATGCCTCCCCCCATGTGTATCGACGTCCGCCGCGCAAACCATTCGGCGCTCGCGCGCTGTCGGCAGACCCCGCGCCGGAGCCCGCAGGCTCCGGCGCGGGATGCCAAAACGGACGACTCCCTACCGCTCGGCGCGGGCGAGCCACCAGGCCACGGCGGCCGTCACGGACGCCGCCACGAGCGCGATCGCCCAAGCGGGCACGATGTCGAGCGCGACGCCGTAGGCGAGCTGGCCCGCCGGCGTGACGCAGTTCGCCAGCATGATCGCGAGCGCCATGACTTTGCCCACGAGCGTTCCGGGACTTTCCACCTGAAGATAGCTCGTCGCGACGATGCTCATGCACATGCACACGGCCATCGTGGGGAGGTACAGGATGACGAGCGCCGTATAGGTACCGAGGGCCGGCAGCGGCACCATGAGCACGCAGGCGATGGCGGCAATACCCGCCACGACCCCGAGCAGCAGCGCGGGGACGCGGCGGATGCCGAGCGTGCCCGGCACCGCCGCCACGATCGCCCCTCCCGCAAGACCGCCCACGGCAAGGGCGCCCTGCAGCACGCCCATGAGCTGGTTGGGCAGACCGAGCGTCTCGGTCACGATATAAGGTGAGCACACGTTGAAAAACGATGAGCCGAACAGGTTCACGAGCGTCGCCGCCATGATGGTGCGCCACATGAGCGGGCGCGAGCGGAGGAAGGCGAGCGCCTCCTTCAGGTCAGCACGCGCCGTGGCGACGGCGCCCGCCGTGCGCGCGGGCGGCTCGTAGGGGACGTGCACGAGGGCCGCCACCACGAGGGCCGATGCGGCGAAGCAGGCGGCGGATATGAAGACGATGGGCGCCAGGCCGAGAAACCCGAACGCGATCCCTCCGGCGACGGGGCCGCCGATCCCCGTGAGCATGCCCACCTGGTTCACGAGCGCCACGGCGCGCTCCACCTCGTGCGACTCCACCAGATGCGGGATCGCAGACTGCACGCACGGCTGGTAGAGCGCCTGGGCGGCGAACGCCAGCATGAGCACGGCCACGGTGGCGGCGATGACCGCCGACGTCCCCGCCGCGAACAGATAGGCCGCCATCGCTATCGCCAGGACCGCGTCCACTGCGATCATGACGCCGCGCTTGCGCGTGCGGTCCGCGATGACGCCGCCGATGGGCGCGAGCAGCGTGTAGGGCACGAACCCCGCCGCGATCACACCTCCGTACAGCGCGCCGGACCCCGTGAGGTTCAGCAGGTGCAGGGGCAGCACGAACTGCAGGATCTCCATGCCGAGAAGCGAGAGCGCCTGGGATGCCATGACCGCTGCGAAGCGCGGGGACGCGAGTCCTCCTCCCCGTCCAGGTGCGGCGCCGCCTTTGTTGGTACCGTTCATGTCGTCCTCTCTTTCATACATTCGGTTGGTATGTATAATGATTCGAAAGAAAGCCGCTCGAAGCGGCTTCTCCCGTCATCACCTGCCGGCAGCGTCAGGACCGATCGTCTTCTCCCCCATCGTCGGCGATGAAATCGCGCGCCAACGTTCCCCATGAGTCGTCCCACATGCGCGCCGGGTCGAAAGACTTCCAATCCACCAGGTCCACGCCGAGCGCGTGCATCACGCGCACGAGCACGCTCACGCGGCGCTCGAACTCGCTCTCATCGGCGAGCGGATGGAACAGCGGCACCATCCACAGGTTGGCGAGCAGCAGCATGACCTCGGCGGTCTCGCGCGGGAACTCGGAGCTCACCGTGCCGTCCGCCACACCCTCGCGTATCACCGGCTCGATATAGCGGTGCGCGACCTCGAGGGCGTCGGCGAACTCCCGCGCCAGAAGACGGGAGTTTTGCACGGGATCCGAGGAGGGCCGCATGGCTCGCAGCATGTCGGCCGACGGCCCCTCCGCCGACGACTCGTCGAGTGCGCGGATCTTCTCGATACCCGAAAGCGACCGATTGGAGATGATGGCCTCGGCCCGCTCGACGACCGAGCGATTCGCCCGCTCGAACACCGCCTCGAAAATATCCTCTTTGCTCTTGAAGTGATGGTAGACCGCGCCCTTGGTGAGCCCGCCGAGGTGGTTCACGATATCGGCCATGGTCGTCTGCTCGTAGCCCTTGGTCATGAACAGCTCCTCGGCCACGTCGAGAATCCGCTTGACGGTCTCCTCGGGATACTTGTTGCGCGCCATGCCGCCCTCCCCCGCTCCGGTCTTCATGGGTATCATACCAACGGTATGTATCTATAGCAAGGACGAGACGGTCCGCATCCGCCGCGGACGGCGCGGGACGCTACCGAAAGCGGCCGCGATGCGCCCGAGTCGTGCCGGACGCGTCATAATGGGGCCACAGCCCGCGTCTCATATGGATTGGAGCGTTCATGGCACGCACGCCCATCGCCCAGATGTCGTTTACCAAGGTCTACCCGCTGCTGGTGCAGAAGGCAGAACGCAAGGGACGCACGCGCGAAGAAGTCGATACCGTCACCTGCTGGCTCACCGGCTACGACCAGGCGGGGCTTGCACGACAGCTCGAACGCGACCTGACCTACGCGGATTTTTTCAACGAGGCGCCCGCGCTCAACCCCCATCGCACGCTCATCACCGGCAAGGTCTGCGGCGTCGACGTCGCGGCTATCGAGGACCCGGTCGAGCAGAACGCCCGCTACCTCGATAAGCTTGTGGACGAGCTGGCACGTGGGCGCGCCATAGAGAAGATCCTGCGCGCGTAAGGAAGACTGCAGCCCGGGAGGCTCTCTCGCGGCCTACAGCGAATTCGGGCCCGCCTTTGCCGAGGCGCGACTCACGGTGCGGACGACGAACCTGCCGCCCGCCCGGGCCGCCGTACCAAGACCGTGCACCGCTGCCCTCCCCGCCTTGCGGGCGATCTTCGCCGCCTGCTGCTTTGCCGCAACGCCCGCCTTATGCGCCGCTTGGTCCAGACGCTCTTCGATCTTGGTCGCCTGGCGCCCAGAATACGTGCGCTGTCCACGGCTGATGAGCGCCGCCCCGCCCGCAATGGCCGCCACGCCGGGGCCGGGCAGGATGCACATGGGCACGCCCGCAACCGCAAGGGCCGTGCCCGCAACCATCTGCGCGGCACCCTTGGCCTTTGCACCGCGGGACACCTCGGACGCTGCGGGCTTCTTGCGATCTGCAGGCGGCTGAACGCCGCACTTGGCTTTCTTCATGGAGTATCAATCCTCAATTTGGCAACGAACTCATCGGTCCTCGTCGTGCCGTATACCCCGCGCCCGGCTTGCGCGATCGCGCTTCATGCTTTCCTAAGGAAGCTCCGAGTCATTCATGAACGAACGGGGGTCTTTTCGGCGTTTGCGCAGGAATCGCCTTTTGACGTCCCCGCTTATTCATGAACCTCTGTTAGACCCGCGGATACGGGGCCCCTTCGCGTTCATGAAATAGCGTGGGGCGGCGACGAGCGGCGGGAAGCTTCCGTTCCGGCTCGCAGGGACCGCAGGGGCCGCCGGATGGGTTGAAACGAACCCGTCCCCAAGCAACCCATGAAAAAGCCGACCGACGCACGCCTAGTCGGAGAGCACCGGGATCCGGCGCAGCAGGCGCATGACGGCGCGCACCCCGGGCCCCGCCACGAACAGCTGCCACAGGAGCGCCATGGGGAAGTTCATCGCCACGGTCTGAATCCACGTCGCCACGAGCTCGCCCGCAGGCGGCTGCTTGAACGCGAGCGTCGCCACCAGGCTCATCATCGGGCACATGCTCCAACAGGTGAACGCCCCTATGAGCACGGTGACGAGCAGTGCCGGCACCTTCGTGGGGTCGAGAAGCCTGAACGTGAGACGGTGCGCGATGCGCCCGCCGACAAGCGTCTCGAGCACGATCACCGCGACCATGAGCGGCACGATGTCGGCAAACGGCGCGGCAAACAGCTCCGTCTTGAGCCCGCCGGCCATGAGCGCCCGGTTGTACAGCTCCATCCCGTAGACCATCGCGAATGCCATAAGCAGGGAGAACACGATGCGTTGGGCTTTTGTTTTGGGCATGGTTCGCCTCCATTGCGCCCAGCCCTCATGTCTGCACGCCACGCGCTGCGGGAGGGCAACTGGACTTATGCCTTCCCGCAGCGCGTTGCGCCACACATGCTAGCACGGCCCAGACCGCAGCTCTCAGAAACACCATCAAACGCCGAGCAGCTCGTGCAGCAGGCGCTCGCGGCCGTTGATGAACATCTCGGTCACCTGATAGCTGTCGGTCTCCTCGTAGGCCACCTCGTGCAGGCGCCCGCCGTCGAACGACACGATCTGCGCGCCCGGAAGCCCGAGCAGGATCGGAGAGTGCGTCGCCACGATGAGCTGGCTGCCGTGAAGCGCCAGCTGGTACATCTCGTAGAGCAGCGTGAGCTGGCGGGAGGGCGACAGCGCCGCCTCCGGCTCGTCGAGGAAGTACAGACCGTTTTCCTTTGCGCGATCCTGGATGAAGCCGAGAAACGCCTCGCCATGCGACATCTGGTGCAGCAGCTCATGTGCGCCGGTCGCCGGATTCGTGTAGGTCATCCCCGCATACGATTCGGCGGCGGTCGCCACGTTGTAGAAGCTCTCCGCCCGCAGGAAGAACGTGCTCCAGGGGCGCAGCAGGCCGCGGCCCATCTCGATGCCCTCGTGCAGCGATGAGTGCGAATCCCGCGTGGAGAACGCGTAGTTGGCCGTGCCGCCCTCCGGGTTGAGGCCGTAGGCGACCGCCATGGCCTCAAGCAGCGTCGACTTGCCCGACCCGTTCTCGCCGACGAAAAACGTCACGCTCCCGGAGAGCTCCAGCGGCTCGAAACCCAGACGGGTGAGAGCGGGGATGCCGCGCAGGTACGCATCGCCCGGCACAAGCTCCCAGCGGACGGCAACGGACTTGATGAACGGCGCGCTTCCCATCGTCTCTCCCCAGCACGCGGGCATCATGCATGGAGCTTCGCAGCTTTGCGCTCATCGCGCAGCCGAATGCGGTCGAGCGCCGCCTCGGCCGCCGAGAAGCGGCAGCCGCAGTAGTTTTGCCGGTACATCCCGAGCTCGCGCGATCGACGCGTGGCCTCCGGGTACCATGGGCGAAAATCACGGATGACCGGCGTGAGACCTTGCGCCGTCGCCAAACGCATCAAGACGTCGTTGCAGGTCTCAAACAGCTGGTAAGGCGACACCGCGAGCGTTGTTGCGATATGGTCGAAACCCTCGTCGCAGGCTACGCGCACCGCTTCGGCAAGCCGCAGGCCGTAGCAGGCGCGGCATCGGCGCTCGCGATCGCGTGCCCCGATGGGCGCCACCCCGCGTTCCCACGCGTCATAGTCCTCGCGCGCCTCGATGAGCGGGATGCCGTTCGCAGCCGTCCAGCGGCGCAGCTCCTCAAGCCGGCGGTCATGTTCGTCTTTCGGCTGGATGTTCGGGTTCGTCCAGCAGATCGTGGGCTCGAACCCCTCTTCCTCCAGCATGCGGACCGGCTCGAGAGAGCACGGCGCGCAGCAGGCGTGCAGCAGAAGCCGCGTCATCGTTCCTCCTCACGCTCCCGGTCGGGCTCGCCGTCGCCGAGAAACTCGACGCCCCAGTCGCGGTCGATGCAGTGCGTGATGCGCGCGTCGGCGAGCATCGCGGCGACGTAGCCCCAGTCGCCCGTGCATCCGGACAGATGCAGCACCGCCACGAAGTAGGCCAGCACCGGCCAGCCGCTCACGACGCCGAGCGCCAAGAGCAGCAGCGTCACCGCGAACGTCGGCGCGAGCGCGATCGCCAGGTACTGTCCGCGCGTGTAGACGACATCTTCGGCGCAGGCATAGAGCATGCCCGCCTTCCAGTTCGCCCCGAACGTAATCTTGGTGCCGGCGGGGGCGAACGCCTTGAAGAAGATGGCATGGACGAGCTCGTGGACGGCAAGCGAGGCGAAGCATCCGACGGCTCCGGCGGCAAACCACCAGAACGCCGGGGGCAGGACCGGGAAACGCGAGTCCTCTCCCGTGAAAACGGAGGCGAGCTCGCTGCCCGGCAGGCCCAGCATGCCCGGCGCGCCCGAGACGAACCACGCGATGCCCGCGATCGCGCCGACGACCAGCGTCGCCGCCGTCATGCGCATCATGCGCGCCAAAAACGCCTTGTCTTCAAAGGTATGTATGCAGGCAATCCTTTTCATGCCCTGAGGATACCACGGAGCGCAGGGCGCCGCCTCCCGCGCGGTAAACCGGGGCCCGACATCCTCACGCGGTCGCCCTCATCGCCTGAGTGGAGGCTGCGCGCCTCGGAATTGCTGAAAAATCGGCGTTGTATGCGAGTTGATTGCGCACTCCCTTGTTTTGGCATGCTGGGGAGGCGCATTTCCCCAGTTGAGCGCCGTGAGCCATGTGCCTCTTTTTACGGATCCGAAATCAATCCATCTACAACGTCGATTTTTCAGCAATTCCGAGGCGCGCAGCCTCCACTGACGGCCTTGCGGGACCTCGCGGCGGCGTTCCGACCGCCCGCGACGCCCCCCGAGCGCGAACGCGGGCTCAAGCCGCGACGGGCCACGGGCGGGCGCCAGGCCGCTCTCTGTCGTTTTTTACGTATTGCCGCCGCAACCTGCACGCCCTTGGCCTTGTGCGATAATGGGTCACCGTATGCACGTCGAATCAACACGCACTGAGGAGCCCGCATGGCACACAAGCTCAGCAAAGATTGCCGCCCTTCATGGCCGCACCGCGCCATCGTCACCGCAGGCATGCCGTATGGAAACAAGAACCTGCACTTTGGACACGTCGGCGGCGTGTTCGTCCCGGCCGATTTCTTCGCGCGCTTCCTGCGCGACCGCCTGGGCAAGCAGAACGTGATCTTCGTCTCGGGCACCGACTGCTACGGCTCCCCCATCATGGAGGGCCATCGCAAGCTGCGCGAGACCTGCGGCACCGACTGCACGCTCACCGATTACGTGCAGGCCAACCACGACCTGCAGCAGTCCGCGATCGACGGCTTCGAGATCGAGCTCGACCTGTTCGGCGGATCCGCCCTTCCGCCCGCGGCGCCCATCCACAACCAGACGACCGCGGAGATCATCGAGCGCCTCAACGAGCGCGGCGTGCTCCACAAGCGCGCGACCAAGCAGTTCTACGACGTCCGCGCCGGTCAGTTCCTGAACGGCCGCCAGGTCGTCGGCCGCTGTCCCATCCAGGGCTGCAAGTCCGAGAAGGCCTACGCCGACGAGTGCGATCTGGGCCATCAGTACGAACCCGAGGAGCTCATCGCTCCCAAGTCCGCCCTCACCGGCGAGACCCCCGAGCTGCGCCCGGTCGACAACATCTATTTCGACCTGCCCGCCTATCTCGATTTCCTGAAGGACTACACCAGAAGGCTCGAGGCCAACGAGACGGTGCGCCCCGTGGTGTCCAAGACCATGGAAGAGTGGCTGCTGCCCGCCCAGATTTATATCCAGAACAAGTTCCGCGAGGCGTTCGACGCCATCGAGGGCCAGCTGCCCGCCCACACCGTGACCGAGCCCGAGGGCAACAAGAGCTCGTTTACCGTCACGTTCCCCAGCTGGGAGGAGCGCGACGCGGCGCACGAGGTGCTCGCCGCAGGAGGGGTGCGCTTCCGCTCCGGCAAGGCGCTCGTCCCCTTCCGCATCACCGGCAACATCGAATGGGGCGTGCCCGTGCCCGACGAGTGCGGCTGCTCCGGCCTCACCTGCTGGGTGTGGCCCGAGAGCCTCTGGGCGCCCATCAGCTTCACCCGCACCGTGCTGGCCGAGGCCGAGCGCGCAGGCCGCGCGGACCGCTATGCGAGCCTCGACTGGCACGACTGGTGGTGCAGCGAGGACGCGCACGCCTACCAGTTCATCGGCCAGGACAACATCTACTTCTACGGCATCGCGCAGACGGCCCTGTGGGAGGCGCTCGGCTGCCACATGCAGCAGAGCACGCTCGTGGCCAACTACCACGTGCTCTACATGGGCAAGAAGGCGAGCTCCAGCTCCCAGACCCCGCCCCCGCCCGCCGCGGAGCTGCTGGAGCACTACACCGCCGAGCAGCTGCGCGCGCACTTCCTGTCGCTCGGCCTCGGCGAGAAGCCCGTCTCGTTCAGCCCCAAGGCCTACGACACGCGCGAGACCGGCAAGAACGCCGACGGCACGCCGCTGCTCGCACGCGACGACAAGCGCGTCATCGACCCCGTCCTGAAGGAGGGCGCGCTGCTCACCGGCGTGTTCAACCGCCTGGCGCGCTCCTGCTTCTACGGCGTGGCCGAGAAGGAGGGCGACGAGGCGAGCCACCGCTGCGGCTGCATCCCCGCAGGCACCCCCGACGCCGGCGTCATCGAGGCATCCGAGCAGGCCGTCCTCGCCTTCGAGCAGGCCATGCACACCTTCGAGTTCCACCACGCCCTCACCGTGTGCGACGGCTACCTGCGCGCCGCGAACAAGCGCTGGAGCGACGCGAGCAAGGCCGCCAAGAACGCCGAGGACGACGCCGCGATGAAGCAGGCACTCGTGAACGCCTTCCACGAGCTGCGCGTGGCGACCGTCCTCATGCACGGCATCGTGCCGGTCGGCTGCGAGCTCATCTGCGAGCACTTCGCCATCGACCCCGACACGTTCTTCTCGTGGGATCGCATCTTCGACACCTGCGACGAGCTCGTGGCGAGCCTGGGCGAGAAACCCGGCGAGCACAAGGTGGTCCCGCTGCCGCCGCGCTTCGATTTCTTCGAGAAGCATCCGAGCCAGCAGTAGGCTCGCATCGCATCGACGCGCACGGGGAGGGCCTTCGGTCCTCCCCGTTTTTATGTGGCGTCGCCTTGTTGCGCCTTCTCATCCAGGATGGGACAAGGCATACTCTGAACCCTGCAATCGACCGCATCGCCGACGGCGCCCGCCGCGCCCCGGCATGAAAGGACATACCACATGGGACTTGATCTTCAGATGCGCACGGCGCGCGCAGAGGAAGCCGCCCGCGTCGCCGAGATCCTCGAGGACGGAAAGCGCACGATCGCGCAGTTCGGCATCGAGCAGTGGCAGCGCGGCTACCCCAACATTGAGAGCGTGCGCGCCGATATCGCGACGGGTTCCTGCTACGTTGCTGAGGACCCCTCCGGCGCGCTCGTGGGCACCCTGGCGCTTTTGGGCGGCATCGATCCCGAGTACTGCCGCGCTCAGGTCCCCTGGTTGACGCCCAATCCGTTCGAGGGCGAAGAGGATGCCCCCTATCTCGCCATCCACCGCAGCGCCACGGCAGCAGAGGCGCTCGGGGGCGGCGTCATGGGCTTCATGTTCGACGCCGCCGAGGCCATCGCGCGGGAGCGCGGCGCCCGAAGCATCCGCATCGACACCCATCCGGGCAACCGCGCCATGCGCGGCTTTCTGGCCAAGCAGGGATTCTGCGAGATCGCGCCCATCGAGCTCACGCAGAAGGACGAGAGCGAGACCGACCTCGGCCGCATCGCCTACGAGAAGCTGGTCTAGCCATGGCCCGTCTGTACCTCATGCGCCACGGCCAAACGGAGCACAACGCCCGCGGCATCCTGCAGGGCGGACTCGACTCGCAGCTGACCGAGCGCGGCGTCTCCCAGGCGCGCGCCGCTGCATCATGGCTGCGCGACCACGCCGCAAACGTGGGAGCCGTCTGCAGCTCCCCGCTCGGGCGGGCGCGCCGCACGCTCGAGATCGCATGCGATGCGCACCCCGCGCTCGCCTCGCGCCCCTCATCGGTCGACCCCTGCCTTGCCGAGCAGCGCTACGGCGCGCTCGAGGGCCGCGCCCTGGACGACCTCCCGCAGGATCCCTGGAAGCCGGGCGAGGCGTACCGCACGCACGGCGGAGACACCCAGGCCGATTCCTCCGCGCGCATCGTCGCCGGCCTTGCGCGCATCATGGAGGCGCACCCCGGCCTCGACGTGCTCGCCGTCTCGCACGGCACCGTCATGGGGCTCTTCTGGGCGGCAAGCGAGCACGACCGCGCCTGCCCTCCCCCGCCGCTCGACAACGGCTCCATCCTCGTCTTCGAATTCGATGGCGAGCGGAACGTCTTCACCTACCTCGGGGCGCGCTCCTGACCGCAAAGCCGATGGCGCCCCTACACGCCGAGCAGCGAGCACACCTCGTCGAAGGAACACGCGCCGGCGCGCTCGACCGGGCGCTCGACCAGGACCACGCGCGCCCCGGCGTCGCGCGCCGCGGCGAGCTTCTCCCCTTCGCCGCCCGCAGCTCCGGACGCCTTGGTCACCAGCCAGCGGGCATCGATCTGCCTGAGCATCGCGGCGTTGAGCTCGCGCGAGAACGGCCCCTGCATGGCGATGATGCGCGCGGCGGGAAACCCCAGACCGCGCAGGCGGGCGATCGCGGAGGCATCGGGCAGCACGCGCAGATAGACGCGCTCGAGCAGCTCAGGGGAGGCGAACGCGTGCGCCTCCTTGCTGCCCGTCGTGACGAGCGCGCACCCTTCGCACGCGCGAAGATACGCCGCCGCATCCGCCACGGAGGCCACGCGCACCGCCTCGCCCTCCTCGTCCAGCCGTCCGCGGGCGAGGCGCACGTAGCGTGAGCCGGTGCGCGCGCACGCGGCCGCGATGGTGCGGCTCGCCTCGACGGCGAACGGGTGCGTGGCGTCGACAACCGTCTTACAGCCCCTCAAGGCGACCGCCATGCCCTCCTCGTCCAACCGCCCGGCATGGACCTCGATGCCGGGCAGATCGCAGACGAGTGCCTCGCCGTAATCGGTCGCCGTGAACGCGCGGGCATCCCGCCCGCAGGCGGACAGGCGCTCGCAGAGCTCGCGACCCTCGGTGGTGCCGGCAAAGACGGCGACCTCCCCGCTCATCGATGCCCCGCGCGCGTGATCTCGTACAGCAGTGCGTTCACGATCGCGGTCGCCACCGTCGAGCCGCCCTTTCGGCCGCGCGCCACGATCGCCGGCACCGTACGCGCGAGCAGCTCTTCTTTCGCCTCGACCACGTTCACGAACCCCACGGGCACGCCGATGACCAACGCGGGATCGATGCGGCCGGCGTCCATCAGCTCGCACAGGCGCAGCAGCGCGGTCGGCGCGTTGCCCACGGCGATGATGAGCGGGCCGTCGATAGCGCATGCGCGGTCCATGCTCGCATGCGCCCGCGTGGTTCCCGCCGCGCGTGCCGCCTCGGCGACCTCAGGGTCCGCCATGAAGCACGTCGCGGTGCACCCCAGCTTCGCAAGCGCCGGCTTGCTGATGCCCGAGAGCGCCATGTTGGTATCCGTCACGATCGTGGCGCCCGCGCGCAGCGCCTCGAGCCCGCGCGCGACCGCATCGTGCGCAAACGTCAGCGTGTCGGCGAACGAGAAGTCGGCGGTCGTATGGATGACGCGCTTGATGACGGGCTCCTCAAGCGGGTCGAGCGCGCGCTCGCCCAGCTCCCGGGTGATGATCTCAAAGCTCCGGCGCTCGATCTCATGCGGAGCGGTGTACAGGTGATCCATGGGACCAACTCCTCCTTGTCTCATATCAACGCCTTGCGGCCGAGCGTCCCGCTCCCCTGCGCCTACGCGCCCTGCTCGATGATGCGGTACACGGCGTCCATGTCCAGGGCGGCGCGCACGGCATCGGCGAGCAGGTCGTACTGGTGGTCCTTATGGGAGCGCGCGTCTGCGGCCGACGGCACCGTCGAGGCGGGGAGCCCGCGCCGGCGCAGCAGCGCATCGACCAGGGCGTCGACCATGCAGCCGTCGTCGAGCAGCCCGTGAAGGTAGGTTCCCAGCACGTTGCCGCGCACCGCCCCGTGCATGCGGACGGCCCCATCCGCCTCCCGCACCGATCCCGCCGGCGCGGCATCGACCCGCGTGTCGCCCGCATGGATCTCGTACCCGTGGGCGACCAAGCCGTCCCAGCACGAGAAGACGCCCATGCCGGGATGCAGGGAGAGCTCGGTCTGGGTCAGATGCTTGCGCTCCGCGAACGTCGTACGGATCGGAAGCAGGCCGAGTCCCGGCGCCGATCCCCCGCCCTCGACCGACAGGGGATCGTCGATCCCCTCTCCCAGCATCTGGTACCCGCCGCAGATGCCCAGCACCGGCGTGCCCTGGTCGGCAAGCGCCAGCGCGCACGCCGCGATGCCCGTCGCGCGCAGCCATGCCAGGTCGGCAAGCGTGCTCTTGGTGCCCGGGAGCACGAGCAAGTCCGGTCGGCCCAGGTCCTCCGCGCGCTCCACATACCGCAGCCCGACGGCCGGATGGCGCATCAGGGGGTCGAAGTCGGTGAAATTCGACAGGTGCGGCAGGCGCACGACCGCCACGTCGATCGCGCGGTCGTGCCCGCGGGCGCCAAGACGGCTCGAAAGGCTGTCCTCGTCGTCCAGATCGATATCGAGATAGGGAACCACGCCCAGCACCGGGACGCCGCAGAGCTCTTCGAGCGGCTTCAGGCCCGGCTTGAGGATGGAGGCGTCGCCGCGGAACTTGTTGACCACAAGGCCGCGCACGCGCGCCCGATCCGCCTCATCGAGCAGCGCGACGGTGCCGTAGAGCTGGGCGAACACCCCTCCGGGGTCGATATCTCCCGCAAGCAGCACCGGCGCGTCGATCAGGCGCGCGAGCCCCATGTTGACGATGTCGTCGCGCTGCAGGTTAATCTCGGCAGGAGAGCCCGCGCCCTCCACGAGCACCACGTCGAAGTCCGCCGCGAGCCGATCGTACGCCTCGCGGATGGTCGGGATGAGCGAGCGCCGATACGAGAAATACTCGCGCGCCGGCATGGTCCCGATGGCGCGCCCGGACACGATGACCTGGCTGCCGCGCGCGCCCTCGGGCTTGAGCAGGATCGGGTTCATGGCCACATCGGGCTCGATGCCCGCCGCCTCGGCCTGCATGGCCTGGGCGCGACCCATCTCGCACCCGTCCCTGGTGACGAAGCTGTTGAGCGCCATGTTCTGGCTCTTGAACGGGGCGACGCGCACGCCGTCCTGGACAAGCACGCGGGCGAGGCCCGCCACCAGCAGGCTTTTGCCCGCATTCGACATGGTACCCTGGACCATCAGCGGCTTTGCCATGGCGCCTCCATCCCCTCCTCGCCCGCAAGCGCCGCGCGCGCGGCGTCGATCAGGCGGTCGTTCTCCTCGGGCGTGCGCACGGCCACGCGGATGTAGGCGGAAGAGAGCCCTCCGAACGTGGCGCACGGGCGGACGATGACGCCGCGCGCCGCCATGCGCTCGGCCATATCGGCGACCGGGCACTTCAAGAGCAGATAGTTCGCCTCGCTGGGAACGACCGCGCAGCCGATGTCCTCGAAGGCGCCCGCGATGCGCGGGCGCTCGCCCGCCACGAGCCCTCTCGTGCGGTCGACGAACGCCGCGTCGCCCAAGGCCGCACGGCCCGCGGCCTGCGCGATCGATGAGACGGCCCATGGAGGGCCCGCCGCGTACATACGCGCCGTGAGCTCGACGTCCCCCGACACGACGTAGCCCAAACGGAGCCCCGCCATGCCGTAGAGCTTGGTGAAGGCCCTGAACACGATGAGGCCCGTGCCGGCGGCCGCGGCGCGCACGCGCGAGCGGGAGGCGCCGTCGGCCACGAACCCGAGGAAGCACTCGTCGAGCGCGAGCAGGGCGCCCGCCTCGCGGCACTTCCGCTCGATCGCCTCGAGGACGTCGGGGGCGATCGTCCGACCCGTCGGGTTGTTGGGGCTGCAGAGGAACACGACGTCGACGCTCTCGTCGATCGCGTCGATCAGGCTCATGTCGACGGCGAAGCCGTTTTGCTCGGAAAGCGCGAGCTCGCGCACGACGGCTCCTGCGGCCCGAGCCGCCTGGGCGTATTCCGAAAACGTCGGGGCGCAGACGAGCACCGTCTTGGGCCGCAGCGCCGCCATCAGGCGCCAGATGAGATCGGCCGCGCCATTGCCGCACAGGATGGACGACGCGTCGACCCCCTCGTGCCCGGCGATGGCGGCCGTGAGCTCCCGGCAGTGCGGGTCGGGATAGCGGTCCGCGGTCTCGAGGGCGCGCGATGCCGCCTCGCGTGCGGCGGCGGGCATGCCGAGCGGGTTCGTGTTGGCGGAGAAGTCGACGATGTCCGCGCCCCAGCGCTCGCGGCTCCCCCAGATGTCGCCGCCATGTCCGTAGGGCCGCCGGGCAGCCGTATCGATCGCCCCCATCGCCCCTCCTTTCAACTTGAGTTCCCGCCGGGAACGAGTGTCGTCCGAAGAGGCTCCGGACGGGCCTCCCGGCGCGCCGCGCCCCCGGGCCCGGCTCGGCCCGGCGACGGCAACGCGATATGGGCTGTTCAGCATCTCCCTAGCCTATCAGGAAACGGCCGCAGCGTTCGCGGGATCGCCCGCGGCATGCGCCGGGCCCGGCCAAAACGTGCGACAATGGTCCCAGCGCAAGGAGGCCGCCATGATATACACACCGCTCACCAACCGCGCGATGCGCATCGCCTACGCGGCGCACGACGGGCAGACCGACAAGTGCGGGACGCCCTACGTCTTCCACCCGTTCCACCTCGCGGAGCAGATGCCCGACGAGCACGCGGTCTGCGTCGCGCTGCTGCACGACGTGGTCGAGGACACCGATACCACCCTCGACGAGCTTGCCCGTGCGTTTCCGCCCGAGGTCATCGACGCCCTGCGCCTGCTCACGCACGAGGCGGGCGTGCCCTATCTCGACTACGTCCGCGCCATATCCGTGAACCCGCTGGCACGCGCGGTCAAGCGGGCCGACCTCGCGCACAACCTCGACACCTCGCGCTATGCGGGCAGCACCCCGCCGCCGGCAGAGGAATGCTCCCGCAGGTGCAAGAGGTACCGGGACGCGCTCGCCATCCTCGACGAGGTTGCCGGCGGGGCCGGGGCCGACCCTGCCGGCAACCCGGATTGACGCCCCGCCTCGTCACCCACACCCTCGCTCTCCCTTGGATGAGGCGAAAGCCCCTTCGGTCCTGTATGATGGAGAGCCGCTTGACGTCAGCCGCGCCCAACCGGCGAGGCGCGCGAGGCAGCGCGCCCGACGCCAAGCCCCTACCCAACCGATGTCGTGAGCGAGGGTTCATGATTCTGTCTTTGGCGCCCATGGAAGGGCTGACCGGTCACACGTTCCGAGCGATCCACGCCGAGTGCTTCGGGGCCCTCGACCGGTACTACACGCCGTTCATCGCACCCCCGCGGGTCGGGAGCTCGTTCGGAGGGCGCGTCCGCGCGGAGCTCGACCCCGAGGTCAACCGGGGCCTGGTCGTGGTGCCGCAGCTGCTCACGAAAGACGCCGACGAATTCGTATGGGCGGCAGGCCTTCTCGCCGACATGGGGTTTACGGAGGTCAACCTGAACCTGGGATGCCCCTCGGGGACGGTCGTCTCCAAGGGCAAGGGCGCAGGGTTCCTGCGCGACCTCGAGAGGCTCGACGCGTTTTTGGACGAGATCTGCGCCCGCTCCCCCCTCCCGGTTTCAGTCAAGACGAGGATCGGCGTCTCGGATGACGCGGAGTACGAGCACATCCTGGAGGTGTATCGGCGCCACGAGCTCGCGGAGCTCATCGTGCACCCCCGCGTCCAGAAGGACCGCTACCAGGGCACACCGCGCCAAGAGGCCTACGGCGCGACCCTGAGGGCCGTCTCGTGCCCGGTCGCGTACAACGGGGACGTCTTCGGCGTCGACGACATGGACGCGCTCCTTGCGGCGTATCCGGAAACGCGCCACGTGATGCTGGGCCGCGGCATCCTCGCCAACCCGGCGCTCGCCCGCATGCTGAAGGGCGGGCCGGCCGCCACGGCAACCGAGCTCGAGCGCTTCCATGACAGGCTGTACGGCGCCTACGAGGCCGAGATGGGCGGCAACGCGGTCTTCCGCATGAAGGAGTGGTGGTCCTACGCCCGGTTCGCCTTCGCGGACCCGCAATCGGTGCACCGCGCCGTCAGGAAGGTCCGCAAGGCCGACGAGTACCGTGCGGCGACGGAGCGGGTCTTTCGCACCGAGCGCCTCGCGGCCACAGCGCGCTTCCAGGCGGCGTGACGGCCGCCCCGTCTCGCCGTCACGCCACGGCCAAGCGGATGCAGGATGCGACGGCGAGCGCCACGAGCACGCCGGCGACCATGAGGCGGTTCGCACGGCGGATGTCTTCCACCTGGATGGGACGCACCGCGTCGCCGATCGTGGGCTTATCCACCATGCGGCCGGCGTAGGAAGCCGGTCCCATGAGCCACACGCCCAGGGCGCCGGCCATGACGGCTTCGGTCTGGGCGGCGTTGGGGCTCGCATGGCGCGCGCGGTCGCGCCGCCAGATGCGCCAGGCGCCTTCACCGGACAGGCCGACCAGGGGGGCGGAGACGATGAGGCACAGGGCGGCGAAGCGCGCGGGAACGAAGTTCACGACGTCGTCGAGGCGCGCGGAGGCGCGCCCGAAATGGAGATAGCGCTCGTTCTTGTAGCCGACCATGCTGTCGAGCGTGTTCACGGCCTTGTACGCCATGGCGAGCGGCGCCCCGCCGACCATCATGTACAGAAGCGGCGCCACGACGCCGTCGTTCGCGTTCTCGGCGACCGTCTCGACCGCGGCGCGCACCACCCCCGCCTCATCGAGCGCACCCGTGTCGCGCCCCACGATGCGCGACACCGCCTGGCGCCCCGCCTCCAGACCGCGCTCGGTGAGCGCCGAGGCCACCGCCATGCTCTGTCGCCTGAGCTCGCAGGTAGCGAGCAGCTGATAGCACAGCCACGTCTCGAGCGCGAAGCGCAGCGCCGGGTGCAGCATGCCGGCGAGCGCGAGCGCGCACCAGGTGACCAGGCCCGAACCCAGCGGCAGGCCGAAGGCGAGCACGCGGCCCGCCGCGCGGCGGCCGGAGGGCGTATCGGGAAAGACGCTGCGCAGGCGCGGTTCCGCCCAGGAGATGATGCGCCCCATGCCGACCACGGGGTGCGGCAGCCAGCGCGGATCGCCGAGCGCTGCATCGAGCGCGAAGCCGAGCAACACGGCGGCAAGCGTCATCATAGGGCACCGCCTCCCCGCTCAGGCCTTCCCAGCACCGCGAGGTGCGCGCCGTCCCAAGAAAACGTCCAGCGCCCGGCGGGAGGGGTGTTCGCGTCGAAGTAGGCGACGGCGGGGCGGGCAAGCTCGCTTGCCACCGCGCGCACCGTGCCCGCATGCGCGACGACGACGCAGCGCGCGTCGCCCGCGCGCATGCGCTCGTCGGCAAGCGCGCGAAACGCCTCGACCGTGCGGCGCACGAACCCCGCCTGGTCCTCCCCGCCCGGGCAGGGCGCCGTGCAGCCTCCCTCGACCCAGGCGCGATAGGACGCGTCGTCGGCAAGGTCGGCAAACGACTTGCCCTCGAACGCGCCGAACGCCATCTCGCGCAGACCGCTCACGACCACCTGCCGGGCCGCCGGGAACAGGATGGAGGCGGTCTGGGAGCAGCGGACCATGCCGCTCGTGTAGACGACCGTCACGGACGGGTCGGCGTCCATCCCCTCAAGCCGCCGCGCCCCCTCTTTCGACAGCGGGGTGTCGCTTCCCGCGCCCTCGTACCGGCGAGCCGCCGTGCCCCGCGTGGCGCCGTGGCGAACGAGCTCGACGATCATAGCTCCCCCTTGATGACCTGGGGCAGCCCGCAGACCAGGCGCACGACCGTATCGGCGCGCCCGGCGAGCAGGCAGGCGAGCCGTCCGGCGCGCTCGCGCCAGGCGCGCTCGGCATCGTCGACGGGGACGACGCCGCATCCCACCTCGTCTATCGCGACGACATCGAGCCGGGAGTCGAACAGCAGGCGCAGCGCCTCCTCGGGCGCGCGGTCGCGCACGAGCTCCTGAGCGCGCACGGCGACGCGGACGCCCGCGCACGGCCCCTCGAGGTCGCGCGCGTCCGCGATGCACGCGGGCCCGACGCCCAGGCACCGTTCCGCAAAGGCGCGCTTGCCCGCGCCGAAACCTCCGACAAGCAGGATCAAAAGAGTCCTCCCAACACGATCGCAGCCTCCATGACGAGTTCGGAAACCTGGATGTACCAGCCGGCAAGGTCGCCCGTGATGCCTCCGAACTCGGCCAGGCAACGGCGACGATGGGCGGCGAACAGCGCGAGCGCGAGCGCCGCCGCGCACGCCCCCCGAGCGCCCGCGAGGACGACGAGCAGAACGGCGGCCAGCACGGCCTGCACGATGAGCGCCCGACGCGTCGCGCGCTCACGGGAGTCGTCTCCGGCAAGCGCCGCCGCCATGCCCTCGGGCCGCGCATGGGGCAGCGTGACCACGGACAGGGCGCCCAGCGCGCGCGACAGCGCGCACATGGGCACGAGGGCGAGCGCCGCGCCCGCGCGCGGCCCCCAGCACGCGAACAGCGAGAACTGCATGAGCAGGTAGAGCACGATCGCCATCACGCCGAACGCACCGATATGCGGGTCCTTCATGATCTCGAGCTTTCTTTCGCGCGCGGCGTGACTCGAGCGGGCGTCGGCCACATCGGAAAACCCGTCCATATGGATGCCGCCGTTCACGGCGAACGGCAAGGCGACGAGGACCGCGGCGACGACCGGGGTGGGAACGCCGAGCGCATGGGCCGCCACCAGCCACGCGCCCGAGACGAGGCCCTGCACCGCGCCCACGGCGGGCAGCGCCGCCAGCGCCCCGCCCGTCCAATCGGCGCGGTCGAGCAGGCGCTGCGGAACCGGGACGCGCGAAAACGTCGCGAACGCCGCGGCGAGCGACGGCACGGCCCTCATCGTGCACCGTCCTTCCATACGTCCATGCTCCCCCGCAGCCACACGGGCAGCCCGCAGACCACCTCGACCGCGCACGCGCTCGCGGCCGCCAGCTCGGCGTTCACGCGCGCGAGCGCATCGAGGTAGGCCTCCGTCCCCTCGTCATACCGCACGCCGTCGCGCCCTGTGTCGATCGAGACGGCGACCACGTCGTCCGCGCGGTCGGCGAGATGGTCGATGCCGGCGACCACGCGCCGCGCCGCTCCTTCTGCATCGAGGCAGCCGCCCGCATCCTCCCTGCCGGAGAAGAGCTCGTTGGCCACGAGGTTGCCCACGTCCTCCACGAGCGCGACATCGACCGGCTCGATCTTTGCGTGCGCGAGCCCGCGGGGACATTCGAGCACCGAGAACCCCTTGCCGGCGCGCAGGCGCCGGTGGCGCTCGATGCGCGCCTCGGCATCCGCGCCCGCACGCTCCATCGTCGCCACGTAGAGCACCCGCCCGCCGCGCGCGCAGCACAGCCCCTCCGCGAAGGCGCTCTTGCCGCACGCGGCGCCGCCGAAGACAAGCGCCCGCACGCTAGCTCAGCTCCCGGTAGGCGTCCATGCCGCACGCATCGAACGAGGCCGCCTCGTCGTAGACCGCAAGCGCCATGTCGAGCAGGGGCAAAAGCGCCATGGCGCCCGTGCCCTCGCCCAGATGCATGCCCGCCTGCAGCGGGGCGCAAAGCCCCAGCTCGTCCAAAAGCAGGCGCGCGGCGGGCTCCGACGAGCAGTGGCTAGCCACGAGATAGCCCGAGAGCTCGGGTGCGATCCGGACCGCGGCGAGCGCGGCCGTGCACGAGATGACGCCGTCGAGCACCGCGGGGCAGCCGTGTGCGGCGGCGCCCAGATACAGCCCGCACATGGCGGCGATGTCAAGGCCGCCCACGGCGGCGAGCACGTCCACGGCATCGGCGCACGCGTCGACCTGGTTCACCCGCAGTGCCCGCTCCACGACCGCGCGCTTGCGGGCGAGCCCCTCGCTCGTGAGGCCGGCGCCGCGCCCCACGGTGAGCTCGGGCGCAGCGCCGGTCAGCGCGCTTGCCACCGCGGCGCTCGTCGTCGTGTTGCCGATGCCCATCTCGCCGGCGGCGAGCACGCGCGCGCCGGCATCTGCCAGCAGTCCCGCCACGTGCGCGCCCACCCCGATCGCCCGAAGCACCGTGTCGCGCGGGCAGGCCGGACCGAGGGCGATGTCGGCGGTCCCGCGCATCGTGGCGCAGACGTGCATCCACGCGTCGTCGACCGGCTCGGCCATGCCGACGTCCACGGGCACCACGGCGCAATCGGCGATGCGGGCCATGCAGCTCACGCTCGCCGTGCCGCCGCAGATGTTGTGCGCCGCCGTCAGCGTGACCTCCTGACCGCTCTGCGAGATCCCCTCGGCGACGACCCCGTTGTCGGCGAAGAACACCGCGAGGGCCCGCGGGGCGCTCACCGGATGCGGCGTTCCCTGGGCCGCCGCGAGCGTGCAGACGGCGTCCTCGAGCAGCCCCAGGCCCCCTAGGGGCTTGGCGACCGCCGCCCAATGGCTCCGGGCCGCCGCGCGCGCCTGCGCGTCGGCGGGCCGGATACGCGCCGTCAGCGCGCGCAGCCACGCGTCGTCGGCGGCGCCCGCGCCGCCGCCGTCCGCGGGGCATGCCCGCCACCGATTCTCGAATGCGCTCTCGATCTCGTCAGCCCTCATTGCTCCCCTGCTTTCTGTGTCGATCGCACGCGCGCACGAAGGCGCGCGCGGCCTCGGGATTCGACGGATAGTACACGTGCGGAAAACCCGCCGCGAGCGAGGGCGCGTGCACCAGGCAGGGCCAGCTGCGCTCACGGCGGGGCTTGCGCGCCACGGCGTCGTCCCCCTCGAACTCGGCACGCCAATAATGGAACTCATGCCCGCGCAGCGCAACGCCGGCGTCCCCGTAGAGACCGGGTGCGCCGCAGGTCAGCTCGATATACCCGAAATGCTCCAGCCCACCCCCGCGGCGCGCGGCCCCCTTCAGCGCGCCGACCATGGGCCACACCGCGCCCGCCTCGTCCTCGAGGCGCTCGAGCAGGTAGAGGAAGCCGCCGCATTCCGCCACGCACGGCATGCCGCCCGCCAGCGCGCGGCGGATCCGGGAGCGCAGCGCGCCGTTTCCCGCAAGGGCCTCCGCATGCAGCTCGGGGTAGCCCCCGCACAGGTACAGGCCGTCGGCACCCTCCGGCAGCCCCGGGTCGCGAAGGGGGCTGAACGAGACGAGCTCGGCGCCCATGTCCTCAAGCATGCGCAGGTTCTCTGCGTAGCGGAAGCAAAACGCCTCATCGCAGGCGACGGCGATGCGGGGCGCAGCGCGCCCGACGGGATCGGAGCGGTACGGCTCGACCTCCATCTGCCGGGCGGCGCGCGCGAGCCCTACCAGGCGCTCGAGGTCGATCGTCGCGGCCAGGACGTCGGCCATGGCGTCCACCCGCGCGCGCAGGTCCGCGACCTCGCCCGCCGTCACCAGGCCCAGATGACGGCTTTCCAGGGCGAAGGCGTCGTCGCGCGGAACGTAGCCGACGACCTCCACGCCGCATTCGCGCTCGATCGCCTCGCTCGCATAGGCGCACGCATGGGCGCTGCAGCCGTTGAGGATCACGCCGCGCACATCCGCATCCGGCCGGAACCGGCAAAAGCCCTGCACCGTCGCCGCCAGCGAGGTCGAGGCGCCGCGCGCGGGCACGACCAGCACCACCGGGGTCGCGGTCGCGCGCGCGACATCGTAGGCGCTGCCGTCGGTCGTCCCCGGGGCCATGCCGTCGAACAGCCCCATCGCCCCCTCGACCACCGCGATATCGCAGCCCACCGCACCGCGCGCCATCAGGGAGGCGAGCGTCGGGGTGTCGGAGAAGAACGCGTCGAGGTTGCCTGCCGCGGCGCCAGTGACCTCGCGGTGGAACAGCTGGTCGATGAAGTCGGGGCCGCACTTGAACGCCGCCGGCGCCATGCCCGCGCGCTGGAGCAACCGGATGAGCGCGCAGGTCACGACTGTCTTTCCGCTCCCGCTCGCGGGCGCCGCGATCATCACGCGGGGCGGCAGCGCCACGGCGGTCACGACGCGCCTCCCGCGCGCACGCCGGAAGCGCGACCGAGCCGCACGGACACGATGAACACGGGGTTACTCGCGCGCATCAGGCTATGGGATCCCGCGCGCTCGGCGCGGGCCACGGAGACCTGGCAGATGTCGACGTCCTCGATATCGGGGGCGGCGAGCAGCCGCGTCGCCTCGGCCAGCGTCTCGAGCGACACGCAGGTGAGGCAGATGCGGCACGTCGCCGCGCGCAAGCGCAGGGCGTCCATGATCCCGGCGAGCGCACCGCCGCTCCCGCCGACGAACACGGCGTCGGGAGCGGGCAGGTCGCGCAGCGCGCCGGGAGCCTCGCCCTCGACGACGCGGACGTTGTCCAGGCCGAACGCCGCCACGTTGCGACGGCACAGCTCGACCGCCTCCGGCTTGCGCTCGATGGCGTACACCGCGCCTGCGCGCGCGAGCAGCCCCAACTCGACCGTCACGGAGCCCGTCCCCGCGCCGACATCGAAGACGGTGTCGGTCTCGGCGACGCGCAGCTTGGCGAGCGCCACCGCGCGCACCTCCTGCTTGGTCATGGGGACGCGCCCGCGCTCGAAACGCTCGTCGGGGATGCCCGGCGTGGCCCACGGCCACGGGCGCGCGCACGCCCCGTCCAGGTCGACGAGCATCACGTTCAGGGGGTCGAAGGTGCGGTCGGCGAACGCGGCGGCCGTGCCCGATTCGATGCGCTCGTCCGCATACGAGAGGCGCTCGGCCACCACCACCTCGACGTCCCCCAAACCCGCCGCCACGAGCCGGCCGCACAGCTCGGCCGGGCCGGTCGCCCCCGACGTCACGAGAAACACCGTGCCGCCGCGCGCCGCCTCCCCGACGATATCGCATGCGGCGCCGTGCGCCGTCACGAAGCGCCAGCCCTGCCAGGGCCGACCCAGGCGTGCCGCCAGCATCGACGCGGAGCTGATGCCCGGTATGACCTCGACGGAGCAATCCGCAAGGCCGGGCTCGTCGGCAACGGCCCGGGCGGTGCCCTCGGCCCCGCTGAACAGGCCCGTATCGCCGCTCATGAGCACGCAGGCGCACACCCAATCCCGGTCGCTCGCGAGCGCATGGGCCACATCGGCCGCGCGCGCGGCGACCGCCGTGCGCGCCCCTTCGAACAAGGCGGGCAGCGCCCCCGCGCGCGACGCGCCGCCCGTCCCCTCGACCAGGCGGCGCGCGCCCACCACGAGGTCGGCGCCGCGCAGCGCATCGCGCGCGGCGCAGCTCAGCAGCCCGGGGTCGCCGGGGCCCGCGCCCACGATAGCGATATGCCTCATGCCGCCTCCCTACCGCTTGCCCGCGGCGTCGGCAAGCTCGCGATAGCCGCGCGGCGTCACCATGCGGCCCGCGACCACGCGCGTCTGCGCGTTGCCGACGAACACCGTCGTGAACATGTCAGCCTCGAGACCGGAAAGCTCGCCCAGCGTCGTGAGCCCGTGCTCCTCGCCGTCGCGCCCGATGTTGCGCACCCATCCGCAAACCGTGCCCGCGGCCTTGTGCCGGCCGATGATGCGGGCGGCGCGCTCCAGGTAGTCGGCGCGCTTCCTGCTGCGCGGGTTGTAGAGGCAGATGCACATGTCCGCCCATGCCGCAGCCTCGAGCCTGCGCTCGATCATCCCCCAGGGCGTGAGCAGGTCGGAAAGCGAGATGACCGCGAAATCGTGCGCGAGCGGGGCCCCCAGCACCGCCGAGCCGCTCTGGGCGGCCGTAACCCCGCTCACGATCTCGACCTCGACCGCCGGGAAGCCGTCCGAGAGCTCGAGCACGGGGGCAGCCATGCCGTATACGCCCGCGTCGCCGCTGCACACGAGCGCGACGGCGTCATGGTCGCACGCGAGCTCGAGCGCGCGCCGGCAGCGCTCCACCTCGCGCATCATGGGCGTCGACACGCGCTCCGCCTGGGGGTAGCGGCCGTCCAGCAGCCCGATGTAGGCGTCGTAGCCCACGATGACCTCCGCCCTGCCGAGCGCCGCGTCGGCAGCCGCCGTCAGGCCCGCGGGATCCCCCGGGCCGAGCCCCACCACAAACAGCGTGCCCATGTGACCATCCTCTCTCCGGCACCGTCCGGGCACCGGCATTCCTTGATTCCGTCGACCGCCTCGATCCGTGCCCGCCTCCCGCCGTCGCGGGAGCGGACGGCGCCGCACAGGTCAGCCGGCGCCTCCCCGGCCCCCAGGCTCGTCAAACGAGCAGGTCCAGGGGAGCTCTGCGAGCGCGACCGTCACGCCGCCGCACGCGAGCTTGCCCGCGCAGAGCCTGCCGCCCGCGGCCACCGCGGCGCGCTCGCACACGTTGTCGACGCCGACCGTCTGCGCCACGAACGCCGAAGACGAGAAATCCCCGGGCTGCGCCGCGAGTGCGTCGGCGGTAAACGCCTCGAGGGCGACGCCGCGGCCCGCGCACCATTCGACCAGCCCCGGCTCATCGCGCTTGAGCTCGATCGTCGCCGCCGCGCCGAGCGAGTCCGGCAGGATGCCCGCCTCGGCGCACGCGGCCCGAATCGCCCCCTCGATCGCGTCCGCCGATGCGCCTCGGCGGCACCCCACGCCCGCCACGATGCAGCGCGGGACCACGTGGAGCGCCCGCTCACCCGGGCGCGCGGCCGGCGACACGATGACGTGCGCCTCCGCACGGGAGGGCGCACGGCGCACGCGTGCGGGCAGGGGGCCCAAGACCTCGGCGTCGCACCACAGCGCAACCTCCCCGCCCGCAAGCAGGCGGGCGGACACGTCCTTGATGCGCTCCGGCTCGCCGATGGCCATGCCGCGCGAGACCGCCCAGGTGTCGGCCGCCCACACGCCGCGCCCATCGGTCGCCGTCGTGACGACGGGCGCGGCGCCGACGGCACCGGCGAGCTCGCGGGCGAGCGCGTTCGCGCCGCCCACATGGCCCGACAGGATCGGGATGCACCAGCGCCCGCCCTCGTCCATCACGATGACGGCGGGGTCGGACACCTTCGACCGCACATGCGGGGCGATCGCCCGCACGGCGATGCCGGCCGCGCCCACGAACACGAGCGCATCGGACGCGGCGAACGCGTCGGCGCACCACGGGGCGAGCGGGACCCTGTCCGCACCGAAGCCGCGGGCCAGGCTCCACGCGTGACCCGGCAGGGCGGCGCGGGCTCGATCCGCCAGCGCCTCGCCCGCAGCCGTGAACGCGATGCAGGCGATCCTCATGGGCGCACCACCACGGTCGTGAAGTAGCCGCTCTCCTCGGGCGCGTCGGCCAGCGTGCGGAAGACGCGCTCGCCGGCCATGCCGCAGTCGGTCACCGCGGACGCGCGGTCGAGGACGTCTGCGCGGGCCAGGTCGCGCTGCAGCTCCCCCAGATGGCCCCCGGCCTTCATGAGGACCTTCGTGCCCGGCCAGGCGAAGGCGCGCTCCGCGTCCGCGCACGCGGCGGGCACGATATGCAGCGGCGTGTCCATCCGCGGCGTGAGGTCGGCGCCGAGCGTCGCCGCGACGGCGCAGAAGCTTGGCACGCCGGGAACGGTGCGGACCTCGAAGCCCCGCTCGCGCACGGCGGCCGCGATGCGCTGGAACGTGGCGTAGATGCTCGGGTCTCCGAGGTTCAGCAGCGCGACATCCAGGCCGCGCCCGAGCCGCCCGACGATCTCGTCGACCGCCCGAGCATGCCGCTCCGCGCGCCGCGCGCCCTCGCCCCCCATGGAGAACCTCAAGGTCAGGATCTCCTTGCCCGCGAGGTCGACCGCCGCGCGCGCGATATCGAGGGCCACGGTCGCGCCGCCCGCCGTCTGCGGGGTCGCCACCACCGGGCACGCCTCGATGGCGCGCATCGCCTTGAGGGTGATGAGCTCGGGATCCCCCGGGCCCACGCCCACGCCGAACAGGATGCCGTTACCGTCTGCCATATTCGCTCCTCAACGTTTCGCACAGACCGTGTGCGCCGGACGTGGAAAACAGCTCGCCGCGCACCTGGCTGAACACGATCGCGGCGATCTCGCACGCGGGCCGCGACCCGGCGTCGCAGCCGAGCGCCACGCGGTCGCGCAGATGCCCCTCGAGCGCGCGCGTGAGGCTTTCCAGCACCTCGTCGAGCACGCCGGCGCGCTCGACGACATCGAGCATCGCATCCGTCGTGGCCGCATCCATGATCTCGCGCGCCACCGGGCCCGCGGCCCCCGCCAGCGCGGCGTGCGCGCACACAATCTCGGCCCGTCCGTCGGCCACCCGCGAATGCGTGTCCATGATGCCGCCCGCGACCTTGACCATCTTGCCGATATGGCCCACCACGAGGATGCGCTCGAACCCGCAGGCGACCGCCGCATCGAGCGCGGCGCCCATGAAATTCGAGCAGGCCACGACCGGGGCGCGCCCGGTATCGAGGTGCCCGGCGAGGTAGTCGTACCCGTAGTTTCCCGGGACGATCACCAGGGCGCGGCAGCCCAGCGCGGCGTGCTGGCGGATCTCGAGCTCGATGCTCTCGCGCAGCGCGGCCAGGCTGCGCGGCTCCACGATACCGGTCGTCCCCAGAATCGAGATGCCACCCTCGATGCCGAGCTTGGGGTTGAACGTGCGGCGGGCGATGCGCTCCCCCTCGGGAACCGAGATCGTCACCTTGAGCCCGCCCGCATAGCCGCGCTCGCGGCACACGTCGCGCACCGCCTCGGTGATCATCGCGCGGGGCACCGTGTTGATGGCCGCCGCCCCCACGGGCTGGTCGAGCCCCGGCTTGGTGACCCGGCCCACGCCGACACCGCCCTCGATGGCGACGCCGTCGCGTTCCGCGGCCTCGACCTGCGCGCAGACGAGGGCGCCGTCCGTCGCGTCGACGTCGTCGCCGCCGTCCTTGCGGATCGCGCAGCGCGCCCAGCCCGCGCCCGCCCGCGCGTCGAGGACCTCGGACTCCACACGGACGCCCGCCGGCGTCACGACGGCCGCGGACGCCGGGGCCGCGCCGTCGAGCAGAAGGCGGGTCGCGGCCTGCGACGCCAGGGCGGCGCACGTGCCCGTGGTATAGCCGCAGCGCAGGCGCCTGCCCGCGCTCACGCGGTACAGATCAAGCGCCATCGTGCGCTCTCCTGAACCCTGTGGAGAACCCGGGGTCGTACAGGCGGCTGCGATCGTAGGACCCCTCGAGCACGCGCCCGACCACCACGAGCGCCGTGGAGCGGATGCCGTGCGCCGCGCCCGTCTCGGCGAGCGTGCCGACGCGGCAGCGGATGACCTCCTCGTCGGGCCATGTCGCCTTGTACACGATCGCCACCGGCTCCTCGGGCGACCTGCCGGCCGCGAGCAGCTCCTCCTGCAGCCGCTCTAGCATGCCCGCGCTCAAAAAGATCACCATCGTGGAGCCATGGGCGGCGAGCGACCGCATGTCCTCGCCCGCCGGCATGGGCGTGCGGCCCTCGAGGCGCGTCAGCATCACCGTCTGGCTCACGCCGGGAAGCGTCAGCTCCTGCCTGAGCGCCGCGGCGGCCCCGCAGAAGCTCGACACGCCCGGCGTCACGTCGAAGGGGATGCCGCGCGCCGCGAGAGCATCCATCTGCTCCTGGATCGCCCCGTACACGCTCGGGTCGCCCGTGTGCAGGCGCACGACCTCGCGGCCTGCCGCATGCGCGCGCTCCATGACGGCGACGACCTCCTCGAGCGTCATGGTCGCGCTGTCGTGGACCTCGCAATCGGGCCGGCATGCGTCGAGAAGCTCGGGGTTCACGAGGCTTCCCGCCCAGATCACCACGTCCGCCGCGCGCAGCAGGCGGTCTCCGCGCAGGGTGATGAGATCGGCCGCTCCGCTGCCCGCTCCCACAAAGTGCACCATGGCAATCCCCTTTCGTCGTTATCGTGAGGGCATTGTAGCGCAGCGTGCGGACACGGCGCGCATAAAGCCGTGCGCGCATGCGGGGCTCCCGATCAATTTCGCCGTCATGCTGCACAAAATCGAATAAGCAGGTATGATGGAGGCGGTACCGTACTGCTACTACCGATTCGAGAAGAGGAACGGCCGGCGCTCGTACCGCCGGTATCGTCAAGGGAAATCAGGTGCGAATCCTGAGCAAGGGCCATTACTGTGAGAGGCACACGCCTCAAGCCAGACTGCCTTGCCGTTCCTTGCGGTGCAACGCAACACCGCGACGTTCGACTCCGTGAACCCCGGAGGGCGTGCGTGCATATCCGTCTTTTCGCCCCGTGCGGGCAAACGGCCCGATGCAACGCCCTTCACCTCGTGAAGGGCGTTTTCTTTTGCGGTCCAGGCAGGTGTACGAGAACGCGCGGTACCGGTCGCTGTACACCAGACAGAAAGGATCGCACCATGGTAGACCAGCACCTGACCAGGCGCGCCCTCGTGGGCACGGCGGGCGCAGGCGCCCTCGCGGCGGCCGCAGCGCTCGCCGGATGCTCGAGCGCGGGCGGCGAGGCGGGCTCTTCCGCAACATCCGGATCGCAGGGCAAACCCGTCATCCTCGTCGTGAGCTTCGGCACGAGCTACAACGCGAGCCGCCACATCACGATCGGCGCCATCGAGGACGCCATCCGCGAGAAATATGGGCACGAGTACGACGTGCGCCGCGCCTTCACGGCCGACACCATCATCGACATCCTGAAGGAGCGCGACGGCATCGAGATCGACAACGTCGAGGGCGCGCTCGACCGCTGCGTCGCCGACGGCGTGAAGACGCTCGTCGTCCAGCCCACCCACCTCATGGACGGCTTCGAGTACACCGACCTGGCCGATGCACTCGAGGAGTACGCCGACAGGTTCGACGCGACCGCGCTCGGCGCGCCGCTGCTCGACGCGCCCGAGGACTTCGAGGCCGTTGCCGCCGCGCTCGGCGACGCCATGGCCTCCTACGATGACGGCCAGACGGCCTTCGTCTTCATGGGCCACGGCACCGAGGCCGACGCCAACGCCGACTACGCCACCATGCAGGACACCTTCACCGCGCGCGGCATGGGCGCCTACTTCGTGGGCACGGTCGAGGCCGAGCCCACCTGCGAGGACGTCATCGCCGCGGTCCAGGCCGCAGGCTACAGCCGCGCCGTCCTCTCGCCGCTCATGGTCGTCGCGGGCGATCACGCCACCAACGACATGGCGGACACCGGGGACCCCGAGTCCTGGGCCTCCAAATTCGCCGCGGCGGGCATCGAGACCACATGCCTGCTTGTCGGCCTCGGCCAGTACGCCGCCATCGACGACATCTACGTCGACCACGTCGAATCCGCCATCGCGACCCTGTAAGGACACGCCATGATCAAATCTTCGCTGCTCATCATCACGGCCCTCGCGGGCACCCTCGCCCTGGCGGGCTGCTCGACGGCATCCGAGACGCCGGCCGATACGGGGTCCGCGCCCGCGCAGGCCGCCCAGCAGACCGCCTCCGACAACCGGGAGTCCGGGCCCGTCACCGCGGACATGCTGGTCGACGGCACCTACGAGATCTCCGTCGACTCGAGTTCGAGCATGTTCCGCATCGTGCACGCCGAGCTCACCGTGGCAGACGGCCAGATGGCCTGCGCCATGACGCTGGGCGGCACCGGGTACGAGAAGCTGTTCATGGGCACGAGCGACGAGGCCGCGTCGGCCTCCGACGACCAGTGCCACTTCTTCGTCGAGGGCGACGACGGCTCCTACACCTACACCGTGCCCGTCGCGTCCTTGGACGAGGAGTGCGACTGCGCCGCATTCAGCATCCGCAAGCAGAAGTGGTACGACCGCACCCTCGTGTTCGAATCGGGCGACCTCCCCGAGTCCGCGTTCCGTTCCGCCTAGGGGAAGATGGTCGCCATGCTCATCGCTTCCCGCTCCCCCCGGGCCCGTCGCGTCCCTGGGATCGGCGCGCTTGCCGCCGCGCTGCTGTGCGCGCTCTGCCTCGCGCTCGGCGCATGCGGAAGCCCTGCCGGCTCTTCCGGCTCCGGGCTGGCGAACGGCAGCTACACGATCGATATGTCGCTTGAGGGGGGCACCGGTCGCGCGCAGGTCGCCTCCCCCGCCGCCGTCAACGTTGAGGACGGCGCCATCACGCTGACGCTCGTGTGGTCGAGCTCGAACTACGACCTCATGGTGGTCGACGGGACCGAATACGCCCCGACGACCACCGAGGGCGGCTCCACGTTCGACATCGAGCTGCCCGAACTCGTGGATTCGCTTGCCGTCCAGGCCGAGACCACCGCCATGGGAGACCCCCACCTCATCGAGTACACCATCGAGCTCGATACGGAATCGCTCGCGCCCGCCGACGGCTCGGCTGGGCCCCAGGCGGCGGAGACGGAGGAATCGTCCGCGGCGGCGTCCGGCGCCAACGTCGCCGACTTCCACAACACCGATCTCGGGTGCGGCCTCGAGCCGACCGGGTCGCTGGAGCTCCAGTACGCCACGAACTTCACCGTCGACACCTTCGAAGGCGGCCTCAGGCTCGTCTGCATCGCCAACGGCGAGCGCTTCCTCGTCGTGCCCGAAGGCTCTACGGCCCCCGACGGACTGGCCGATGACATCGCCGTGATCCAGTTGCCGCTCGACAACGTCTATCTCGTCTCATCGAGCGTCGCCTGCCTTATCGACGAGCTCGGCGCCATCGATGCGATCGGCACCACGTCCATCAAGCAGGACGGCTGCCCCATCGAGGGCCTGGCGCGCGCCTACGAGGCGGGCACCGTGAGCTACGGCGGAAGCTACGACACGCCCGATTTCGAGCTCATCGCCGGCACGGGCTGCACGCTCGCCATCGAGAACACCATGATCAACCACAATCCCGACGCCAAGCAGAAGCTGCGGGACCTGGGCATCACCGTGCTCACCGAGCAGTCGAGCCGCGAACCCGAGGCGCTGGGGCGTCTCGAGTGGATCAAGCTGTTCGGCGTGCTGTTCGGCAGGGAGGCCGAGGCGGACGCGTTCTTCGCGCAGGCCGTCGAGCGCGTCGAGGCCGTCGCCGCCAAAGAGCCGACCGGCAAGACCGTCGCGTTCTTCTACATCAACTCGAACGGCGCCGCCGTCACCCGGCGCTCGGGCGACTACGTGGCGCAGATGATCGAGCTCGCCGGCGGCACGTATCTGTTCTCCGACCTCACGGGAGAAGACGGCACCTCCTCCTCGACCGTCACGCTCGAGATGGAGGAGTTCTTCGCGACGGCGCGCGACGTCGACGTCATCATCTACAACAGCACGATCGACGGCAGCGTCTCGAGCCTGTCCGACCTGCTCGCCAAAAACCAGCTGCTCGAGCAGTTCTCCGCCGTGCAGGAAGGCAACGTCTGGACGACCGACCAAAACATGTACCAGCAGATGACCAACACCGCGGGCATCATCACCGATATCCACAACGTGCTCGTCGGGGACACCGACGACCTCACCTACCTCAAGCAGCTGAGCTGATCCGCGCACAACAGCCACGGGCCAATCCGCCCCGCCCTCGGCGCCTTTGACACGGGGGCGTCGAGGGCGGGGCGGATTGGCGTCGCGCCCGACCCGTCAGCGGCGCCGGCTGTGGGAGTTGCGCCAGATCTCGCGCCCCAGCATGAGCGCGAGCACGAGCGCCGACAGGTACCCCAGAAAGCCGATGACGGGAATGCCGAAGATGACCGGCTCGATCTTGGCGTAGTAGACCACCGATGAGCCGATGAACAGGCCGGCGATGACGATGGACATGGACATGCGGTCGACGATGCCGCCCACATGGCGCAGCACGCGCTCGCTGCCGAGCACCTGCGTGTTGATTTTGAGCTGGCCGCGCGTGAGCATGCGCGAGGCCAAGCCGAGCTGGTCGGCCGCCTCGAGCAGGCCCTTCGCCGCCCGCACCGACGCGTGCGCCATCTCCTCGGCGGTCTCGGCGGCGCGGGTGAAGGAGCTCTTCTCGTTTTTGATGTGGGCCGAGATGATCTCGACCATGTTGACCTCGGGCATGTACTCGGACAGCAGGCCCTCGAGCGTCACCATGCCGCGCGCGAACATCGTCACGACGCTCGGCAGCTCGACGTCGTTTTTGCGCGCCAGGCTCACGAGCGACGTCAGGAACTCGCCGATATCCAGGTCCTTCAGGTTCAGGCCCGCGAAGTCCGCGACGATGAAGTCGAGGTCGGACAGAAACGTCGAATGGTCGAGCTCGGACGAGTCCCCGCGCGTGACCGCGAAGCGCATCAGGGAGTCCTTGAGCTTGGCGACGTCGTTCTCGGCGACCGAGAAGATGATGTCCTTCACGATCGCGCGGTCGTGGCTGGACATGCGCCCCACCATGCCCAGGTCGATGAAGTAGACCACGTTGTCTTTCAAGATGATGTTTCCCGCATGCGGGTCGGCATGGAAGAAACCGTCGTCGAGCACCTGCGTCGAATAGTCCTCGACGATGCGCGCACCGATCTTCTCCAGGCTGTAGCCCGCCTCGGAAAGCGCCAGGGGGTCGGCGATCGAGATGCCGTCGATGTAGTCCATGACGACGATGTGCTCGGTGCAGTACTGCAGGTACGACCGCGGGCACGAGATGCCGCGCGTGTCCTTGTGGAACGTGTAGAAGTCGTCGAGGTTGCGCGCCTCCATGAGGAAGTTCGTCTCCTCGCGAAACGACTGCCACAGCTCCTCGACGACGCCCTGGAGGTCCACGAACTGGTCGGTCTTCACGAAGCGCGACGCCGTGCGCACGATGGAGCGCATGATGTCGATGTCTTGCGCCATGACCTGCTGGGCACCCGGGCGCTGCACCTTGACGGCGACGTCCTCGCCGGTCAGCAGCCGCGCGCGATGGACCTGCGCGAGCGAGGCGCTTCCCAGCGGCTTGCGGTCGATCCACTCAAAGACCTCGGCGGTCTTGCGGCCGTACTCGGCCTCCAGGCAGTCGCGAATCACCCAGAACGGCACCGGCTCCACGTCGGTGCGCAGGCGCCTCAGCTCGTCGCAGAACCGCTGCGGCAGGATCTCGGAGCGGTTCGCGAGGATCTGCCCCATCTTGACGAACATGGGGCCGAGCTCCTCGATGAGGCAGCGCAGGCGCACCGGCGTGATGTTGTTCCACGCCTCGTACTTGCGCACGAGGTTGAAGATCTCGGCGATGCGGCGCCTGCGCCCCTTCGCCGTGAGCTGGAACTCCTCGGCGGGAGCCATGACCTCCGGCTCATCCGGAAACTCGTCCTTTGCCCGCGCGCGCCTGTGGCCCAGGCGCGCCATGAGCTCCTCGTCCTCGAAGACGATGGTATCGTCGGGGTCCAGTTTGTCCCGTTGTGAGCTGGTGGTGTCGACTCCTGCCATGATGAATGTTTACGCGTCCTGCTCCGTCTCGGGCGCGCTCGAGCCCTCGGCCCCCGCCGCCTCCTGCTCGACCTCGACCGCCTCGACCTTGACCGACACGGTGTCGTCGTCAACCGAGTCGATCAGATCGCGGACGTGCGCCATGAACTCGACGCGCTCCGCCTTGGTCATCGCGCGCACGCGCGCCAAGATGAGCTCGTCGAGGATGCGCTCGGCGACGGTCTCGCCCTGGGTGTTCAAGCGGTCGGTCACATCCGAGAACGCACCGCCGGCGCGCTCGAAGATGTCGGACATGGAGCGCGCGAAATCGGGCGTCGAGGAGTCGCGGCGGACCTCCTCGCCCTTGGCGGACAGGCTGTCGAGCACCTCCTTGCCCTTCTCGGCCGTGAACGCAGCCGCTCCGAAACCGATGTTCACCATATTGTTGACGAGGTCTTCGAACTTCGTGGCCATGTGAGCCTCCTTATTCCGAACCGTGCCGGGCATTCGTCTGCTCGCCACGTGCGTATTGTCTTCTTGTACCCCGAACCGCCTCGTTAGTTGTCCGACATCGCGAAAGCGTTTTTCATCGCGAGGCTCGTGGTGAAGAGCACGCGGCCGAGCAGATCGTCGGTCTCGCGCTTGAGGTCCGCCGCCATGCGGTCGTTCGCCTCCGCGAGCGCCGCGCTCACCTCGTCGCGGGGAAGCTTCTCCACCGCGGCGTCCGTCTCGCGCAGCAGGCGGTGCGCCATGCCGCCGATCTTCTCCTGATAGCGCTCGATATGGGCGGAGTTGTCGTGGAAGCGGGCGTCGGCGAGCGCCGCGATGATGCGGTTGGCCCAATAGAAGCTCTCGGACGTCACGCGCTCCGTCGTGTTCTCCAGGTACTCCGGCATGTGCTCGACGTTCGCGTAGAGCGGCACGAGCGCGTTGAACACGTTGGAGCCGAAGGCCATCCACTGCACGCAGGCGTTCTCGTGCGCAACGTAGGGGCGGATCTGGAGCACCGCGAGCTGGCCGTTGCGGTTGATGCCGATGGGACGGTACGCGCCGCGCGTGGCGTCGGTGCCGCCGCGGCCGTAGCAGTCGTAGGGCGTGCCCTGGTAGTGGGCGGACAGCACGTACTTCACGTCCTCGATCGTGACCTTGCGCTCGGGCACACGGCTCCAGGGGATGTCGTCGGACTCGGGGCCGAAGGCGGCGTCCGGGCCGTCCCAGCCGTCGCCCGGGTTCAGGCAGCGCTGCATGTACCAGGCGCGCGGCGTGTTGTACACGTGGTCGGAATCGGAATGGGAGCCGAAGGCCTCGCGCGGGTTGAAGATGTCGCCCGCGAGCAGGCCTTCGCGAACGTCGTCCACGAAGTTGTCGAGGTCGTCGAGCATGTCGTCGTCGGCGTCGAACAGCGCGTCGGCCAGCTCGTCGTAGATGTCGTCCAGCGTGTCGTCGACCACGTGCGGCGCGAGCATGGTGAGGTTCAGGTGGTTGGCCTCCATCCACGCACGCAGGTCGGCACTCGCCATGTGCTCGACCTGATCGCCCTCGGCGTCCGCCAGGTCGAAATAGTCGATGCCGAGCTGGTTCGGCATGGTGACATAGGCGTCGTCGGGCACGCGCTTGGCGATCCAGTGATGGCCGCCGATGGTCTCCAGCCACCAGATCTCGTCGGCATCCGAGAACGCGATGCCGTTCATCTCGTAGGTGCCGTACCGCTCGAGCAGCTCGCCCAGGCGCTTGACGCCCTCGCGCGCGGTGCGGACGTAGGGCAGCACGACGGTGACGAAGTCCTCCTCGCCGAGCCCGCCGGGGGTCGCGGGCACGTAGCCCTCCTCGCCCTCGGTGCCGCGGGCGGGCGCATACTCCACGAGCGGGTCGGCGCCCAGCACGCGCTCGTTGCTCGTGATGGTCTCGGTGGCCGACATGCCCACGTTGGCCTCGTTGAAGCCGGCAGCGGCCCAGATGCCGTGGCCGGGCAGCGCGTCGGGCACCGAGCTGTAGCGCATCGGGTCGTCCGGCAAATCGAAGGTGAGGTGCGAGGCCGTCGCGGTATAGGTGCGCGGCTGGTCCGCCGGCATGACCACGGCCATGCGCTTGGGCTCGAACTTGCCGCCGGGCGAGTCCTCGTTGCGCGCCACGATCGTGGAGCCGTCGTAGCTCGCGAGCTTACCTACCAGAATCGTCGTGCAGGCCATAGCTGGTGATCCTCCTCGTCCGGCCGGACGCGGGATGCGCCGGCCATCGGTTTGCCGTCCGCACTAGTGTAACGCCTCGCCCGGACACGCGGCGCGACAGCGAGGCGGAGTCGTCGTCACGCCGGCCGGCTTCCGCGCATAGAGGGCACCTCGGCTTCCTGACGTGACAATGGCTCCGTCTTGTTGTCACGAACGAGGTGCACGAGCCCCTACAGCCCGTGCTGCAGCTTCGCGGCAAGCACCACGTTGCTCATCAGCATCGCGCGCGTCATGGGGCCCACGCCGCCGGGCACCGGCGTGATGGCGCCGGCCACGAGCTCGGCCGAGTCGAAGTCGACGTCGCCGCAGAGCTTTCCCGCCTCATCGCGGTCCATGCCCACGTCGATGACCGTCGCACCCGGTTTCACCCACGGCCCCTTGATCATCTTGGGCACGCCGCAGGCCGCCACGAGGATGTCGGCGCTCTGGCAGATGCGCGCGAGCTCGTGCGGATCGGTGCGGGAATGCGCGACCGAGATCGTCGCGTTGCGGGCGAGCAGCATGAAGGCCATCGGCTTGCCGACGATCGACGAGCGGCCGACGATCACCGCGTTTTTGCCCGCCGGATCGATCTCGTACTCGTCGAGCATCTCCATGATGCCCGCCGGGGTGCAGGGGCGCAGGCCCTCGAGGCCGCGCACGAGCCGGCCCATGTTCATGGGATGGAAGCCGTCGACGTCCTTGTTCGGGTCGATGGCCGCCACGACCCGCTCGGTATCGAGGTGCGCCGGCAGCGGCATCTGGACGAGGATGCCCGTGACGTCCTCATCGGCGTTCAGGCGCCCGATAAGCTCCATGAGCTCCTCTTGCGACGTCTCGGCAGGCAGCTTGTAGTCAAAGGAGCGGATGCCGCACTGCTCGCAATCGCGCAGCTTGGAGCGCACGTAGGTGGCCGAAGCCTGGTCGTCGCCCACGAGCACCACGGCAAGCCCGCACGAGATGCCGCGACCGCCGAGCTCGGCAACCTCCGCCGCTGCGCGCTCGCGCACCTTCGCCGCCAACGCCTTTCCATCGATAATCGTCGCCACGGACCGTTCCTTTCATCTGTGTTCTGGAAACCGTTTCCCAAGGGAGCTACCGATCGACCGCGTTCGCGGCTCACGACACGGGGCCGACCGGAGCGGAATGGATTGATCGGTGGTTCCCTAGGGAAACGCTGATCAATTGCTTTCGCGGCGGTCGGTTCCGTGGCGAGGCGAATGCGGGCGAAGGCGAGGAAGGCGCAGTGGAGCTGCGCCGACGCAGCCTGGGCGCGCAGGCGCCCGCCACGGGGCCGACCGATGCGGAATGAATTGGTCAGCGTTTCCCTAGCCTACTACGAAACGGGCGCGACCGCCCTCGGCGTCGCGCATGTTTCGATTTGACGCGCCCTCTTGCCACGGCTCGCCCGCAACGCAAACGGCCCGGGCAGCTCAACCGCCCGGGCCGCATATCCAGCGATCGGAGGCTTATCGCCTAGAACAGGCCGGAGATGACGCCGTTCTCGTCGACGTCGATGTTCTCGGCCGCCGGGACCTTCGGCAAGCCCGGCATGGTGAGCACCTGTCCGGTCAGCGCGACCACGAAGTGCGCGCCGGCGGACACCTTGAGCTCGCGCACCGTGATGCGGAAGCCCTCCGGCGCACCGAGAACCTTGTCCTGATCGGTGAAGGAGTACTGGGTCTTGGCGATGCAGACGGGCAGGTTGCCGAAGCCGTTCTCACGCAGCTGGGCGAGCTGGCGCTTGGCAGCGGGCGTGAAGTCGACGCCGTCGGCGCGGTAGACCTTGGTCGCCACGGCCTCGATCGCATCGGCGATGTCCGTGCCGTCCTCGTAGGAGAAGCGGAACTCGTTCGGCTGCTCGACCAGGCGCATGACCTCGTCGGCGAGCTCGAGCGCGCCTTCGCCGCCCTTCGCCCAGACCTCGGAGAGCTTGACGTTGACGCCGAGTTTCTTGCACTCCTCCTCGATGAGGGCGAGCTCGGCCTCGGTGTCGGACGGGAAGCGGTTGATGGCCACGACACACGGCAGGCCGTAGACGCTCTGGATATTGTCGACGTGGCGCAGCAGGTTGGGCAGGCCGGCGCGCAGGGCCTCGAGGTTCTCCTCGTTGAGGTCGGCCTTGGCCACGCCGCCGTTGTACTTGAGCGCGCGGGCGGTGGCGACGATCACCACGGCGTCGGGGGAAAGCCCGGTCATGCGGCACTTGATGTCGAGGAACTTCTCCGCGCCCAAATCGGCGCCGAAGCCCGCCTCGGTGATGGCGATGTCGCCGAAGCGCATGGCCATGCGGGTGGCCATGATGGAGTTGCAGCCGTGCGCGATGTTGGCGAACGGGCCGCCGTGCACGAAAGCTGGCGTGTGCTCGAGCGTCTGCACGAGGTTGGGCTTAAGCGCGTCTTTGAGCAGGGCCGCCATGGCGCCCTGGGCCTTGAGCTCGGAGGCGCGCACCGGGCGCCCGTCGTAGGCGTAGCCCACCACGATCTCGCCCAGACGGTTCTTGAGGTCGGTGATGGAGGTGGACAGGCACAGGATGGCCATGATCTCGGAGGCGACGGTGATGTCGAAGCCGTCCTCGCGGGGCACGCCCTGGGCGCGCCCGCCGAGGCCGTCCACGATATGGCGCAGCTGGCGGTCGTTCATGTCCACGGCGCGCTTCCAGGTGATGCGCTTGGGATCGATGCCGAGGGCGTTGCCCTGCTGGATGTGATTGTCGAGCATCGCCGCGAGCAGGTTGTTGGCGGCGCCGATGGCGTGGAAGTCGCCCGTGAAGTGCAGGTTGATGTCCTCCATGGGGATGACCTGGGCGTAGCCGCCGCCCGCCGCGCCTCCCTTGACGCCGAACACCGGGCCGAGTGACGGCTCGCGCAGCGCCACCGCGCTCTTGACGCCGCGACGGCGCAGGCCGTCGGCCAGGCCGATCGTCGTGGTGGTCTTTCCCTCGCCCGCAGGGGTGGGGTTGATGGCGGTGACCAGCACCAGCTTGGCGTCGTGGTCCGTCGGCTCGTTCAGCAACGAGTAGTCGATTTTGGCCTTGTCGAACCCGTACGGGATGACGTACTTCTCATCGACGCCCGCTTCGCGAGCGACCTCGATGATGGGAAGCGGCTTGACGGAATGTGCAATCTCGATGTCTGACAACATGGCGGACCTCCCTGACGCGCCTTGTAAAACAGACGACTAGCATACAACGAACACGGCCGGTTACGAAGAACTCCTCCGTAACCGGCCAAATGTATAAACCGAAAGTAACCTACGCATCTGCAGGGGGCTCGATACCCAAGTGATCGAACGCGACGGCTGTGGCCACGCGTCCCTGCGGCGTCCTCACGATCAAACCGCGCTGCAGCAAATAGGGCTCGTACACGTCCTCCATCGTGTTGGGGTCCTCGCCCACCGCGCTCGCCAGCGTGGTGAGGCCGACCGGGCGGCCGCGAAACGTCTTGACGAGCGTCTCCAGGATGCGGATGTCCATCCAGTCGAGACCGAGCTCGTCGATCTCGAAGAACGAGAGCGCCTCGCGCGTGATGGGATAGTCGATATGCCCCCCGCCGCGCACCTGTGCGTAATCGCGCACGCGCTTGAGCAGGCGGTTCGCCAGGCGCGGCGTCCCGCGCGAGCGGGACGCGATCTCGCAGGCGGACTCGTGGTCGATCTCCACGCCCAGAATGGTCGCCGAGCGCACCACGATATCGGCGAGGTCGGCGATGGAGTAGTAATCGAGGCGGAACGAGATGCCGAAGCGGTCGCGCAAGGGGCCGGTGAGCATGCCGGAGCGCGTCGTCGCGCCCACGAGCGTGAAGTGCGGGATGTCCAGGCGGATCGATCGCGCCGCGGGCCCCTTGCCGATCACGATGTCGAGGGCGAAGTCCTCCATCGCGGGATAGAGGATCTCCTCCACCTGGCGGTTCAGGCGGTGGATCTCGTCGATGAACAGCACGTCGCCGGGCTGCAGGTTCGTGAGGATGGCCGCCAGGTCCCCCGTGCGGGCGATGGCGGGGCCCGATGTCGTCTTGATCTGCGCGCCCATCTCGTTCGCGACGACCGCAGCGAGCGTCGTCTTGCCGAGGCCCGGAGGACCCGAGAAGATCACGTGGTCGAGGCATTCGCCGCGCGACTTGGCCGCCTCGATGAGGATGCGCAGGCTCTGCTTGATATGGTCCTGCCCGCAATAGTCGTCTAGGCGCTGCGGGCGCAGCGAGCGCTCGACGTCCAAGTCCTCGGTGGTGAGGTTCCCGGTGACGAAGCGGCCGTTCTCGTGCCCGCCTGTTGCCGAAGACGGGTGCGGGGGCGCCGCATCGGCCCACAGGTCTACCGAATCATCTGCTTCCCACATCATGCATCCATTCCGAGACGCTTCAGCGCCGCGGTCAGAAGATCCTCGACGCGCATGCCGTCCCCATCATATCCGGAAAGCGCGAGGTCGACCTCCTGCGGGCTGAATCCCATGGACAGCAGCGCGGCGCGCGCGTCGTCGATCGCGGAGGGCGCGGGTGCGGGCGCGAGCGGCAGCTGGCCGGCTGCGGGGATATCGGCCGCCAGCAGGCCGTGGTCCTTGGCAAAAACGCTCTTGAGCTCGAGGATGAGGCGCTGGGCGGTCTTCTTGCCCACGCCGGGCACCGTCGCCATGCCCTGGTCGTCCTCCGCCATCACCACGCTGTAGAGCTGGGACACGGTGAACTTCGACAGGACCGCGAGCGCGAGGCGCGGACCGACCTTCGAGACGGACACGAGCCGCTCGAACATCGTGCGCTCCTCCTTGGTGGCGAAGCCGAACAGCGTCATGGCGTCCTCGCGCACCTGCAGGCGCGTGAACAGGCGGCACTCCTCGCCCGGCGCGGGCAAAGACGCCGCCGTCGTCCCGGATATCCCGAGCTCGAACCCGACGCCGCCGACGTCGACGACCGCCGCGCTCGGCGTCGCCTCGATGAGCGTTCCGCGAATCTGGGTGATCATGAGTAGCCGTTTCCCCTCTTCTCGACATACGACCAGCCGCTCAGGGCGGCGGTTCGACGTTGGTTGGCATGGCAGATGGCGCAGGCGAGGGCGTCGGCGGCATGGTCCGGGCGCGGGTCGTGGTCGAGGTGGAGAAGATTGCGCACCATGTACATGACCTGGCCCTTGTCGGCAGCGCCGGTGCCCACGACCGCCTGCTTGATCTGCATGGGCGTGTACTCGCCCACCTCGACGCCGCACAGCGAGATCGCGACGAGCGCCGCGCCGCGCGCATGCGCCGTCGGGATGGCCGAGCGGACGTTCGCGCCGAAGTACACGCCCTCGACCGCCGCCTCTTGGGGACGGTAGCGCTCCACCACCGCCGTCAGGTCGTCGGCGATATGACGAAGGCGCACGGCCAGGTCGCTGCCCGAAGACGTCTGGATGCAGCCGTATGCGCGGCAGCGCACCTCGCCGCGGCGCTCCTCGACCACGCCCCAGCCGGTGTTGGCGAGACCGGGATCGATACCCAAGATGACCATGCGCACCTCCTCACGCGTGTATGTTCGAACATCTGTTCTACTATACCATGAGAGCCGGTCCCGCATGGACACATTTTTCCATCTCGCGCCCGCCCTCCGCATGCCCTCCGCATGCAAGAAACAGGTACGTCCCCCTCTTGCAAAAATGCATGCGGGGGACGTACCTGTTTCTTGCACTTTTGCATGGGAGGCGCACCTCGCGGGGCGGCATCAGTTCTGGGAAAAGAAGGGGTACTGCCTGATATGGCTGCCGAACGCCTGCTGGGCGTCCGCATCGGGCACCTGCCCGTCGGAAGCGGAGCTCAGCATGGACCGCAGGCTGCTCTCGAAGCGCTCCATGTTCTCGCGCATGCGCTGCTGGCCCTCTTCGCTCATGAGCTCCTCCTGCTGCTCGGGAGACAGGCCAAGCAGGTTTCCCAGAAGGCCGAGAATCTCGCCGCGCACCCGCTCGCTGTGCGCCTCGCCGAGCGACTCGACGTGCTTGACGCCCTCGCGGGCGACGTCGACCACCGTGCGGGGCTCCTCCCCATGGCGGCCCAGATCGGACCAACCGAGCATGGCGGGCCAGATGCGCTCGCCAAACGAGCGCGGGGACACCGCCGGGATCATGGGCAGCGCGCGTCGCGCCATCTCCGCCCGCCTCGTCAGCATGAGCAGGATGGCGGCCCCTTCCGGCGAGGTCTTGTACAGCGGAAGCTCCTCCAGCACCCGGTTGCGGTCGACATGCGCCTCGAGCGCACCGTCGATCTGCGTGGGCTCGAGCGTCGCCAGAAGCTGCGCCATGCGCTCCGTGTAGACGGGGTCCTCGCAGCACGACATGATCGCGTGCGCAAGGATCAGCCCCATGCGCTCGGCAACCGCCTCGAGCGTGATGACCGAAGGCGGCAGCACCGACGAGACCCGCATGCGGTAGCGGGCGAGGAACTCGAGCGATGTCAGGTAGACGTCGCCGAACGGGGCGTCCACGGCAAGGGACGCGCCGGAGCTCAACGCGGCGGCAGGCGCGAGCGCCGCGTCGGTCTTGGTGAGCGACGACAGCATGCAGGCGTCCATCTCGTGCGCCACGTCCGCCAGGTACAGCGCGTCGATGCCGATCCGCAGGCGCCCCGCGTCGCGCGCGGGGACGTCGCGGTCCATCCAGCGCGAGATATCGCCCTGGGAGCGCTCGACCAGCCGGATGTTCAGATTGGCGGCGAGCTGCCTGACGCACTCCATGCGCTCGCGCTCTAGAGCCTCCTGCTGCGGAGTGAACACGTCGGAGCGCTCGAACGCCACGCCGACCACGTTGCGCGGGCCGAGCGCGTCAACGGCGAGTACGGCGAGCAGGCTCGACGGGAGATCGCCCTCGAGCGCCAGCGCCGCGCGCGCACGGCCGCTCGCCTGCACCGTGTCGCGCACATGCAGGCGAAGCGCCTCCCAGATCCACTCCTCGCGAAAGAAGCGCGGCAGCTCGTGCGCATCGAGCGCCGGCACGATCACGCCGCGGCTGACCTCCTGGATCAGCAGATCCTCCTCGAAGCACGGCGAGCAGGCGACGACGCGGCCCGAATCGTCCATCACGAACGACCCGCCCGTGTAGACCGTCTCGTCGAACGCGCCGACCGGCGCCATGCAGGCGAGCCACACGCCGTTTTGGGACGCGACCTCGGTGAAGTGCCCGTCGGCCACGCCCGCCACCGCGCAGGTCTCCTCGTTGTAGGCGTTGAAGCCGCTCATCTGGAAATAGATCGCCACGTCGCATCCGCGCGGCAGCTGCGGCATGTCGCGCTCCAGGTCGAAGACGGCGGCCACGCGCGAGCCCGCAACGTCGAAGACCGCCGGCTCCCACACGCCGACATCGAACCTTCCCGTGCGCAGGGAGAACATGGTGCGCAGCGGCAGCACGCGGCCCTCGCGCAGCAGGAACGCCTCCACGAAGGGGGTCTGCTCGATGGCGACCACCGCGGGGACCAGGCAGTCGACGCCGAGGTGCTCCACCCTCTGGGCCACATCGACAAGACCGCCCACCAGGTCGTTCTCGTAGTTGGGATAGTCGACGAGCGTCGTCGGCTGCATGCCGCCGAACAGCGGGACCGGCGTGCACAGCAGGTTCGCACCGGCGCGCGCGGCGAGCTCCGCCTGGTCGGCGATCCGCGCGCACGTGCCCTCTATATCTCCAAGGCGCATATCGATCTGCGCCAACGCAAGCTTCATCGGATATCCCCTCATCACATCGCTGCATCCATGATAGCCGCTCGACGCCCGCCCGTAGGCGAGCGCGCGACAATAAGCGAAGGGCCGCCCGCACGGGACGGCCCTTCTTTGCACGGCACGCGGCGATCCCCCGCCGCAGGTGGCGACGGGATGCTACATGCTTAGAACTTCGCGCTCCACAGACCATGCAGGTTGCAGTACGCATAGATGGTACCGGACTTCATGCCGCCGGCAAAGAACGTGACCGGCGTCTGGCCGGGCTTGAGATAGTGGACCTCGAGACGGTCATCGGCCTCGAGCGCCACCCACTCGATGTAGTGCTCCTCGACCATGGGGTGCTCGACCTCGCCGATCTGCACATGGATGATGTGCCCGTCGCGCTGCAGGTCGACAGAGGGGACGTGCTTCTCGGTTGCGGCGTCCACCGTGTTGGGCTCGAGCGCGGTGAAGCCCTCGGGCACCGCCTCGCCCTTGATGTTCGCCAGGAAATTGCCGTTCTCATCCTTATAGAACGTAGCCATGTCGGCTCCCTTCGTTTCGTCGTTCGTTCACTCGGGCTTATTATGCCCACGCGAACGACGGGCATACACCGGACGCGGTTTGCCCACAAGTGAGGACGGATTGGCGAAGGCGGCCTCAAGGAACCCCTGGTCGTTGCGCTCGCGCCGCGCAGCACGGTGGCGCGGATTGAACCGATCGGTGACTCTCGGCGCCTACTTGACCGTCAGCACCGGAACGTCGACCGAGCGCAGCACGCCGAAGCTCACGCTGCCGAGCATGCCGCGCAGGGCGCCCAGGCCGCGCCTACCCATGACGACCAGGTCGATGCCGTGGTCGGACACGTACTCGGCGATTCCCTCGACCGGGGAATTCGCGACCTTCGCGTTGGTCACGATCTTGCACTGCGCGTTGTCGAGGGCGTCGTCCACGACGTTTTGGATGTCGGCGCGCACGCGATGGACGATGGCGCCCATCATGCTGTCGTAGTCCACCGAGCTGGCCATGATGGACGAGTCGTCGAAGGCGCCGCCGGCGAGCATGGGCATCGACACGGCGTTGAACGACACGACCGAGATCACGTGGACCGTGGCATCCGGGTCGTCGCCCACCATCCCGAAGGCGATATGCAGCGCGCTTCTCGCATGATCGGACTCGTCATAGGGAACCAACACGTTCTTGAAGAACATAGGCGCTCCTTCCCTCGCGAACGAACACGGACCTCACCCGCGTTTATACCCGCCCCGCGGATGCGGCCGGCGCCCGCACCGGCAACGGCGCAAATCGGCCCCCAAGCGGCCCCGTGCAAATTCGGGGACGTACCTGCTGCGTGCAAAAATGCACGCAGCAGGTACGTCCCCGAATTTGCACGGGGCCGCCATGCGCGCTAGTAGCGGCCGCGCAGGGCGTACCAGCCCTCGTGCTGCTCGACCTCCAGCGGGACGCCGAACAGGTCGCTCATGGTCCGGCTGTTCAGAAGCTCGCGCTTGGGGCCGTCGGCGAACACCTGGGCGTCCTTGATCAGCAGCACGCGGTCGATGGCGGGGATGATGTCCTCGGGATAGTGCGTGACGAGCACCACCGAGCGGCCCTCCTCGGCGAGCAGGCGCATGGTGTTGCGCACGTGGTACATGCCCTCGGGGTCGAGGCCCGTGCAGGGCTCGTCGAAGATCAGGATGCTCGGGTCGCTCATGAGCTCGCGGGCGACCAGCACGCGGCGCACCTGGCCCGTCGACAGCGTCATCACGTCGCGCTCGGAGAGGTCGACGATGCCCAGCCGATCGAGCGCCTCGAGCGCCTTGGCGCGGACCGCGTCGTCCACGTCCACGTGGCGCGGCAGGCCCAGCGTGCCGAACTGGCCGCCGCACACGATGTCGATGACCGGCAGGTGCACGCGCACCTGGTCGTGCATCGTGGCGGACACGATGCCGAGCGCCTGCTTGATGTCGGAGAGCAGCGGGCGGGCCTGGCCTCGGAAGCGCATGGGCGGCTCATCCCGATGGAGCGGGAACACCTCGCGCGTGAGCAGCTGGATGAACGTCGACTTGCCGGCGCCGTTGGGACCAAGCAGCGCCACGTGCTCGCCTTCGGCCAGATCGAAGCGGTCGACCGACAAAATGGTGCGTCCCCCGCGCACGACCTGCGCATCGCGCAGCTGGAACAAGGGGGCGCCCGCCCGCCCGCAAGCTTTCGTCTCCATAGTCGACCTCATTTCCGCACGGATGTTTTGGCTATGCTACGCCAAGCGTCCCGACGCGAAAAGAGCCGAAACGAGATTTGAGCTTTTGGGGACAGTCCCTTTTTGTTCGCGACGGCGCACGTGCGCCGTCGCGAACAAAAAGGGACTGTCCCCAAAGGTTCCCCAAGCACCGGGCCCGCGTTGCGCCGCCTCCGAGAACGTGATACTTTACAACGCAAAAGCACATCCATGGGAATTAAGAAGAGGGGCGCACGCTATGACCGATATGCTCACGCTGGACGCATTCGAGGAGGCCTCCGCCAAGGTCAAGGAGGTCACCCAGAAGACCGAGCTCGTCGAGAGCCCGTACTTCAGCCAGGCGACCGGCAACCGCGTGTTCTTCAAACCCGAGAACATGCAGCGCACGGGCGCCTACAAGGTCCGCGGCGCCTACTACAAGATCTCGACGCTCACGCCCGAGGAGCTCGACCGCGGCCTCATCACCGCGAGCGCCGGCAACCATGCGCAGGGCGTCGCCTACGCGGCCACCCGCGCGGGCGCCAAATCGGTGGTCGTCATGCCGACGACGACCCCGCTCATCAAGGTCGAGCGCACCAAGCAGTACGGCGCCGAGGTCGTGCTGCACGGCGACGTCTACGACGAGGCGTGCGACCACGCCCTCAAGCTCGCCGAGGAGCACGGCTACACGTTCATCCACCCCTTCAACGACCCGGTCGTCGCCACCGGCCAGGGCACCATCGCCATGGAGATCGTGCAGGAGCTGCCGCTCGTCGACACCATCCTGGTCCCCGTGGGCGGCGGCGGCCTCGCCTGCGGCGTCTCGACGTTCGCCAAGCTCTACAACCCCAAGATCCGCGTGATCGGCGTCGAGCCCGAGGGGGCCGCGAGCCTCACCGCGGCGCTCGAGGCCTCTCGTCCGGTCAAGCTCCCCAGCGCGAACACCATCGCCGACGGCACCGCCGTGCTCGAGGTCGGCGACGAGGTCTTCCCCTATCTGGAGCAGAACCTCGACGAGGTCATCACGGTGCCCGACGAGGAGCTCATCGTCGCGTTCCTCGACATGGTCGAGAACCACAAGATGATCGTGGAGAACTCCGGCCTGCTCACCGTCGCCGCGCTGAAGCACCTCCCGGCGACGAACAAGCGCGTCGTGTCGATCCTGTCCGGCGGCAACATGGACGTCATCACCATGTCCTCCGTCGTCCAGCACGGCCTCATCCAGCGCGACCGCATCTTCACGGTGAGCGTGCTTTTGCCCGACCGCCCCGGCATGCTCGTGCGCGTGGCGAACGCCATCGCCGAGCAGAACGGCAACGTCATCAAGCTCGAGCACAACCAGTTCGTGAGCACGAACCGCAACGCGGCGGTGGAGCTGCGCGTGACCATCGAGGCCTACGGCACGGAGCACAAGCAGCAGATCATCGACGCGCTGCGCGCCGCCGGCTTCGAGCCGCACGCCAGCCAGACGATGCTATAG